>JBBSUP010000097.1:0-13122 GCA_038234295.1 Chthoniobacterales bacterium
ACGTCAAAGGCGCGACTGCTTTCGATCAACTCCGCAACCTCGCGGTCAGCCGGATTTACCTCGATAACATCGATCATCTCACCGCCTATTGGGTGAGTATGGGTCTGCCGCTCGCGCAGATCTCGCTTTCCTATGGCGTTGACGATCTGCACGGCACGATCGTAGAAGAAAAAATCTTCCACATGGCCGGCGCGAAAACTCCCCAGGAACAGACCGTCGAATCGCTCCGCCGCGTCATCCGCGAAGCCGGCCGCGATCCCGTCCAGCGCGACAGTTACTACAAACATCTACCCGCCGCGCATCCCACTGCCGCCACTCGCGCGGCCGACGAGCTCGCCCTCGCCTGAAGTGGCGACGCGGCTCGGTTGCGTTAAGTACCTCAACGCCCGGCCGCTCATTTACGGCTGGGAAGGCCCGGTTGAGTACGATCATCCGTCCGCGCTTTGCCGGAAGCTCGCGGCCGGTGAGCTCGATGTGGCGCTCGTCTCGAGTTTCGAGTTTTTGCGGAACCCGATTTACTCCGTGGTTGATGACGTCGCCATCGCTTCGGACGGTCCGGTCTACAGCGTTATCCTCGCGCATCTCGGGCCGCTTCACGCGCTGCGTGAAGTTGTGGTCGACCCGGCCTCGGCGACGTCTGTTAACCTGCTCCAGTGTTTGTTAGGCGACCGCGGCTTTGAGCCGGTGCTGGTGCGGGAAGGGGAGATCACGAGCGAGCGCGGACAGCTTCTCATCGGCGACCAGGCGCTCCGCTTCCGGCAGGAATCCGACGGCCGCCATCGCTTTTTCGATCTCGGCGCGGGTTGGCTCGAGCAATTCGGGTTGCCTTTCGTTTACGCGCTCTGGTTGATCCGCCCCGAGCTTTCCGGAAAAGAAAAAGTCGCCGCGGAATTGCGTTCGTTAGGCAAAAAAAATCTCGCGAATCTCGACGGGGTCATCGCCGCGCAGACGGAAGTCGATCCGGCCTTCTGCGCGTTTTACTATCGCGAATGTTTGCGGTTTGGTTTCGGCAACCCCGAGAAAGCCGGCTTCCGAAAGTTTGGTGAAGAATGCGCAAAACGAAATCTCCTCTCCGCTCCTCCGGGCGCGCTCGCGCTCGTCTGACGCGTCGTTGCGAGGTGCGCGTCGGCTTCACTGGTTGGAATTACAAAACGTGGAACGTCTCCGGGACGGCAGTCGAAGTGATAAATTGTCATCCCGAGCCGCCGCAGGACGGCGAGGGATCTCACAGGCGTTGGGCGGTATTCCATGGAAAACAGACGTCGCAAGACGCTTGCGAGATCCCTCGCCGCGCTGCGCCGGCTCGGGGTGACAAGCTGAGTCGCGCGCTGGTTCATCGCACGTCCGGCGCGTTTTAATCGTGCCGAAGCAACCGCAGAAAGGCGAACTCGAAGTCGCCGGTCGCGTCTTCAACCCGGACGAGATCAACAGGATCTTTTCCTGCCTCCAGCGCCCGCGCAGTGCCCCGAGATGGTAGGATGAAACGCCGGCGACTTTTCTTTTCAGCATGAAGGGCGCGCGCTCCATCCCACATGAAAAAGCTCCGCGACGTCGACAACGACGCGAAGGTTCGCGTTCCGTTCGACGCGCAACGTCTCGCCGCATTTCTCGCGAAATGAGACCCGCTGCGCGCTGGATTCTTGCCGAGACGAACGGAGCTCCGGGACTTTGCGCCTCGGCCTGCATCAGTCGGCTGCTCCATGGCAGGGGGCTGACGACCAACGCTGAAGCGGAGGAATTTCTCCGGCCGCGTCTCGCGCGTTTGCGCGATCCCTTTCTGCTTCCGCAAATGCGCGCCGCGGTCGACCGCATCCTCCTCGCCGTCGCGTCTCGCGAGCGCGTCGTGCTCTACGGCGATTACGACGTCGACGGCGTCACCTCGCTCGCGTTGCTCAATGAAATGCTCGTTGCCTACGGCGCGCCGCCAGCGCTCTTTTTACCATCGCGCATCGACGAAGGTTACGGCCTCAGCCCGGAAGGCGTGGCGCGTTGCTGGCAACTGCATCAGCCGCAGCTTCTCGTCGCGGTGGATTGTGGCACCTCTTCCTGCGCTGAAATCGCCGACCTCAAGGCACGCGGCGCGGACGTGATCGTGTTCGATCATCACGAGCCAAAAGCGGAGCTGCCCGATTGTGTCGCGCTCGTGAATCCGAAGACGGGCGCGCCTAACGAGTTCACTTATCTTTGCAGTGTCGGCGTGGTTTTCAAGCTCTGCCATGCGCTGCTGAAAACTTCGCCGGTGCCCGGTTTCGATCTACGGCGCCGACTCGATCTCGTCGCGCTCGGGACCGTCGCCGACATCGTCCCGCTCGAGGGCGAGAACAGAATTTTAGTGCATCACGGCTCGCGCGAGATCGCGCAGCGGCGGCTCTTCGGCCTCGCCAGCCTGATGGATGTCGCCGCGGTGCGCGCGCCGATTGTCTCCGAGCACATCGGATTTCGCCTTGGTCCGCGCTTGAACGCTGCCGGTCGCCTAACGACCGCAGAACGCGCGCTACGGCTTCTTCTTTCCACCGACGCAACCGAAAGCGCCGCGCTCGCCGCGGAGCTGGATATGCAAAACCGCGAGCGCCAAAGCCTCGAGCGCGAGATCGTCGCGGCCGCTGAAGCACTTATTCTCGAACGAAATCTCGCCGCCGAATCCGCGATCGTGCTCGGCGAACGCGGCTGGCACCCGGGCGTGCTCGGGATCGTGGCTTCACGGATCGCGCGAAAATATCATCGGCCGACCTTTGTGATCGGTTTCGACGAGAACGGCGTTGGGAAGGGGAGCGGCCGCAGCATTCCCGGCTTCTCCCTCGTCGCCGCGCTCGGGCGCTGCGGGGAGTTGCTCGAGAAATTCGGCGGCCACGAAATGGCCGCTGGCCTAACGATAAGCGAAAGTAACTTCCTCGATTTCGCCGCGGCCTTCACCGCCATCTGTCGTGAACTTCTCACCGCTGATGACCTCGAGCCGCGCTTGCTGCTCGATCACGAGCTCACCCTTGGCGAGCTGAATTGGGACCTGCTCCGCTGGCACGAACTGCTGCAACCCTTCGGCAACGGCAATCCGCAGCCGCTCTTCTTCGCGCGCGCGGTTGAGCCCGCGGCGCCGCCGCAGGTGATGAAGGAAAAACATCTCGCGCTCCGCCTGCGCCAGCACGGCCGCTTCCAGCGCGCCGTCTTTTTCGGCGGCGCGGAAGAGCCGCTGCCCAAGCCGCCCTGGGACGTCGCGTTTCGGATCAGCGGCGACGAATACAAAGGCGAGATCCGTGTGCAGATGCAGGTCGAAGCGATTCGCGCGGCCGCGTCCATTTAACTGCCGGTCGCTCCGGATTATGCTGCCGCATGCCGTGGAGTTTTGAGACATCGTTAGGCGAGATCGATTGGATCGCGCGCCCGCGTCTCACCCAATTGCGCCGGCTCGAGCTCGAGACGGTCGGCGATTTGCTGCAGCATTATCCGCGGCGGCACGAGGACCGGCGTGAGTTCATCGGCTTCCCGCGGCAGGAGAGCGAGCAGCCGCTTTGCCTCTGCGGCGAGGTCACGAAGACGCAGATCAAGCGCTTCGGCGGCTGGAAGAAAATCTTCGAAGTCACGCTCGAGGAAAGCGAGGCGCACGCGCTCAGCCAGCCGCTCGTGCTGCGCTGGTTCAACGTGCATTACGTCCAGAAAATGATCGTCGCCGGCCAGCGGCTCGTGGTTTTCGGCAAACCAAAACTGCGCGGTCAGCGCCTCTGCCTGGAACATCCCGAGTTCGAGATCATCGAGAACGACGAGGAAATCTCGATTCACTTCCGGCGGATCACACCGGTCTACCCCGCGACCGAGGGACTCTCGTCGCGTGTGCTGCGCGCGCTGGTTTTTCGCTTACTCGAGGAGAGCGTCGCCGACGATCTCGGGACCGTGCGCGAGATGCATTTCCCGGAAAGCTGGGAGTCGTTAGGCGAAGCGCGCGCCGCGCTGGTTTACGAGGAATTTCTCGCGATGCAGATGTTGATCGCCGCCCGGCGGACGCGCTCCCGCGCGCGCAACGGCGGCGTGCATTGCGGCGACGGGCGGTTGCTCGCGCGTTTCCTCGAAGCGTTACCTTTTCGCCTAACGAGCGCGCAAACTCGCGTGCTCGAGGAGATCCGCGGCGACCTCGCGTCGACGATCCCAATGAATCGATTGCTGCAGGGCGATGTCGGTAGCGGCAAAACCGTGGTCGCGATCGCGGCGATGCTGTTCGCGGTCGAGAGCGGCGCGCAAGCCGCACTGATGGCGCCCACGCAAATCCTGGCCGAGCAGCACTACGCCGTGCTCCAAGGCTGGCTCGAGCCGCTCGGCGTGAGCGTCTCGCTCCGCACCGGTGCGCGGAAAGAGGACCCGCTGCCGCTCTTCGCAGCGGCGATTTTGCCGGGTAGCGCCCGCGTTCCGCGGGCTGGCGACGGTGTTCCACCGTCGCGAACTTTCCTAAAATCCCCTCCAGCAGAGGGAGCGCGGTATAACCGCCGCCGCCTCCCACATTTCGAAAAACCGTGGGCCATCTACGCCGTCACTATCGGCACGAACGCGCGCCGCGGGTTATCCCCAGCCGCCCGCGATATCGTGCTCAATGCGTTGCGGCATTTTCATCAGCGTCGCTACGAACTCTTCGCGGCTTGCGTGCTGCCGGACCACCTCCATCTCCTTCTTCAGCCGTGGCCTAAAGAAAGTGACGCGGAAAATGACCCCGTTTTCTGGAGTTTAAGCGAACTGATGCGTTCAGTAAAAACTTTTGCGGCCCGGGAAATTAATCAACTCGAGAACAGAACGGGCAGCGTTTGGCAGCGGGAACAATTTGATCGCTACATTCGGTCTGATCGTGATCTGGAGGAAAAGTTTCGCTATATCGTTGCCAATCCTTGGGAATCCCAGGTGGCGCAAATGGGCGAGGGCTATCCCTGGCTCTGGACTCAGGAGGATGAGGCGCGTGGGGAAAGTTCGTCGCGGCAGAATGCCGCGACCAGCCCGCGGAACGCGGGCGCTACCCGGGCGGCTCTCACCACGCCGGGCAAAATCTTTGTTGGCACGCATGCGCTTCTCTTCGAGCCCGACGGTTTGGAAAATCCCGGCCTCGTGGTGATCGACGAGCAACATAAGTTCGGTGTCTCCCAACGCGCGCGCCTAACGAACCAGGAACCCGCGCCGGATGTGCTCGTGATGACAGCGACGCCGATTCCGCGCACGCTGACCATGAGCCTTTACGGCGACCTCGATGTCTCGACGATCGATGAGCTGCCGGCCGATCGCGGCCGGATCGTAACCGCGGCGCGCGACGAGAAGAAGTTGCCGGACGTGCTCGCGTTTCTGCGCCGCGAGCTTGAGGCGGGCCGGCAGGTTTACATCGTTTATCCGCTGATCGACGAGAGCGAAAAGTTGGAGGCAAAAGCGGCGAGCGCAGAGTTTGCGAAATGGCAGGAGCGCCTCGCGCCGTTCACTTGTGAGCTGCTTCATGGGCGCATTGCGGCGCCGGAAAAACAGGCGACGATGGAGCGCTTCCGCAGCGGCACCACCAAGGTGCTCGTGAGCACGACCGTGATCGAAGTCGGCGTCGACGTGCCGAACGCGACCGTGATGTTGATCGAAAACGCGGAGCGTTTCGGCCTCGCACAACTGCATCAACTCCGTGGCCGGATCGGGCGCGGGGTGCACAAGTCGTATTGCATTTTACTCACCTCCGATCCCTCGGACGAGACGCGGCAGAAGCTCGAAATTCTCGAGAAAACCAGCAACGGCTTCGCGGTCGCCGAGGCGGACTGGGAGATGCGTGGGCCGGGCGATTTGCTCGGCACAGCGCAGAGCGGATTGCCCGACCTGAAGCTGGGCGACCTGCGGGCGGATGTGAAAATTATGCAGCAGGCGCGCGCGACCGCAGCGAAGATCTTCCGGGACGATCCCGGGCTGCTCCGGCCGGAAAATCAACGTTTCCGCGCTTTGGTTGTCGAAGAAGAGAACTTTTCCCACGTCAGCTAAATCATGAAGAACTTCCTCAAATTTCTGCTCCTCGTCATCGTCCTCAGCGCCGGCGTCTCGCTGCTCTACGATTACCAGCTCCATCACGGCAAGCTCAGCCTAACGAACCGGGCGCAGCCGGAAAAATACACCCTCGCGGACCGGGACCCGGTCGATTCGAAATCGATCGCGAGCCTTGCTTCGTTGAGCGACGAACGCCGGAAACTGGTCGCCGGCGTCATCCCCTCGGTCGTGAGCGTGAAGACGAAGAAACGGATCGCGCGCCGGCCGGGCCTCGATCCCTTCGATTTCTTCCGCGGGAATTTCCGCCAAAACCGCGGTCCGGAAGACGAGGCGATGACTCAGAATTCGTTAGGCTCCGGTGTCATCGTGACGAAGGAAGGTCACATCATCACGAACAATCACGTGGTCGATCAGGTGGATGAAATTGAAGTGCAGTTGAGCGACGGCCATGTGCGCAAAGCGCGCCTCATCGGCGCCGATGCGCAGCTCGATCTCGCGGTTTTGAAAATGGACGAACCGGGCGCGCAGCCGCTGAAGCTCGGCGATTCCGATACGATGCAGGCGGGCGACTTCGTCCTCGCGGTGGGGAATCCGTTCGGCTTCGAGGAGACCGTCACGGACGGCATCATTAGTTCGAAAGGTCGGCCGAATCGCGTCGACGGTTTCGGCGATTATCTGCAGACGAACGCCGCGATTAATCCCGGCAACAGCGGCGGTCCGCTCATCAATCTGCGCGGCGAAGTAATCGGGATTAACACCGCGATCATCTCGCGCAGTGGCGGTTCGCAGGGCATCGGCTTCGCCATTCCCTCGAACACGGTGAAGATGGCGCTCGAGAGTTTGTTGAAGCAGGGGCGGATCATCCGCGGTTATCTCGGGATCGAGACGCCGGCGCCGCGGCAGGGTGCGTTCGGGCCGAGTGCGGAGGAAGGCGTCGTGGTTTCCGCGGTGATGCCGAACTCGCCCGCGGCCGACGCGCAAATCAAGCGCGGCGACGTCATCCAAAAATTCGACGGCCACGAGATTCACAATATCTCGGAACTGCAGCGGCTGGTCTCGCAGGTCGACCTGAACAAGACGGTGCCGGTCGAGGTGACGCGAAATGGGAAGCCCGTGAAAGTAACGGCGAAGATCAAGGAGCAGCCGGCGAATTATCAGCTCGCGCAAGCGTTGCCGCCAGGCGGGCCGGGCCGGTTGGCGCCGCCTGACGATCTCCAAAACGACGACGCTGAGCAGAGCCCCGACCAGGATCCGGGCGCCGGTGCGCCTAACGATGCCGGTCCGCTCGCCGCGATCGACGTGCAAAGCCTCACCCCGCAACTCGCGCAGACCCTCGGCGTCCCGTCGACTGTGCGCGGCGTGGTCGTGACCCGGATCGGGCGCGGCGGTTCCGAACTCCGCGCGGGCGACGTGATCGAGGCGGTCAACCAGGAGCCGATCGCATCGCTCAGCGATTACCGCGCGATCCTGCAACGGCTCGACCCGAGCCAGCCGCTCGTGCTTTCGGTTTGCCGGCAGCGCACACGTTCCTTTGTCGTGGTGCCGGCGCGCTGACAGATTGGCGTCGTTAGGCAAAGGCGCGCAGCGCGGGTTTGGGTTTCGATTCAGTTGAATAACCGGACCCGCGGTCGGGTCAAAATTTGCTGGAACGAACGACTATGAAAAAACACTTCTGCACCTTCCTGCTTCTCCTTGGTCTGATTTCGCCGCTCGCTTCGCGGGCAGAGGCCCAGACCGAGGTTTCACTGAACTTCTTCTACGACAACCTCAGCGACCAGGGGAGCTGGCTCGATGTTGCCGGCTATGGCTACTGCTTCCAACCTCAGATCGCCGTCGGCGACTCTGATTGGCGTCCCTACGCGGACGGTTACTGGGCTTACACCGATCAGGGTTGGGCGTGGGTTTCCTACGAGGATTTCGGTTGGGCGACTTATCACTACGGGCGCTGGGCAGACCTCGGCGATTTCGGGTGGGTCTGGGTGCCCGGCTATGAATGGGCGCCAGCCTGGGTCTCGTGGCGCACCGGCGGCGACTACATCGGCTGGGCGCCGTTGCCGCCGAATCCTGAGCCGGTCTACGAAGGCCGCGCGATCACCGGTCAGGTCGACCTCCAGTTCGATATCGGTCCCGAGTATTACAACTTCGTGAGCCTGCAATACATCGGCGAGCCGGTCCTCCGGCGCCGGATCGTCCGGCGGCAGGAGAACGTCGCCATCATCAATCGCACGGTGAACGTCACCAACATCACCTACAACAACTCGACCGTTTACAACTACGGGCCGAGCTACGAACGCGTGAACCGCTATTCGGAGCGGCCGGTCCAGCGGCTCACGATCCAACGCGAGAGCACCGTCAACAACATCAACATCCAAGGGGGAGGACGCCGGAATTTAAGCCGCGTGAACAACGGCCAGCTCACGATCGTCGCGCCGCAAATCCAGAAATCGCAACAGCGCCTCGCTCCGAAAACGGTGAAGACGAAGGTTGAGAAACCCGTCTTCCGGCGAGGTTGGGATAAGGTCGCGAACAAGCAGCAGATTCAGGCGGAGATGAAAAAGGAAAATCCGAAGAACATCCGGGAGCCCGACCTGAAGCCGCAGAAAAATCGCAAGGCGCCGAACGCCGCGAACGCCGCGCCGAACAGCAACGAGCAAGTGCAGCCGAAGGAAGCTAGCCAAAACGCCACCCCGCAGAAAGCCCCGCAGGAGAACGCCAAGGCGCAGCGCCAGCAAAATCAGCAGGAGCAAAACGCGAACGCGGAGCAGCAAAACGCGAACGCGGAAGAGAACGCGCAAAAGCGGGAGCAGAATCGAGCTCAGCGCCGCGCCACTCAGCAGAAACAGCAGAAAGAAGAGGTGCAGCAGCA
Source organism: Chthoniobacterales bacterium (assembly GCA_038234295.1). Classification (GTDB taxonomy): domain Bacteria; phylum Verrucomicrobiota; class Verrucomicrobiia; order Chthoniobacterales; family UBA10450; genus Palsa-1392. Next base: position 8,846 of record JBBSUP010000097.1, read on the forward strand.
AAAAGCCGCAGACGCGAACAAAGCGGCAGACCAGCCGGACGAAGCGAGGCGCCAGAAACAGCGCGCCGCGCGGGCAGCGCGCCGAGAGCGCCAGAACGCGAACGCGAACGACAACAACGCAGACGGCAACAACAACCGCGCGGACGAAAGGAAAGCCGAAGACGTCGCCGGGGAGAAACCTGAGCAGGACAAGGCGCGCGCAAAGGCCGAGAAGAAAAACGAAGATGCAGAACCGGCCAACGACCGCAAAGAGCAGCAGGCGGATCGTCGTGCAGCGCGTCAGGAACGCCGGCAAGCCCAGAAGCAGCAGGAACACGCACCGGATCGCGCGCAGGGCGACCGCCCCGACCGTCCCGATCAGTCTGAGCAGCAGGCAGCCCAACGCGAGCGCGCCCAGCAGCAGCACAAGACGGAGCGTCCGCAGGAACAGGAGCGTCCGCAAAACCAGGAGCGTCGCCAGGCGGTCCGCGAAAAGCGTCAGGAAAAGCGCGCCGCGCGGGCCGACGCCGCGCGCGCCGAAAAGGACGGCGAGGACCAGCCGAAGGCCAAGAAAAAAGGCCCGGACGACGAGAACAAAGCGGACCAGCCCTAACGAGTCCGAAAAGGAACGCGAGCGGCTCCGGAAGAAATTCCGGAGCGGTTTTCGTTTCAGGCTTAGAGGACGTCTAAAAACTGGGTCATTCCGAGCGGATCCCGCAGCCGCGGGAGCAGTCGAGGAATCCCGTGGAGTGAGCTTAAAGGTATCGCCACGGGATCCCTCGACTCCGCCCCGCGGCCGCGGGGCTCCGCTCGGGATGACACGACTTTTTAGACGCCCCCTTGAAGCAACTCCGCGATCTGCACCGAATTGAGCGCGGCGCCTTTCAGCAGCTGGTCGCCCACCACCCAAAGCGCGAGACCATTCTCGAGCGCGCAATCGAGCCGGAGCCGGCCGACCTGGCAGTTATCTTTCCCGGCAGCTAAGAGCGGCATCGGGTAGCGGCTCTCCGCTGGTTCGTCGACGAGATCAAGACCGGGAGCTTGCGCCAATACTTCCCGTGCCGCTGCGAGCGTCACCGGCCGTTCGAAATCCGCGCTCAGCGCCACGGAATGCGCGCGATAAACCGGCACGCGCACGCAAGTGACCGAGGCGCGAAAATGCGGCAGGTGCATCATCTTGCGCCCTTCGTTTTGCAGCTTCATCTCCTCCCGGGTGTAGCCATTATCGAGAAAGCTATCGACCTGCGGGAGGACGTTGAACGCGATCGGGTGCGGATAAACTTCCGGCGTCGCCACTTCGCCGCGCACGCTCGCTTCGATCTGCGTTTTTAGTTCCTCAATCGCCCGTGCACCGGTGCCGGAGACGGCCTGGTAGCTCGACGCAAGAACCCGCCGCACGCCAAATGCGCGATGCAGCGGAAAGAGCGCCATCAACGCCACCGCGGTCGTGCAATTCGGATTCGCGATGATGCCGCGATGCTTCTGAGCGTCCTCCGGGTTCACTTCCGGGATGACCAGCGGCACGGCGTCATCCATCCGGAACGCTGAAGAGTTATCGATCACGACCGTGCCCGCCGCCGTCGCGAGCGGCGCGAACTTTTTCGAGATCCCCGAGCCGGCGCTGAAAAATGCGAGATCGATTCCGCGAAACGAATCATCGTCGAGCGCGGTCACTTCCCATTCGGCTCCACGGAACGGGAGTGTCTTCCCCGCCGACCGCGGCGAGGCGAGCAGCCGCAAATCCGCGACCGGAAAATCGCGCCGCTCCAGCACGTGGAGCAACTCAATTCCGACTGCGCCAGTCGCGCCAACGATCGCCACGTGATATTTTTTCGGCATCGCGAACGCATAGTATCGCCCGCCTTTTCAGATGCAAACCACCTCGCCGACGATCCGCGTTTCCGTGCGCGACCAGCGTCTCGACTTCCTCGAGGGCGAGGAAGTGGTCGCGAGTTATCCGGTTTCTACTTCGCGCTTCGGGCTCGGCTCGGAGGCGGGGAGCCGGAAGACGCCGCTCGGGCGTTTCCAGATCGGTGAGAAAATCGGCCACGGCGTACCGGTCGGGACAATTTTTCGCGGTCGGGTGCCGCTTGCGCCTAACGAACCGCCGCCCGACACCGAAGACAACATCCTCACGCGCATTCTCTGGCTCGAGGGTCTGGAACCGCACAACGCCAATACGCGCGACCGTTTCATCTACATCCACGGCACGAACCACGAGGATCGCATCGGCCGGCCGGACAGCCACGGCTGCATCCGAATGAAAACGGGCGATTTGCTCGCGCTCTTCGACCGCGTTTCCACCGGTGCCGAGGTCTTGATCGAGGCCTGAAAAAAAGCCCTAAAAAACCGTTGCGCGGGAATCCTTCCCCGCCTAACTAGGTCGCAGCTACATGCTAGGGAAGGAGGCGAAACTATAGTGAAATTTGTAAAATTGATGATGATCGTGGCCGTTGCGGCCGGCGCATTGAGCCTAGGGGCTTGCGCGCAGAAAAAGGAGACCATGTCGACCACGGGGTCGACTGCGACCACCGGCTACTCGAAGTAGTTCCGGTTGTCCTCCAGCGGATAACTTTAACCTAAAGGCCAGGTCGTCTCGGCGACCTGGCCTTTTTCCGTCCGCGCAAGGAGGTTGCCGCGCGAAAAATTCTGGCGCACCCTCTCCGGGTGTTACAACTCAGTGGCGGGTCGCTTGCTCTTTCTGAAATCGCGCGCGTCGCTTATGAGCGGGAGCCGGTCGCAATCGCGGTCTCGGCGCACGCCGCGATTCACGCTTCGCGGCGAGTGATCGAGGAGATCGTCGCGCGGGACGAAGTCATCTACGGCGTCAGCACCGGCTTCGGGAAGCTCGCTGACGTTCACATTCCCCCGCACCAATCGCAGCAGCTGCAGGCGAACCTGGTGCGCAGCCATTCCTGCGGCATCGGTCAGCCGCTCTCTGAGCCAGAGGTCCGCGCGATGATGCTGTTGCGCGCGAATGTTCTCACGCTGGGGTTTAGCGGCATCCGGCTGGAAACGATCGAACTGCTCGTGGCGATGTTGAACGGCGGTGTCGTTCCGGTGGTGCCGGAGAAGGGGTCGGTCGGCGCCAGTGGCGATCTCGCGCCGCTTGCGCATCTCGCGCTCGCGGTCATCGGCGAAGGCGAGTGTTTTTATAAAAGCGAGCGACTGCCAAGTGCTGAAGCTCTCGCTCATGCTGGTCTGCAGCCGGTCGTGCTTCAGGCGAAGGAAGGGCTCGCGCTGCTCAATGGCACGCAGGCGATGCATGCGGTTGGCGGTCTCGCGCTTTTCCGCGCGCGTCGGCTCGCACGGGTGGCGGATGTGGCGGGCGCGATGACGTTGGAAGCGCTGCGCGGCACGCCCGCGGCATTCGATCCGCGCATTCACCAAGCCCGGCCACATCCGGCGCAAATCGCGGTAGCGAAGCACCTGTTGATGCTGCTCGCAGAAAGCGAAATCCGCGCCTCGCACCTGACCGGCGACCTGCGCGTGCAGGACGCCTACAGCCTGCGTTGCATGCCGCAGGTGCACGGCGCGGTCCGCGGCGCACTCGCGCATTGCGAGGAAATCCTCGCGATCGAATCGGGCTCGGCGACGGACAACCCGCTCATTTTCGCCGACAACGGGGACGTGCTCTCCGGCGGAAATTTCCACGGCGCACCGCTTGCGCTCGGGTTCGATTACGCGGCGATCGCGACGACCGACCTCATGAGCATAAGCGAACGCCGGATCGATCGCCTGACGAACCCGGACTTGAGCGAGGGTCTGCCGGCTTTTCTCGCGCAACACCCGGGAATGCAGTCGGGTTTTATGATCGCGCACGTGGCCGCGGTCGCGCTCCTGAGCGAGGCGAAGGTCCTCGCGCATCCCTCGAGCGTCGATAATCTGCCGACCTCAGCCGGGAAAGAAGATCACGTCTCCATGGGCATGACCGGGGCGCTCAAACTGCGCACGATTGTGCAAAACGCGGAGCACGTGCTCGCGATCGAATTACTCGCGGCCGCGGAAGGTCTGGAGTTTCGCCGGCCGCTGCGGGCTGGAGTCGGAGTTGAGCTCGCCTACTCGGCGTTACGCGCGCTCGTGCCGCGCCTGGAAGAAGATCGAGCTCTTTCGCCGGACATCGCGTGCGTGGCGGAAGCAATCCGGGCGGGGAAATTCGACAGCGAATCGGACGAGTCATGATTACCAGCGCGACGATGTCCGTTGTCATCCCGAGCCGGCGCAGCGCGGCGAGGGATCTCCCAAGCGTTCCTTTGATCGCACACCGGGAGACGCCTGCGAGATCCCTCGCCGCGCTG
>JBBSUP010000098.1:0-12667 GCA_038234295.1 Chthoniobacterales bacterium
CGCGTCGAGCGTGCGCGCGACGGGGCTGACGGGGGGGCTTCTTTGGCGTGGTCACCCCCCGCCGAGGGAGCGCGGCGCGGCACCTCCCAAGCGTCCGCTCGACGTCATCTTTCCAGGGGAGCAGCGAGCAACGCTTGCGAGATCCCGCGCCGCGCTCCGCCGGCTCGGGATGACAATGCTGTGTGCGCGGCGCGGTCCATTCCCCCGAAATTTTACATGCCGGACGAGGATGTTACGTTTCCTGCTCGCGACTCACGACCATCGAGCCGCGCTTTTTTTCGATGAATCAAAACCCACCATTTCCTTCGCCCGAAGAATTGCAGTCGAAGCTCTCCGAGTTCATGAAATCGAACTTCGGCGACAAAGTCTCCTTCGCCAGTTTCGCGCAGCCCGAACCAGCCGAGGCCGGCGGTGACGAGGAACCGCCGCCGCCGAACGACGACGATTTCCGCTTCGATTTTCTCCCGCGCGATATCAAGGCGCACCTCGACCGCTTCGTCATCCAGCAGGACGAAGCAAAAAAGGTGCTCTCGATCGCGGTCTGCGATCACTACAACCACGTGAACTACGTCCGCCGTCTCGAGGCTGAGGACGCGGCGCGGGCCGAACAGACCGAATACGCGAAGCAAAACGTCATCCTCGTCGGCCCGACCGGCGTCGGAAAAACTTACCTTATCAAGCACATCGCGGAGCTGATCAAAGTTCCGTTCGTGAAAGCCGACGCGACGAAATTCAGCGAGACCGGCTACGTCGGCGGCGACGTTGAAGACCTCGTGCGGGAGCTCGTGCAGAAGGCCGACGGCGACGTCAGTCGCGCACAATTCGGGATCATCTACATCGACGAGATCGACAAAATCGCAGCCGCGAACAACCTCGGGGGTCGCGACGTGAGCGGTCGTGGCGTGCAGACGACGTTGCTGAAATTGATGGAGGAAACCGAAGTGCCGCTGCGGAGCGCCAATGATCTCCAAGGCCAGTTGCAGGCCGCGTTTGAATTTCAGCGCAAAGGTAAAGCAAAGCGCGAAACGATCAGCACGCGCAACATTCTCTTCGTCGTCAGCGGCGCATTTGAGCGTCTAAAAACGCAGGTCGCCCGCCGCATTGCGCAAGGTCAGATCGGTTTTCAAAACGATCCGATCGAGGTCCTCGACAACGACATTTTCAAGCACGTCACGACCGGCGATTTCGTCGAGTACGGCTTCGAGCCGGAGTTCATCGGGCGTCTGCCGGTGCGCGTGGTCTGTGAGGAATTAAAAGCCGGCGATCTCTTCAAGATCATGAAGTTTTCCGAGGGCAGCATCCTCCGCCAATACGAGCGCGCCTTCCGCGCTTATGGCATCGAGGTCAGCTTCGAAGACGAAGCGCTTCTCCTCATCGCGACCGCCGCAGCCGAGGAAAAAACCGGCGCGCGCGGCCTCCTCACGGTCTGGGAAAAACTCTTTCGCGATTACAAATATTACCTCGCCGGCTCTGGGTTGACGCAGCTCCGCGTGACCGAGGAATTGGTGCGGGAGCCAGCGAAGGTGCTCGAGCGTTTGCTGGCGGAAGGTCACCAACAGGAGCGCGCCGGTTTGCGGCATGACGCGCAGATTTTCGCCGACCAATTTTCGGGCGAACACGCGGTCGAATTCGTCTTCGACGAGTCTGCATTGCAGCGGCTGGTCCAGCGCGCTGAAGCTGAGCGAATGCAGATGCGCGACCTCTGCGCGCACTTGTTCAAAGACTTCCAATTCGGGCTCAGCCTGATCCGTAGAAACACCGGGCGCACCCGCTTCGTGCTCGACGCTTCCGCAGTCGATGCGCCGGACAAATTCCTCAGCGATCTCGTCCTGCAATCCTACGGCACGGGCGCGCCCGCGGAATGAAACGCTCGGCCGTCGCCACCGTCTGGATCGGTGCGCTCTCCGCGATCCTCGTGATCGCCCTGCAACAGCTCGGGCTGCTTACGCGGCCGGAGGTGTGGCTCGACCATTTTCTTTTCGGCGACGGGATTTCTCGCCCCGGCTTCAACCCCGGAAATCACCTGCTCCTGGTGGGGCTCGGTTTCGCCGTGGCCTGGACGATGTTGCAGGTCGCAGAGCTCTCTCGGCGCGTGCTTTTGCTCGCGCTTTTGTTCCTGGAATTGCTCGGCGCAGCCTGGGTGATTTCGTTAAGCGGAATTTTCTTTCAGCCGCTCCCGGGTATCCTCGTCGCGGTACTCGCGACCGTCCTCGCGGCACTGACCGGCGTGACGGAAACCGGCCGCCGCCGGCGCGCGCTCGCGGAGCTTTTCCGCGGTCGCCTTTCGGAGCGCGGGATCAGCCGCCTGACTGAAGGTGAGCTGTCGGATTTAGCGTCTCCGCAGACCCGCGAGGTCACCTTCGTCTTCTGCGAAATCGCAAACCAGGCAGAGCTGATTGACGACCTCCCGGTCGCGGATTGCGCGCGCCTAACGAATGAATTCATCCGGCTTGCGACCGCTCTTTTTCTCGAGCAGGGCGGCTACCTGCATGGCGCGGATGGCGAAGGGATCCGCGTCGTTTTTGGATTCCCGCTCGCCGCGCCGGATCATGCGGCAGCTGCCGCAAAAGCCGCGCTCACCTTCCGCGATCGGATCGCGGTGCTCGCCTTGAAGCAGCCGGAGTCGTTAGGTAAAATCGATCTGCGCATCGGCGTCGCCGCCGGTCCGGTCGTGGCGACGGTGCCCGCGGAAGAAGGAGCGCGCCGCGCCGTGGTCATCAGCGGCGAACCGATCGAGCTCGCGCGCCGGCTCGCGCTCGCGAACAAGGTTTACGGCTCGCGCATTCTGCTGGGGCCGCGCGCCTTCAGCACCGCGAGTGCGGAGATCGTGGCGCGGCCGATCGATTTCCTGCGCAGCGGCGAGGCACATGAACGGCTCGAAGTTTACGAACTGCTCGCACTCGCCGCGGAGGCAAGCGCGGAAGAGGTCGCCTGTCGGGACCGGTTCTGGACCGGGCTGGTTTATTTCCGGGAGCGCCGCTGGGCGGAGGCTTTCGCGGAATTCAATCGCGCGCGCCGGAGCGACGTCGCGCTCGATGAACCGCTGCAATGGTACCTGCGCCGGCTCGAGCCGCTCATCCTGCATATGGCCACGGAACCCGCGCCGGCGCCTGATCCGTTCGCTCCGCTTTGAAGCGCACCGAATATCCCGCGACGCTCCGCGATCTCATCGTGCAGTTGCGGCAAATGCCGGGCGTCGGCCCGCGCTCGGCGGAACGGATCGCGCTTTGGATCGTGCAGGCGCGCGGGCAGCAACCGGAAGCGATCGCGCGCGCCATCAGCGAGACCCGCGGGGCGATTCATCCCTGTCGGCTCTGCGGTTTTTTTGCGACCGCGGAGCTTTGCGAAATCTGCTTGGACGAATCGCGCTCGCGCGAGCTGCTCTGCGTAGTCGAGCAGCCGACCGACATTCTCCCGCTGGAAAAGACCAGCGCTTTCCGAGGACTTTACCATTCGTTAGGGGGAAGGATTTCCCCGCTCGATCGCGTGGCGCCGGAGGATTTGCGGATCGCGGAGTTGCTCGAGCGGATAAAAACGGAAGCGCCTAACGAGATCATTTTCGCGCTCGCGGCGGACGTGGAAGGGGAGGCGACGACGCATTATCTGGTTGACCTGTTGCAGCCGTTCTCGATCAGCCTAACGAGAATCGCGCACGGCCTGCCGGCCGGCGGTGGGCTCGAATCGGCCGACGAACTGACGCTCTCGCGCGCCCTCTCCGGCCGGACGAAGCTCTGAGATTGGAGCCGGGGCGGTGACCCCGGCGAGGGCTGGAGAGCCGATAGGACCACGGCCGGGTCACCGCCCCCGGCGACAACGCACAACGTTGCTTGAAGGTCGCGTCGGTTCTGCGAGACGTTGAGATCGTGAGCCAGCGCGCGCCGATCAAGAAAATGCTCCAGCCGGATCGGCGCGCTCGTTTTCTCAAGATCATCGCGATCTTCAAAATCCTGAAGGGGATGCTCCTGCTCAGCATCGGGATTTCGCTGCTTTTCCTGAACAGCAGAACGCGCTGGCTCGACGCGATCGGCGACTGGGCCGGCGACGAACTGGCGCTCGTCCACAGCAAGCCTGCGCTCTATTTATTGAGCCAGCTCCAGACCGTGATCTCGGGCGGGCAACTGCGGATCACCGGGTTCGTGGCGCTCTTCTATGCGGCGGTGCTTTTCACCGAGGGGACGGGCGTTTATTTTCAGCAGCGCTGGGCGGAGTTTCTCATGATTTTTGCCACGGCGGCGCTGATTCCGTTCGAGGTGCGGCACATGTTTCATCAGCCGAGCGTGGTCACTGGAATCGTGCTCGCGGCGAACTGCTTCATCGTTTGGTTCCTCTATTATGTGCTCCGGCGCGATCGGCAGGAGCCACAACCGGTCGCGGAGCGCGAGGTCGCAGCGATTCGTTAGGCGCGCTCCGGGCGAATCCCAAAGCGGGCGAGAGCGGCGCGGGTTTTTTCGAGCGGCAGTCCGATCACGTTCGTGCGCGAGCCGACGATCCGCCGAACGATCGCGCGGCCGCGGCCCTGGGCGGCGTAGGCGCCGGCTTTATCGAGCGGCTGGATCGCACTGAGATAGTTGTCGATCTGCTCGCGATTCCATTTTTGAAAGTAAACGCGCGAGACCACCGCAAACGTCTCGGTGTGGCCGAGCGCGAGATGGCCAAGGAAAACGCCCGTCGCCACGGTATGCTGACGACCGCGTAATCGCTTCAAAATCCGGCGCGCCTCGTCGAGGTCGGCCGGTTTACCGATGATTTGGCGCTCGAGCGCAACCAGCGTGTCGGCCGCGAGCACCACGGCGTCGGGATGCGCGCGGGCGACGGCCAGGCCTTTGCGGAGCGCGTTCCAGCAGGTGATCTCGCGCGCGGTCAGCGCTGGCGGCGCGATCTCGTCCGTGGGCAGCGTGACGACTTCGAAGCGGTAACCGGCAGCACCGAGCAGCTGCCGCCGGCGGGGCGAACCGGATGCGAGGAGGAAGCGCGGCGCGCGGTCGCTCACTCGTCGTTCGTGGATCCCGGCGCCTTTTTTCCACCGAGGAAATCGGGCATTTTCATCTCCGAATAATCAGCGGGAATGGTGAACTCGGCCTCGCTCAGCGGCGCGGTCGAGATCGATTCGAGCGTGCTCGTCATCTGGTTTTTACCATCCACCTTTACCTCGGTGCGAAGCGGCAGGCCCGGCAAATCCTTGAAATCCGGAAGCCCTTTGCGAATCGCGGCGAAGGCGCCGTTCTGGAGCACCGCCATCTGGCGGACGATTGACTGGTAATCCGGGTAATCCTTCGCGACCCAATAGCTCGTGCGGTATTTCGGCGCGTCGGTGGCGAATTCCTCGGTCTCGTAGCCGTTGATTTTTTGCTTCTGCCCGGTCGGCTTTGGCGGCGCGTCGCTGGGCATGACGTCTTTGCTCATCGCCTTCGCCATTTCCGCCATCGCCTGGGCTTTTTCGCCGGAGATGCGCATGACTTTTTTCTGGTCGTTCAGGAGCGTCGTGAGATCGCCGGTCTTGGCGTCGAGGATGGTGGTGATTTGGGGGTTAATCTCAACCCGCGCCCGGTCGCCTTTCACTTTCAGGACGATGCGATTTTCACCCTGACCGCCCTCGACTTTTTGCACGATGGTCAGGTCGCCGCGCGCACCGATCGCGCCGGCGAGGAGGAGGAGAAAGGAGAAGCGCAGTGAATGCATAGGTCGTTGTTAGCCTTGCGGATTGCCGTTGGCAAGCAGGCAGAATATCGACGCGGCGGTGGCCGCGCGGGTCGGAAAAAACTTGGCAACGTTGGCGCTCAACGCCACCTTGTGCGCGCTCGCGGGCATAGCTTAATGGTAAAGCTCCAGCCTTCCAAGCTGGCTATGAGGGTTCGATTCCCTTTGCCCGCTCCCTGTTTTTTGCGCGAACAAGATGGTGTCTTTTCATGACCGGAAACTACGACGGTGAAGAAGGGTAGAAGACGAAATTTCCTCTCGCACCGATGTTTCACCACAGCGGCGAGACCAGCTCCGTAGGGTACGCGACGGACTGTGCGTCTGCTGCCAAAGACCCGCCGTCGTCGTGGCCTATTGCGAGGAGCATCGGAGAAAAAGGAACATTCTCCAACGCGAGAGAGCACAGAAAAACAAACGGCGGAAGCGACGTAATCTTGGGGCTGAAAGCTACAGTTTGGACGAGCCGAGACCGCAAGGCGATAAGGCGTCATCATCCTGAAGGAGCGATTTCAACTTCATAGGCCGTCGTTTCCACCGTGCCGCGTAGCGATCAGTGCGGGCTAAACGCGTCTGGGTTCCGCTCGCGGGTGTAGCTTGATTGTGAGGCTCTAGGCCTCCACGCTGGCTATGAGGATTCGAATCCCTTCGTCCGCTGCTCGACCCTTTGTTTCGCCTCTGTTGCTTGCAGCCAACCGAGCATCCGAGGCGTTGTCTCGCCTCCCGGTCTCGAAATCGGCGTCCCCCTGACAGTCTTTGATAACCAAGAGCTCACTTACTGCTGCGATGCCTCCAAATAAAGCGCAAGGGCCTTCTTTTGGCCGTGAGATGCTGTCGCACGCCGAACACGTTCGAGCAGCTCTTCGAGCCTCGGGATCGGCATCGGGACCGATTCTTTCTCATGCTTCGCCGCCGCTGCCATTCGCCGATGCTGCGATACGACTTGCTCGTGTCGCTTCTTGCGATCTCCGATCAGCTTCTGGATTCTCTCGCGGTATTCCTCGGCTTTGAATTCCGTCTCGGTCGCAAGTCAACCGACAACCATATCATCTCATCGAAGATCCTCGTAGCCTCCCGCGCGTCGGTAGCGTAGTCGGCGAAGGGATTTGCCGAAGCGGCGTGCTCGTTCCCCGCAACTTTATCCGGCCGCTGCGCAGTCTGGTTCGACGGATGTTTACGCCTTGATGCATTCATCAGAATTCATTATTGAAATGGCTGTGTTCAGCGATCCTTTTTCCTTGAAAGAAAGCAACCAAGCGTGATGCGGGCCTTGCTCGAGCCTTGGAGCCTAGTGGTGGTCGCTTTTTCGGAAGGTAAACCAGCAACCTGGATCGCCGCTTCCCTTGCGGCAATATGCCTCCTCTATACGCAACGCGAGCGGGTGCGGGGACTTTTTCGAACCGACGGCGGAAGACGAGCAGAGCAGAGCAGATCGAAGGCGGAAAAGCGGCAAGATTCGAGCCGATGAGCAGCCTCGCCGGTTCCGATACATTCAAAAAGCTGTTGGAGGGTGCAGTGACTGCCGTTCTCATTGCGACATTTCTGTACAGCGATCGCAGCCCGTTGCAGATATGGCGCACGCGAGGCCATAGGATCGACGAAGTTCCCATAGCGTCGCCCGAGGTTACTGTGCAGCGTGCGCGGCACGAAGCGTTTTTCTCTGCACAGCAGGACATACTTTCGTCGTTTCCAACGGATACGCTGCTCGGCTGGTGCTCAGAGACGAATGCTACTTTCACGCGGACTCCTAAGGTCGACTTCATTGCTTTGCAGGCTGACCACCAGAGCGAACGCGGGAAGAGGGTCAACCAGCACTGGATTGTGCGGCTTGACTCGAGCACGAAGAGGGTAATTGGTAAGCTTACTTGGGAAGAGTAGGCGGCGGATGCTCTCCTTGGCGGGTAAGATTCGTCACGCGATTTCGGCGTGCCCCGTTGCCCTCAGTGTCGTTTTTCCTCCAGAGCCCCTAGTAGCTCTGGATGCTTGTCAAACTCTTCCCGCAAACCGGTCAGGTCAAAAACGACAGTGGACTCCCCAATCAACTTTGGAAAAAGGCGCACGACGAGCCGGGTGCTCTCCGTTGCCCTCTCGCGGACACAGGGCACCTGCAAAATCGGGTTTGGCAGTCCAGGTCCCCGTGACGGGTTTCGCGGCATCCCATCGGAGCATCACGGAGGGCGCTTGAGGACCCAAGTATTCACGGTTTGCGGTTACCAACACCTGCCAGTGACCTGCGTGGTAACGCAGCATTAGGAGGTCTGCAGTTTTTCGATCCGTCGGAAGGTCCCGGATTCCACGTAGGGAAAAAGTCGTTACCACTGAGTCGTCCATCGCCGAGGTGCGTTCCTCGACCACCCAGTGGTGATTTGCCGGTGAGGGAGAAGGGGCTGGACTGCACAATGACGGATTTGGAGGCTGTTTGGAGGTCCTTCGACGCTCGTGGTCGACGCTGATTTGCGCCGGCCGGTGCAGCATTCGCTCTTCAATCTCGACAACCGCGTCGGCCTGACGAACTACCTCACGACCGAAATCCCGCTCGAAGACGTGATCTTCCCGACGGCGGTGGAAAACCTTTCGCTCCTGCCCAGCGGCATCCTGCCCTCGGACGCGATCGGGATCCTAAACTCGCAGCGCATGTCCGACCTCATCGCGGAACTGAAAGTGCGCTACGACATCGTGTTTTTGGATTCACCGCCGATGCTCGGCGTAAGCGATGCCTCCGTGCTCGCGAGCGAGGTTGATTCGACCATCATTGTCGTGCAACACCGCCGTTTCCCGCGCGCGATGCTCACCCGCGTGAAGCAAGCTGTGCTCGGCGTCGGCGGCACCGTCCTGAACAACGTCGATCTCAAGCACGACCAGAATCACTATTACTACACGAGCTACTACGGCTATTACACCCCGCGGGCCGACGACAAGAAAAAGTCGAGCCGCCGCCAAAACGCCGCGGCGACCGTCAGCAACGGCTCGTCTCAAACCGACGATTACTAGGATGCGTCTCTTCCTTTTCTTCGTCCTGGGCCTGGTTTGCCTCGCGGCCGTCGCCTACGGCGATGCCGTGCTTCGGTCCGGCGACCCGGTTGACTTGAAAATCAGCGGCGTGCCCACGGAAGAGCAGGCGCAGGTCAACAACATCTACAGCGTCGACGCCAACGGCATGGTCAACATGCCTTACATCAACAAAGTCCGCGCCGCCGGGCGCACCCCCGCGCAACTCGCCAGCGAGATCGAGGGCAGCTATCGGGCCGCGAAGATTTTCACCAACCCCACAATCACGATCGTGATGCAGCCGCAGACCCGCTTCGTAAACGTCGGCGGCGCGGTGCGCGCGCCCGCGCGGGTTCCTTTCACGGAAGACATGACGCTGCTTACCGCGATTAACGCCTCCGGGGGATTTAACGACTTTGCCGATCAAAAGCGCGTTCGCCTTCTTCGCGGCAGCGAAGCAAAAGTTTTCGACGTTCGTCAGTTCCGCCGCGATCCGAGCCTCGACCCGCGGCTTCAGCCCGGCGACCGAGTGGAAGTGCCGCAGAGTTTCTTTTAATCCCTCGCGCGGAAATCCTTAGCATTCCGACAGAGGAAAAGCTTCTAATTTCGGGTCATCCTGAGCGGAGCGCAGCGAAGTCGAAGGATCCCGTGGAGTTTCCGTGAAGGTCGCGCGCAAAATTCAAGAACGACTGCGCGCGACCTTCAACGAAACTCCACGGGATCCCTCGGCTCCGTTCCGCTTCGCTGCACTCCGCTCGGGATGACCCACATCACAACTCCCGGAGCAGCGCCCGATGCTGCCAGAGATAACCGAGTCCGGAAAAGATCGTCAGGCCGATCGTAATCCAGAGCAGCGTGTCGCCGCCGTAGATCCACGCGTTCTGCCACCAGATCGCCTCGCTCGTGGTCGGCCACACTTCGATCACCGCGAGCAACGCGAGCAGGTAGGCGACGGTCACGATTTGCCACGACGTCTTATGTTTTCCGAGCCGTTCCGCAGGCAAAACAACTCCCTCAGACGTAGCGAGTAGCCGCAGCCCCGTGATCAAAAAATCGCGCGCGACCACGATCGTCGCGACCCAGGCCGAGACCGCGCCGATCGGCACAAGGCAGATAAAGGCCGCGGCCATCATCACCTTGTCCACGAGCGGATCCATTAGCTTCCCGAACTTTGTAATGATCCCCCAACGCCGCGCGATCTCGCCATCGAGATAATCGGTCACGCCCGCGACCAGGAAAAGGCCGAGCGCCGCCGTCCGCCCATAACCCCAGCGCGTGCTCAGCGCGATCACGAAGAGAACCGTCAAGACCAGCCGGCCGAGCGTGAGACGGTTCGCCCAGTTCATCGGCTGGCCAGCTGCCTAACGAAAAGCGGCCGCTTCCAGATTGGCACTTTTTTCTTTAGCTCCACGATCATCCATTCGCTGCCGGCGAAGGCCGCGGCCCGATGCCGGCTCGTGCTCCGGAGAAAAAGCGACGCTTCCCCGGCCGGGACGACACCGATCCGATGCCGCAAAATAACTTCCTCAAGGCCGAACTCACTCCGCGCCTGCTCGACTAGAATATCCATCTGGTGCTGCGCCATTTCCCGGTGCGCCTCGTAGTCGATCCCGGAGATTTTCCGGCCGTCCTCGAGCGCGCGAACGACTCCCCAGAAATCGACGACCGCCCCCGCCGACTCCCGCCATTCACGTGCCGGCTCCGGGAGCGGCGAGGTAGTGATGAGGATCTGCGATTTCCGAATTGCCATCTGCTCCACGGTGCCGGTAAGGTGCTGGCCTCGCCACCTCGCGGCCAGTCAGGAGATACCGAAAATGAAAACGAATCAATGTGATATTGGCCTTATCGGCCTCGCCGTGATGGGTGAAAACCTCGTCCTGAACATGGAGTCGAAAGGCTTCGACGTGGCGGTTTACAATCGCACGACGGAGGTCACGGAGAAATTCGCGGCCGGCAAAGCGAAGGGGAAAAACATCCAGCCGACGAAGACGATGGAGGAATTCGTCGGCGCGCTCTCTTCGCCGCGCATAGCGATGATCATGGTTAAAGCCGGGAAGCCGGTCGACTCCGTGATCGATCAGCTCGTGCCGCTCCTCGACAAGGGCGACGTCATCATCGACGGCGGCAATTCACTTTTCACCGACACGCAACGGCGCTACAAAGATCTCGAAGCGAAAGGAATTCATTTCGTCGGCTGCGGTGTCTCCGGCGGGGAAGAAGGCGCTCTGAAAGGTCCCTCGCTCATGCCCGGCGGCTCGCGCGAATCGTGGGAGATCATCGCGCCCATCCTGACCAAAATCGCCGCCGTTGTGGATGGCGAGCCCTGTGTCCGCTACATGGGTCCGGACGGCGCCGGCCATTACGTCAAGATGGTCCACAACGGCATCGAGTACGGCGACATGCAGTTGATCTGCGAAGCCTACGCCATCATGAGCAACGTCCTCGGCCTCACCGATGAGGAGCTGGCGAAAGTCTTCACCGAATGGAACAGCGGCGATCTCGACAGCTATCTCATCGAGATCACCTCGCAGATTTTCCGGAAGAAAGATCCCGAGACCGGCAAGGCGATGGTCGACGTCATTCTCGACAAGGCCGGCCAGAAAGGCACCGGCATCTGGACCCTGCAATCGGCCATTCGCCAGTCGGTGGTCATCTCCACGATCAACGCCGCGGTCGAAGCGCGCGTCATTTCCTCGCGCAAAGACGAACGCGTTGCCGCGTCGAAAATTCTTCCCGCGCCGAAGGTGGAAAAGTTCACCGGGAACCGCGATGAACTCATCAAGGCAGTGCACGACGCCCTTTACGCCTCGAAAATCGTCTCTTACGCGCAGGGCATGGAGTTGCTCGGCGCGGCGAGCAAGGAGTTCGCCTGGAACCTCAACTTCGGCGACATCGCCACGATCTGGCGCGGCGGCTGCATCATCCGCGCGAAGTTCCTCAACCGGATCGTCGAAGCCTATCAGCGCGACGCGGGTTTGAAGAACCTGCTCCTCGATTCCTACTTCACCGACATCATCGCGGAGACGCAGCACAACTGGCGCATCGCGGTCGCAACCGCGGTGCAACAAGGCGTGGCGGTGCCGGCATTTAGTGCGTCGTTAGGCTACTACGACAGCTACCGGCAGGCGCGACTCTCCGCGAATCTGCTCCAGGCGCAGCGCGACTTCTTCGGCGCGCACACCTACGAGCGGGTGGACAAGCCGGGTGTTTTCCATACCGAATGGATGGAGAGCGACCAGCTTTCGCAGGAGAAACCGGCCGAGCCGCAGTCGGAAGAATCGAAACGGCACGCCGCCGAATAACGACGATGCCGACGTATGTCTACGAAACGACCGATCCGGCGAAACCGGCGCGGCGTTTCGAGGTAAAGCAAAGCATGAAAGACGACCCGCTCCGGGTCGATCCCGAGACCGGCGAACCGGTCAAGCGCGTCATCTCCGGTGGTTACGGCGTGCATGTGGTCGGCAGTTCAATCGGACCGTCGGTCGGATCTGTCGGTGGAGGAACTGGTGGTTGCGGCGCAGGCTGCGGCTGCCACTAAGAGCGCCAACGAATTTCAGACGGCTGCATCAACAGTGTTGTCATCCCGAGCCGGCGCAGCGCGGCGAGGGACCTCCCAAGCGTCCGTGAAAGCGTATTTTGTGTATATGATGACGAACGAAAGTCGGGTGGTGCTCTACATCGGCGTCACGAGCGATCTGGAGCGCCGCGTGTGGGAACACCAGCAGGGCGAAGTCGAAGGCTTCACGCAGAAGTACCGCCTGCGCCACTTGGTTTACCACGAAACGTTCCATCAAATCGACGATGCGATCAGATGTGAGAAGGAACTGAAGGGCTGGCGTCGGAGCAAGAAAAACGCGCTCGTCGAGACGCTAAACCCGCGCTGGGTCGATCTGTCAATCGAGCTGTTCAAACGCTTGTGAGGTCCCTCGCCGCGCTGCGCCGGCTCGGGATGACAACTCGTAGTTCGCGGCCTAACGAGGAG
>JBBSUP010000099.1:0-12384 GCA_038234295.1 Chthoniobacterales bacterium
CGCAGCGCGGCGAGGGATCTCCCAAGCGTTCCTTTGATCGCACACCGGGAGACGCCTGCGAGATCCCTCGCCGCGCTGCGCCGGCTCGGGATGACAATGCGAGAGAAGCGAAGCCGAGAGTGACCATGCCATGACCGAGAACCGAATCATCCGCGCCCCGCGCGGGAGCGAACGCAGCTGTAAAGGCTGGGGCCAGGAAGCCGCCCTGCGCATGCTCATGAATAACCTCGACCCTGAGGTAGCCGAGGCACCCGAGCGGCTTGTCGTTTACGGAGGCACCGGCCGCGCAGCGCGGAGTTGGGAAGCCTTCGACGCGATCGTGCATTCGTTACGCGAGCTCGAAAACGACGAGACGCTCCTGATTCAATCCGGCAAACCGGTCGGCGTTTTTCGCACCCAGGAAAATGCGCCACGCGTCCTGATCGCCAATTCCAATCTCGTCGGGCAATGGTCGAATTTTCCGGAGTTCAACCGGCTCGAAAAACTCGGCCTCACGATGTATGGCCAGATGACCGCCGGCTCCTGGATCTACATTGGGAGCCAGGGAATCGTGCAGGGAACCTTCGAGACTTTTGCCGCAGCGGCGGTGAAACATTTTGGCGGCTCGCTCGCCGGCAAGTTGCTCGTCACCGGCGGCCTCGGCGGCATGGGCGGTGCGCAGCCGCTCGCGGCGACGATGAATGGCGCGCGTTGCCTCGGGATCGAGGTCGATCCGACGCGGATCGAGAAACGCCTAACGAGTGGCTATTGCGACCGGATTTCCTACTCGCTCGATGAAGCGCTGAAGATGCTGGAGACCGACGAGGCGCTCTCGGTCGGTCTCGTTGGGAACTGCGCGGACGTGCTTCCAGAGATGGTGCGACGCGGAATCGTCCCCGATGTGCTGACCGACCAGACGAGTGCGCACGACGCGCTCAATGGCTACGTGCCGAACGGCATGTCGCTCGCTGAAGCAGTTAATTTGCGCAGCTCAGATCCAGACGAATACGTCGAACGCGCGATGGCCGCGATGGCGGCGCACGTCGAGGCGATGCTCGCGTTGCAGAAGGCGGGCGCGATCACTTTCGACTACGGCAACAATCTCCGGACGCAGGCGAAGAAGGCGGGTTGCGAAAACGCTTTCGAGATTCCCGGCTTCGTGCCCGAGTACATCCGCCCGCTCTTTTGCGAGGGAAAAGGACCGTTCCGCTGGGTCGCATTGAGCGGCGATCCTGCCGATATCGCGCGAACCGATCAACTCGCGCTCGAGCTTTTTCCCGAGAACGAAACGCTCGCGCGCTGGATGAAGCTGGCGCAGGAGCGCATCCAATTTCAAGGCCTGCCCGCGCGGATTTGCTGGCTCGGCTACGGCGAGCGCGCGAAGTTTGGCGTCGCCATCAACGAACTCGTTAGGCGCGGCGAAATTAGCGCGCCGATCGTGATCGGCCGCGATCATCTCGACACCGGCTCGGTCGCGTCGCCCTTCCGCGAAACCGAAGGCATGATCGATGGCAGCGACGCGATCGCCGACTGGCCGCTCCTAAACGCGCTTGTTAATACGGCCGCCGGCGCGTCCTGGATTTCGATTCACAACGGCGGCGGCGTCGGCATCGGCTACTCGCAACACGCTGGGATGGTTGTAGTCGCCGACGGCACCGAGAGCGCCGCGCGCCGGCTCGAGAACGTGCTCACGAGCGACCCCGGTATGGGCATCATCCGCCACGTCGACGCCGGCTATTCCCGCGCGATCGACTTTGCGGCCGCCAACGATGTGAAGATTCCGATGGAGACGAATGCGCGCGACCTGTAGACGCCTACCTCTGGGAGGCGCGGGTATCGGCGTGATTCCTTCCGGCCGCGTCGATACCCGCGTTTCGCAGAGCGAAACGTCACAGCCTGATCATTATGCCAAAACTAATCGAATGCGTTCCTAATTTTTCTGAAGGTCGCGATCTCAACGTGATCCGGCAGATCACGGCCGCGATTGAGTCGGTCGAGGGCGTTTCGCTCCTAGATGTCGATCCGGGCGCGAGCACGAACCGGACGGTGGTGACTTTTGTCGGCGAGCCGGACGCGGCGGTGGAAGCGGCTTTTCGTGGGATTCAGAAGGCCGCGGAACTGATCGACATGCGGAAGCAGACTGGCGCTCATCCGCGGATGGGCGCGACGGATGTTTGCCCGTTTATCCCGGTTAGCGAAGTGAGCTGGGAGGAGGCGATCGCCTGCGCAAAGTCGTTAGGCAAACGCGTTGGTGAGGGACTAAAAATTCCGGTCTATCTCTACGAGAAAGCGGCGACAGATCCGGCGCGCTCGAATCTGTCGGTCATCCGCGCGGGTGAGTATGAAGGCTTCTTTGAGAAGATTAAGGTACCGGCGTGGAAGCCGGATTTCGGTCCCGCAGTCTTCAACGAAAAATCTGGCGCGACCGTGATCGGGGCGCGGGAGTTTCTGGTCGCCTACAACGTAAACCTGAACACGCGCGCGACGCGGCGAGCGACTTCAGTGGCGTTCGATGTGCGGGAAAACGGGCGCGTCAAAACCGAAGACGGCACGCCGACCGGCAAGAAGGTCCTCGACGAAAAGGGCGAGCCGGTGCGGGAGCCGGGGATGTTGAAGCACGTCAAAGCGATCGGCTGGTTCGTCGAAGAATACGGGATGGCGCAGGTCTCGATGAACCTGACCAATATCGAGGAGACGCCGCTCCATGCCGCGTTCGCCGCCTGCGAAGAGTCAGCCGCGAAGCGCGGGCTCCGGGTGACCGGCTCAGAGGTCGTCGGGATGTTGCCGAAGAAATGTTTGACCGACGCGGGCCGCTATTTTCTTCGACGCCAGGGCTGGTCGGAAGGCGCGTCGGAAGAGGAGCTGATCGATCTCGCGATCCGCTCGATGGGCTTGAGCGAAGTGAAGCCATTCCTGCCTGACGAAAAGGTGATCGAGCTGAAAATTGCGGCCGACGAAAAGAAGTCGCTCGTGAAAATGAACCTGCGGCAGTTCTGCAACGAGACGCTAAGCGACTCGCCCGCGCCGGGCGGCGGGTCGGTTGCGGCGCTGCTGGGTGCGCTCGGAGCGTCGTTAGGCGGAATGGTGGCGAACCTTTCCGCCGGCAAACGCGGTTGGGATGATCGGCTGGAGTTTTTCAGCGGCCAGGCGGTCGAGGCGCAGGGATGGAAGGACGAGTTGCTGCGGCTGGTCGATGAAGACACCGCGGCTTTCAACAAGGTCATGGCGGCGTTTGGAATGCCGAAGGATTCAGTGGAGGAAAAAGCCGCGCGTTCAGCCGCGATCCAGGCCGCGAACAAATACGCCGCGGAGATTCCGCTGCGGGTGATGGAGACGGCGCTGAAGACTTACCCGCTGCTCGAGAAGATGGCGGAGCAGGGGAATCCCGCGTCGATCTCCGATGTCGGTGTCGGTCTGATCGCGACCCGCGGCTGCATTGAGGGAGCGGGCCTGAATGTGCTCATCAATCTCTCCGGCTTAAAAGACGAAGCGGCGAAGTCCGCTCTCAGTCGCCGCGTCCACGAAATCAGCGAAGAATCTGAAGCGGCGTTCGAGAAGATCAGCGAAGTGGTGGAGGGCAAGATCGGTTAAACCGATTCACGTCGACCTTCACACTTTCATCAGGAAATCGAAATGGGCGTCGGCCGTTTCGATGGGCACGCGGTGATGGCGCGCGCACGCGGCGATGAGGAGGTCGGACGCGGGAGCGGTTTTCCCGGCTCTACGGCAGCGGCTCGCCAACTCGCAGGCTTCTTCCCAGACTTCGTCGGTGATTTCGAGTTCGGGGAGATGGTTTTCAAATCCTCGCAACGTCTGCCGTTCTTCGTCACCATTCACGCCTGCCCAAAGTTCCAGCCTAACGATGGCGCACCAGGCGGCTTGACCCGTTTCGACAAGTTGACGCACTCTGGCTCGGATCGCCTCATCTCCCTTTTTCCGCAAGGATTCTACCCATGACGAGGTGTCGATGATTGTCATTTGCTCGGATCGGGCTTCCGCTTGGTCCACCGCTCCGTTCTTTTCATTTCCATCGCTTCGATCTCATCATTGGTCATCAGGGTGGTGAAGGTGCCGAAATGTTTCACTAATGCCGCCATGTGTCGTTTGCGGTTGAACTCTTCGAGGGCGGCGAGGATGGCGGCGCGCTTGGTTTTGGCCTTGGCGAATTTCATGGCTTCCCGCAGAGTCTTTTCGGGAATATCAACGGTGGTTTTCACGCTTCTTTTGTGCCACGACGGGGAATCTTTAGCAACCGGTTTGAGATTACGACTCGACTTCCCGCGGGATGACGTTTGATTGAAGGCGTGGGCTCCATCGCTCTTCTGCACGCTGCGCAACTCGTGACCCTGACGGGTCCGGCCCGGCCGCGGTGCGGCGCGGAGTTACGCCAGCTCGGGATCATCCCGGATGGGGGGATGCTGGTGCGCGAGGGTGTGATCAAGAAGGTCGGACGATCAGAGGAGATCGAGCGGGAACTGCCTGACGACGCCGAAGTGGTCGACGCGCGCGGTCGCGCGGTTCTGCCGGGTTTCGTTGATGCGCATGCGCATCCGGTGTTTGGCGGAGATCGCGTGGATGAATTCGAGCTGCGCGCGGGCGGAGCGACGTATGAGGAGATCGCAGCGAGCGGTGGTGGAATTCGATCGACGGTGCGGAAGACCCGCGCGGCCAGCGAAGCGGAGTTGCTCGCGCTCGCACAGAAGCGCAGCCAATGGTTTTTGCGCTGCGGCACGACAACGATGGAGGCGAAATCCGGCTACGGACTTTCGCTCGAGGAAGAGCTGAAAATCCTGCGCGTGATTCGGCAGCTAAACGGGTCGAGCGCGATTGAATTCGTGCCGACGTTTCTCGGCGCGCATGCGTTTCCGGAGGAAGTTGCCGGTCGGCCTAACGACTATATCGACGCGGTGGTGAACGAGATGTTGCCGGAAGTGGTGCGGCAGGGTCTGGCGGAAAGCTGCGATATTTTTTGCGAGCGCGGGTATTTCGACGCCGTGGCGACCCGGCGGATTTTAGGTGCCGCAAAAGCCGTCGGGCTGAAGCTGCGGATGCACGCAGATCAGCTCACGGATTCCGGCGGAGCGGCCCTCGCCGCGGAACTCGGCGCGATCACGGCCGATCATCTCGAGCAGACGGCAGCGGCGGGGATCGCCGCGATGCAGGCGGCGCACGTGCAGCCCGTGTTGCTGCCGGCTTCGGTTTACGCGCTTGGAAAAACGAAATACCCGGACGCGCGGACGATGATCGAAGCCGGTCTCGCGGTTGTGCTCGCGACCGATTTCAACCCCGGTTCTTCGCCGACACCTTCGATCCCGATGGTCCTCTCGCTCGCGTGCACGCAGATGAAGATGACGCCGGGCGAAGCGATTACGGCCGCGACGATCAATGCCGCTTACAGCTTGGGCCGCGGCGACAAAATCGGCTCGCTGGAGCCGGGGAAGCGCGGGGATTTTCTCGTGTGCGATTGCGGGGATTATCGTGAGGTGGCCTACTGGTTCGGGCTGCCGCTGGTGCACTCGGTTTATATCCGCGGTCGGCGGGCCGGGTAATTTCGTCATCCCGAGCGGAGCGCAGAGAGTCGAGGGATCCCGTGGAACTGCGTTTACGATTCCGATCGAGATCTTCGAGGAAGCCCACCGGGATCCCTCGACTCCGCTGCGCTGCACTCGGGATGACAGCGCGCTGGGGGTCGTTTGGCGTTCCCGCCGGTTTGCGCTCAATTCCGCACTCCCTTACCGTGGGCGCTCCATGAAGGTAGAAGTCGAAAACCAACCGCATTGCGTCGCCACTCTAAACATCGAACTGCCGCCTGAAGAGGTGACGCAGGAGTGGGACGCGATCGCGAACAGCTTTGCGCGGCAGGCGCGGATACCGGGTTATCGCCCGGGGAAAGCGCCGAAGCAGATCATCGAGTCGAAGTTCCGCAAGGACATCCAGGATGAGCTGACGAAAAAGCTCGTCTCGAAGAGTTATCACGCCGCGATCGCCGAGAAGCAGCTGCGCGTGGTGAGTCTGACGAATCTTGAGGAGGTCGAATTTGGTGAAGACCGCTCGATGCGTTTTCGCGCGACGGTGGTGACGGCGCCGGAGTTTGAACTCCCGGAATACAAAGGCATCCCGCTGCAACTCCCGAGCCTCGAGGTGACGGAGGCGGAAGTGGACGCCGCGGTCGAGCGGCTGCGCGAGCAGTCGGCGGATTTCGTCGATCTCCCGGAAGAGCGCGGCGTCGCGCTGGAGGATTTTGCGGTGATCGATTTCGAGGGAACGATCGACGGCAAACCGGTGACCGAAGTCGCGCCGTCGGCGAGCAAGAATTTGCAGGGCGGAAAGAAGTTCTGGCTCCGAGTCGCTCCCGACAACTTCCTCCCCGGTTTTGTCGAGGGGATGATCGGAATGAAACCGAACGAATCGCGGACGATCCCGGTGACGTTCCCGGCGGATTTCCCGGTCACAGAAGTCGCGGGAAAAAATGCCGAATACGCGGTTACGTTACTGGAGATAAAACAGCGTGTGCTCCCGACCCTCGACGACGCCTTTGCGGCAAAATGGATGCCGGAGAAAAGCCTCGCCGAGCTGCGCCATTCTCTCGAGCACCAGATCGAGCATGACAAGGAACATCAGGTCGAGAACGCGCGGGAATCGCAGATCGTAAAGTTTCTTAACGATCTCATCCAGTTCGATCTACCGCCGGAACTGCTGAAACAGGAAACTCGCGGTGCTCTCCAAGAATTAGTGCAGCGCAACCGCGAGCGCGGGGTGCCGGACGAGATGTTGAAGGAGAAAGAAAAAGACCTGATCTCAGCCGCGGGCGGCCTGGCCGCGCATCGCTTGAAGACAAATTTCATTCTCCATCGCATCGCCGAGAAGGAGGAGATTAAAGTCACGCGCGCCGACCTCGACGAGCGTTTACGCCATCAGGCGATGCACGCGAACACGACCCCGGAAAAATTGCGCCAAGAGATCGAACAACATGACCAGATGAACGGTCTGATTGAGCAGGTTCTGCTGGCCAAGACGATTGCGTTCCTAGGGTCGAATGCTACCGTCGATGGAGCTCCCGCAGCGGCACCAGCCGAACCAATTTCCGAATAAAAAATGACCAATTATCGCAACGAAATTCTCTCTCAAGGCGTGCTGGTGCCCATGGTGGTCGAGCAGACCGGCCGCGGCGAACGCAGCTACGACATCTACTCGCGGTTGCTCAAGGACCGGATCGTTTTTCTGGGCACGCCGATCGATGATCACATCGCGAATCTGATCATCGCCCAGCTCCTTTTCCTGCAAATGGAAGACGGGAAAAAGGACATCAACCTTTATATCAATTCGCCCGGCGGCTCCGTCACCGCGGGCCTTGCGATTTACGACACGATGCAGTTCCTGACCTGCGACGTGACCACCTATTGTCTCGGCATGGCCGCGAGCATGGGCGCAGTTCTGCTCGCCGCGGGGACGAAGGGCAAACGCTTCGCGCTCCCGAATTCCGACATCATGATTCACCAAGTCTCCGGCGGCGCGCAGGGGCAGGCGAGCGACGTCGAGCGGACGGTGGAATACATGTTCAAGCTGAAGAAGCGGCTCATCCGCATTCTCTCGCAGCACACCGGTAAACCGGAGGAAAAAGTGCTTCACGATTCGGATCGCGATTATTACATGAACGCGGCGGAGGCGAAGGACTACGGCGTGGTCGATGAAGTCATCAAATCGCGTAAAGAGGTGAAGCTCCTCGACGGCGCCAGCGGCGGGGATAAGGCGCTCAACGATCGTGCGACCGCCGTCGCGGAGGCGGCCCTTCCGCAGAAGGTCGAGGAATAGGACCTGCTCAATAGCCAGCCGAATTATGGCACGCGCTTCCAACCTCACGATGTGCTCCTTCTGTGGCAAAAGCCACGCGGAGGTGCGCAAGCTGATCGCCGGTCCCGGCGTCTACATTTGCGACAGCTGCATCAACGTCTGCAAAAGCATCCTCGATAAGGAACTGAACGAGGACGCGCGCCGGCAATCATCGAACATCCGGGTGCCGAAGCCGGCGGATATCCGCCATTCGCTCGATCAATACGTGATCGGCCAGGAGCTCGCGAAAAAGACGCTCTCGGTCGCAGTGCACAACCATTTCAAGCGCGTCCTGCAGACTTCGGTCACGACCGATAGCTCGGCGGCGTTTCAGCCCGATCCGTTCGCGGATGTCGAGATCGAGAAAAGTAACATCCTCCTCATCGGGCCGACCGGTTCCGGCAAGACGCTCCTCGCGAAAACGCTCGCGAAAATTCTCGACGTGCCGTTTTGCATCGCGGACGCGACCACGCTCACGGAAGCCGGTTATGTCGGCGAAGACGTGGAGAACATTATCCTGCGCCTCCTGCAGAATGCCGACTACGACGTAAAGCGTGCCGAGATCGGGATCGTTTACATCGACGAGATCGACAAAATCGGGCGGAAAACCGACAACGTCTCCATCACTCGCGACGTCTCCGGCGAAGGCGTCCAACAGGCGCTCCTGAAAATTCTCGAAGGCAGCACCTGCAACGTCCCGCCCCAGGGCGGTCGGAAACATCCGCACCAGGAATACATCCAGGTGAACACGGAGAAGATTCTTTTCATCTGCGGCGGCGCCTTTGTCGGGCTCGATAAGATCGTGCAGAAACGCATCGGCAATCGCTCGATGGGATTCAGCAGCCCGAGCCTCGAAGTGGACGAAGCGGCCCGGCGCGAATCGATCCGCCACGTCGAACCGGAAGACCTGCTCGGCTTCGGGATGATCCCGGAATTCATCGGTCGTCTCCCAGTTTTGAGCGCGCTCGACGCGCTGACAGAGGAAGAGATGGTGCAGATCCTCACCGACACGAAGAACGCGATGATCAAGCAGTACACGAAGCTTTTCGCGATGGAAGGCGTGCGCCTGACGATCACGAAGGATGCTTTGAAGGCGCTCGCCGCGCAGGCGGTGACCAAGGGAACGGGCGCGCGTGCGCTCCGCTCCATGCTCGAGCGCATCATGCTCGACATCATGTATGAAGTGCCGAGCCGCGAAGACATCGCCGAGGTCACGATCAATCGCGCGGTGGTCGACGGGAAAAAGGCGCCGCTCGTGCGCAAGAAGCAGGACAAAGACGCGGCTTAGTCGTTAGGCAGGGAGGTCGTTGAGGCGGATCTCCCTCCGGGTAGCGCCCACGTCTCGTGGGCTGGCGACGGTGTTCCACCGTCGCGAACTTTCCGAAACGGCCACCATTCTCTGCGGGCCGCGCCTCGAGGAAAGTTCGCCGCGGTGGAACACCGCAACCAGCACACGGGACGTGCGCGCTACCCAGGCCGCGCGCTTCACCGTCGCTTCGTCGGAACGCCAATCTGCGTAACGGAAAGCACAGTCGCCGGCCGTCCGCTGGCGCGCGGCGCGCGCTT
This sequence comes from Chthoniobacterales bacterium, assembly GCA_038234295.1. Lineage (GTDB taxonomy): Bacteria > Verrucomicrobiota > Verrucomicrobiia > Chthoniobacterales > UBA10450 > Palsa-1392. The sequence goes on from JBBSUP010000099.1 coordinate 9,376, forward strand.
GCGCGAAGGGTTCCCGGTGCGCGTCGTCGTCATCAATACCGGCACCGAGATTCTCCTCGGTGATGTCCTAAACACTCATCTCACCTTCATCGCCCAAGAGATTTTCCCGCGCGGGCTTCGGGTCGACCGGCAGATCGCGGTGCCGGATGGCCTGCCGATTCGCGAGGCGCTGGAGGAGAACTTCGCGACCGCGGAAATCATCTTCGTCACCGGCGGACTGGGGCCGACAACGGACGACATCACGCGCGAGATCACCGCGGAAATGCTCGAGCTGGAGCTCACGCCCGACCCGGAATTGGGGCGGACGATCACGCGGCGACTGGAGCGCCGCGGCATTCGCCTAACGAGTCGGATCTTGCGGCAGGCGATGGTGCCGCAGGGCGCGGAAGTTTTGCCAAACGACAACGGCACCGCGCCCGGTCTTTACCTCGCCGCGCGCGGAACACCGACCGGCCAATCGCCGCATCTTTTCCTGCTGCCCGGTCCGCCGCGTGAGCTGCGGCCGATGTTTACTGCTTCGGTGGTCCCGATCCTGCGGCGCATTGTGCGGCGCGAAAAGCCGTTCGCTTATCGCGGCTATCGGATCGTGGGGATGGGCGAGTCTTACGTCGAGGAAGCTGTCGGCGCGGAGCTCCTTGCGCTGGAGGGCCTCGAGCTCGGCTACTGCGCGCGGATGGGCGAAGTCGATCTGCGGTTGATTGGTTCGCCGGAAGTTTTGGCGCAGGCGGACTTGATCGTGCAGACGAAATTAGCTGCTTCAATTTTCTCGACGAGCAGCGAAGATCTCGAGGCGGTGATCGTTAGGCAACTAACCGGGCGGAAGGAAACGCTGGCCGTTGCCGAGTCGTGCACGGGCGGTTTTCTGGCGCATCGGCTCACCAATGTTCCCGGTGCCTCCGAGGTTTTTCTCGCTGGTTACATCACCTATGCGAATGAAGCCAAGGTCGCGGCGCTCGGTGTCCCCGCGGAAGCGATCGCGGAATCCGGCGCCGTCAGCGAAACCGTTGCGCGCGCGATGGCGGAAGGCGCGCGTCAGAAATCTGGAGCGACCTATGCCCTGGCCACGACCGGTATCGCCGGCCCCGGCGGCGGCAGCGAAGCGAAGCCGGTCGGCACGGCGTTCGTCGCGCTCGCCGGAGACGGGGAGACAGTGGTGAAGCACCTATTTTTCCCGACCGATCGCGAGACTTTCAAACAGCTCGCCGCGCAGAATGCGCTCAATCTCTTGCGCGAGCGTCTGGATTCCAACTGACGCCGAAACTCGCGCCTCCCAGAGGGAGGCGTCTATAGGCCGACGTCGCTCGACGCCGCTACCTTGTAGACGCTTCGCTCTGCGAAGCGCGAGCGCGGCAACGATTCAAAACAAGCCCTATTCCGTGACGACGACCGGCGTGCCGACTTTCACGTTCTTGAAGAACATCTCCGCCGCCGCCGAGGGCATCCGGATGCAACCGTGCGACGCCGCGTAACCAGGCAAAAAACCGACATGCATCCCGACCCCATCATCGGTCAGGCGCATGAACCACGTCATCTCCGCGCCGACGAAATGCGTCCCGCTTGGCGCGGAATCGATCCGCATGCTGACCCCACGCCTAACGATGCGCCCCGCGCTGTCGCGGAAATCTCCGTACACACTCGAGTGATGCCCTTTATCCTTCTCGAGCACTCGATAGCTGCCCGGCGGTGTCGGCCGCGAGCGTTTGCCGGAAGAAACGGGGGAGTCGATCACGATCTCGTCGCCGAGCATGAGATACGCGCGCTGCTTCGAGAGCGAGACGCGCACGCGGACGTTCTCGGGTGTGACCTGCGCGAGCAGCCGAGGCGAGACGTTGATCGGCTCCTGGCGATGGATTAAATCCGTCGCCCGGCGCGAGGGCGGGCCCGAGCGTCGGGTTTGCGCCTCGCTCGCGCGCGGTCCGGCGACGACGAGCAGAGAGAGAGCGACGAGATGGAAAAACTTCACGAGAAGAGAGAGGTGGCCGCGCGGCCAGTGCAAGATGGATACTGCGAGAGCGGGTGTCGCAAAAGGATTTTTACACGCGCCCGGCGCGTTTTGCTAGGGTGCCCGCCGCTTCATAACTGCTTCAGGTTTCCAATGCTGCGTTTTGCGCTTCGCTTTTTGCTCGTGCTCTTTCTCTTCGCTGTTGGAGGCGGAGCGGCCCGCGCCGATATCAGCCTGCCCGCGCCGGGACCGAGGTCGCTGCAAGTGGAGGATGACGCGGCGCGAGTGGTGCGCGGCGGGCAGGTCGCACTCGTCCTGCGCGCCCATTACGGCGGTGCAGGCGCGCTGCAATTCGCAGTCGCGAGAGCGCCCGCGCACTGAACACTTTCCGGGTGGCGCGCGCTCGCGGGCAATCGCGTCGGCGTCATTTACGAACACGATGGAAGCGCTGAGAACGCTGACGGTTTCAGCTACGTCGCACAGGCAGGCGGGCGAACTTCGGCGCCGGGAGAAATCAGAATCTCGATCACTGATGCCCCGGCGCGTCTGCGGGTTCCCACGGAGCTCGATTTCGGCGAGATCGTGGCGGGCGAAAGCAGCGCGCGCTCGTCGTCGGTGACGAATCCAGGCGGCGGAGTGCTCAAGGGGAACCTGACGGTTTCCAGCCCGTGGACGATATCGTCCTCCGAATTTCGCGTGCCGGCGGGCGGAATGGAAAAAACGTCTCGGTCGTCTTCCAGCCTAACGAGCCGAAAGCTTTCGTGGGTCAGGTCGCGCTCACGAACTCGAATGGCGAAACCGCGACCGTCGCACTCACCGGGAAAGCGACCGCGCCCTTGGTCGTCTCGCCCAATCCAGTCCTCTTGCGCAACGCGACGGTAACGCTGACGAACCAGACTGAGCGGGCGCTGCCGCTGACGTTCCAGACGAGTCCGCAACTGCAACCGATCGCGGCCGTCGAGGTGCCGGCGCGCGGCGAAGTGGAGGTGGAGGTCGCGGTTCGTCCGGAAACGACCGAGGCGGTTCATGAGGCAGTTGCCATTGTGGGGCCGCGCTTCACGATGCCG
>JBBSUP010000100.1:0-12373 GCA_038234295.1 Chthoniobacterales bacterium
CGACATCACGGCTTTGGCTCCTTCGAAGTCTGGCTTCTCCGCATCGGTGCCGTCGAGCAAGAGATATTGGATCAACGTCTCGACCCAAACATTAGCGCCATGCGCTTTCCCGCGGATGGCTTCGCGCAGGGCTTCGGAGCAACTCAGGTGCACGATGTAAACGTGCGCACCGGTCAGAAGCGCGAAGGTCATCAGGTGGTGAACTCCTTCCGCTTCCACGATCGGGGGCCGGCTCCAGTAATGCCACTCCGGCCCGGTCTTGCCTTCAGCCAGGAGCTTCTTTTGCAGCTCGAGAACGAGATCGGAGTTTTCGCAATGCGCGGTCGTGATCACACCGAGCGACTTCGCGAGGACGAGGGTCTTGTAGAGTTCTTCATCCGTGACCCCAAGTGCGCCCTTGTAGGCGAGAAAGACTTTGAAGCTACTTACCCCGCGCCGCACGATTTCGCGAAAGTCGGCCTCGGCCTCGTCGTCGTAGCGGGTAACTCCCATGTGAAAGCTAAAGTCACAGGCGCTCGTCCGTTCCGCTTTGCCTAGCCAGGTCTCGAAAGCCTCGAGCGGCTTCTCATCCCGTCCGGGACAAACCATCTCGATAAACGTCGTCGTGCCACCCACCAGAGCCGCGCGGCTCGCCGTCTCATGCGTATCCTTGGCATAAGTCCCCATGAACGGGAGATAGATATGCACATGCGGGTCAATGAAACCTGGAAAGACATACTTACCCGTCGCGTCGATAACTTCCGCACCGGCGGGCGGAGCGAGGTCGCGCCCGATCTGGGTGATGGTTTCGTCTTCGCAGAAGATATCCGCGACATAGCGCTCGCTCGCGGAGACGATCTCACCGCCCTTGATGAAGAGACTCATGGCTGAAGGATCCTGAGGCGGGGAAAATGAGCGTGCATGAAATCACTCTCGGCGGTCGCCGTGCTCCAGCGCGTGGGCCACGATCATGAGATCGGGAATGGCCAGACCGCGTCGCAGGCCGCGGGCTGGTTCTCGGCTTGTAGTTGAACCATCATCAGCAGGAAGCGGTTCCGGCGACCAAAGCAACGTTGTCATCCCGAGCGTAGCGAGGGACCTCACAAGCGTCGCGCGACACCGTTAGGCAAAATCGCATGGGGCGACGCTTGCGAGATCCCTCACTGCGCTCGGGAGGACAAGGTGAGGAAGAGCCATTACCTGCTCGTTCTTGAAAATCGAAATCAGGACCGAGCTATCGACCGCGACGATCATTTGCGCAGTTTCACTCGCCGGCCGCGAGTGGCGGTGAGCCAGCTTTCCGCCGTCTGACCCGGGAGAGCGTCCCGGGCACACCCGAGCACGGCCCGCGCTTTCTTCTCGTCATAGACGCGGCGCGCTTTCAGGAAAGGCGCGTTCTCATCGAATGGCAGGGCGGCTCCTGGCTCGAGCTTGAGCTTCTTCCGGATTTTTGCCGGAATCGTGATCTGTCCCTTGCTTGTCAAGACTGCGGTCATACCTCTGTGTAAGGCGCAAAGGTAAGGAGCTCAAGTCGGAAATCTACTTCTTCCAGACGTCGCCCACGCCTTCGCCAAACCAGCGCGTGCTCACGACCTTCTGCTGGGTATAGAACTGCACGCCTTCTTTACCTTGGATATGCAGGTCTCCGTAGAAGGAGTCATCCCAGCCGGTGAAAGGAAACATCGCCATCGTCGCCGGCAGGCCGACGTTGATCCCGACCATCCCGGCTTTCACGCGATGCTTAAACTCACGTGCAGCTTTGCCGGAGTTGGTAAAGATGGCAGTGCCGTTACCGTAGGAAGACTTATTCGCCAGTTCGATCGCTTCGTTGAGGTCTTCCATGCGCATGACATTGAGGACGGGACCGAAAACTTCCTCCCGAGCCAGAGTCATCTCGCGCTCGATCTGGTCAACGATCGTGGCGCCGACATAGAAGCCGTCAGGAGCCTCTGCGATTTTAGTGCTTCGGCCGTCGCAGATGACTTTGGCGCCTTCCTTCTCGCCGCTAGCGACGAGACTCAGGACACGGTCGCGGTGTTGCGAGGTGATGACTGGTCCCATGTCGGGCTGAGTCGCCGTATCTGTGGGGCCAACCTTGATCGCCCGTGCTGCTGCGACCAGCGAAGGCAGGAGTCGGTCCGCCGCCGCGCCGACGGTGAGTGCAGTTGAGCCGGCCATGCAACGCTCTCCGGCGCAACCGAAGGCCGCAGTAGAAAGAGCTTCCACGGTTTGCGCGATATCCGCGTCGGGCATGATCACGATGTAGTTCTTTGCGCCGCCATTGGCCTGGACGCGCTTGCCGTGGCGCGTCCCGGTTTCATAAATGTGTTTCGCCACTGGCGACGAGCCGACGAAGGAAATCGCGCGCACTTGGGGATGAGTGAGAAGCGCATCGACACAGGCGTGACCTCCATGCACGAGGTTGAGCACCCCCTTCGGCAGGCCGGCTTTCTCGAGGAGCTCGATGAGGAAGATTGCGGTCAGCGGAACCTTCTCGCTCGGCTTGAAGACAAAGGTGTTCCCGCAGGCGAGCGCGACCGGAAACATCCAGAGCGGCACCATCGCGGGGAAGTTAAACGGCGTGATGCCGACACACACGCCTAACGGTTGTAGGTGGGTCTCGCAATCGACTCCACGCGCGATGTTCTCGAGTGAGTCGCCCATGAGCAGGGTAGGAATGCCGCAGGCGTATTCGATATTTTCGATCCCGCGGTAAGCGCTCCCACGCGCTTCGGCGAGAGTCTTGCCGTGCTCGCGGCTTACGAGCTGACAGATATGATCGAAGTTCTCCTCGACGAGCTGGCGATAGCGAAAGAAGAGGCGCGCGCGTTCCACCGGCGGCGTGTCGCGCCAGGCTGGGAAAGCTTCGGCCGCGGCGGCGACGGCGTGGTTCACCTGCTCGGTGCCGCACATCGGCACTTCGGCGATGACCTCGCCGCGCGACGGGTTGTAAACGGGTGACGTCTCGAGCTGTGAAAGCACCTGCCATTCACCGCCGATAAAGACGGGACAGTTCCGTGACTTCGTGGACATGTTTTTTATGGCGCTTTCCTTTTCGTCATCCTGAGCGGAGCGCAGCGCAGCCGAAGGATCCCGTCGCGTGAGCTTAAAGCTTCTTCCACGGGATCCCTCGACGGCGTTACGCTTCGCTCCACTCTGCTCGGGATGACACAGGTTATGCCGATTCGTTGCAGAGGTCTCACGAGTGCGGCGGGAAAGCGATGGCGGCGCCGGTGGCCATGCGGGTCTGGTGGTCGGCCCAGGTCAGTTTCGGCAGATCATTCGCGACACTAACCATGGTGATGCAGCCTTCCACCGGACAGACTAACGAACAAAGGTTGCAACCGACACATTCAGCGACCTTGATTTCCGGCACGGGCTTGCCGGGAACGCGTCCCGGCCCAAGCCCACGCGCGGCGGAGTCGGCGAGCGCGATCGCCTGGTGCGCGCCGTCTTCGCAGGCGATGTAGCAAAGGTTGCAGCCGATGCATTTGTCGTAGTCGATCTCAGCTATGCGCTGGTAATTCAGGTCGAGGTTTTCCCACTTCTGCACGGTGTCGACGGCACGGCCGCGCAGGTCATCGAGAGTGAGAAACCCTTTCGTGTCGAGATAGTCATTGAGGCCATCGATCAGGTCTTCGACGATGCGAAAGCCGTAGTGCATGACCGCGGTGCAGACCTGCACATTGGTCGAACCAAGCGCGATGAATTCGGCGGCGTCGCGCCAAGTCGTGATCCCGCCGATGCCAGAAATCGGGAGCGCGACTTCGGGATCGGCCGCGCAGGACTGCACCATGTTGAGCGCGATCGGTTTCACCGCCGGCCCGCAATAGCCGCCGTGCGAGCTAAGCCCGCCGACGTAGGGCTCGGGCACGAGCGTGTCGAGATTCACCTGCGTGATGCTGTTGATCGTGTTGATGAGCGAGATGGCGTTCGCGCCTCCGCGGCGCGCGGCGCGGGCGGCGGCGATGATGTTGGTGATGTTCGGGGTCAGCTTCGCGATCACGGGAATGGTCGCCGCTTCCATGACCCAGCCGATGATTGTCTCGGCAACGTCGGGATTCTGGCCGACGGCCGAACCCATCCCGCGCTCGCACATGCCGTGCGGGCAACCAAAGTTCAGCTCGATCCCATCCGCGCCGCAATCGGCGGAGCGCTTAACGAAGTCGTGCCACTGCTTACGGCTCTCGACCATGAGCGAGGCAATCACGGCGCGATCGGGCCAGCGCTTTTTCACCTCGGCGATTTCGCGAAAATTCGTCTCCGGGGCGCGCTCGCTGATCAGTTCGATGTTATTCAACCCGACCATGCGCTGGCCGCCGTAGTCGATCGAGGAGTAGCGCGAGGAGACGTTGCGAATCGGGTCGCCGATGGTTTTCCAGACGACGCCGCCCCAGCCGGCTTCGAAGGCGCGATGGGCCTGGTAAGCGGTGTTGCCCGGAGGGCCGGAGGCAATCCAGAAGGGGTTCGGCGAGCGGATGCCGGCGAGGTTTGAGGAGAGATCGGCCATGGCTACGGGGTCATGCTGAACGGAGCGCAGCGGAGTCGATGCATCCCGTGACATGGCCGGGAAGTTTCAACGAAAAATTCCCGGGTTGGTCGCTTCGAGGAGACCCGGCGGGATCCCTCGACTGCGCCTGCGGCTTCGCTCGGGATGACAGCTTCGGGTGTGGCACGATCGTGGGTCATTAAGTGGTTATTCCTGATTCCTCGAAGTGAGGGCGCTGGTGGCCGGCGCCGGATGTGAGGCCGGAGAAAGCTGCGCGTACTTCGCTTCCAACTCCGGCACACGAATGGGCACGTCGAGGCCGGAGCCGAAGGGTCCCGGCGCGACGCCCCAGCGTGAAGGCTGAATCGGGCCGACGACTTGCGCGGCGCCGAAGGTTTCGTGGATGCTGCGCGCCGCTTTTTTGCCTTCGCCGACGGCGTTCACGACTTCGCGGCCGCCGTTCGCGCAATCGCCGCCGGCGAAGATGTGCGGGAGGTTCGTGCGACCGGTAAGTGCCTCGCGCGCGACGGTACCGTTGTGATGGAGCGCGAGATCGGGGAAGACCTGCGCGATCCAGTTGTCTTGTTTCTGCTGGCCGACGGCTTTGAGGACCATGTCGAAGGGCTCGATGAATTCCGAGCCGGCAATTTGTTCGAGCGCGCCGCTCGCGTTCAGGCGCATCCGCGCAAGGCGCAAGCCGGTGACGTGGCCATTTTCGCCGACGACTTCGAGCGGCGCGTGCTCGAAGAGGAAGCTTGCGCCGTCGCGTTTCGCGAGATCGTATTCGAAGGCGTAGGCGGACATGTCGCTTTCGCTTCGCCGATAAATGACCACGACCTCAGCGGCCCCAAGCCGCCGCGCCTGGGTGGCGGCGTCGATCGCGGTGTTGCCGCAGCCGATCACCGCGACGCGCGCGCCGATCGGGATTTGGGTCAGCGGCGCAGTGTGGATTTGCTCGATGAAATCGAGCGCCTCGAGCACCTCCGGCAAATCCTCGCCCGGAAGCCGCAGCCGCTGCCCGTTGCCAAGGCCGATGCCGAGGAAGATCGCGTCGAATTCGCGCTCGAGTTCTTCGCGGGTGACGTCGCGCCCGACCTCGACCCCGCAGCGAAATTCCACGCCTAACGACTTCACCAGTTCGACCTCCTCGAGACTGACGGCAGGCTTCATTTTGTAATAGGCGATCCCGTAGGTGTTGAGGCCGCCGGCTTCCGGTTTGCGCTCGAAGATAACTGCCTCATGACCGAGTTGCGCGAGCTCCGCCGCACAGCCGAGCCCGGCCGGGCCGCCGCCGATCACGGCGATGCGTTTGCCGGATTTTACGGCAGTTATTTTCAGGAGCGTGCTCGCTTTTCCCGCAACGTGATCGGTCGCGTAACGCTGGAGCCGGCCGATCTTGATCGGATCGGCATCGCGATCGAGCAGGACGCAGGCGCCTTCGCAGAGGACCTCGGTCGGGCAGACGCGCGCGCAGCTCGCGCCGAGGATGTTTGCGGTCAGGATGGTGCGCGCGGCGCCGGTGACGTTGTCGGTGGTGATTTTCTTGATGAACGCCGGGATGTCGATCCCGGTGGGGCAGGCGCTGATGCAGGGCGCGTCGAAGCAAAAAAGGCAGCGCCCGGATTCCACGAGCGCCTGCTGCGCGGTGTAGGGCGGGGCAAGGTCGGCGAAGTTCGTTTCGATTTCTGAGGCACTTAATTTCGGGCTCAACGGCATGCCGGCGCAGGATAAGCAGTTTTTCTGGGGGAAGTCGAATCACTTGCTCATTTCGAATACGAGTACGAGCACGATGAGGAGTGGGAGGGTTGGTTGACACTCCCGCGCTGCTTTTTAGCTTAGGCGCGGTTCAAGATGGGAGTTGCCACCGCTATTTCACCGCACCAGACCGACCCTTCGCGGGCCGACGTCGAGCGGTTGGCGCACATCGTGATGGAGATGCAGCGCTGCTTCATGCTCCGACTCTCGAAGGAGCTCGCGCCAGGAAATGTCTCGTTCCCGCAATACTTTCTTCTCACCTATCTCGACCACATGGAAGTGCTGACGATGTCTGCGGTCGCGCAGAAGATGGGGCACACCACCGCGGCGGCCAGCGGGCTCGTCGCGCGCCTGCAAAATCTTGGTTATGTTACGCGTTCCCACGCCGCGGAGGACCGGCGCAAAGTGATGGTCTGCATCACTGAGCGCGGGTCGGCGCTAGTCCGGCGCATCCGTGAGGAAATGATCTGCAACCTGATGAAAATCATGGCTCACCTTTCCCCAGGCGAGCAAAAATCGTGGCTGCAGATTTACAGCAAGATCTACGACTACTGCCAAAACAAATAAGTCGTGACCCGACGGAGGCAAAGGCTTCGTCCCCTCCGCGGGACCTTCCCTTTTTCCGCTCCATCTTTTCCCGGGTTCTCTTCGCGGCGCATCCCTGGCGGAGGGAATCCATTTTCACTCGAAACACTCGCATAATGTCCACTTCAATAAAATCAAACGCTCGTTCGAATTTTCGTTCTCGCCCGGTGCGGAAGGCGGTCGGTTTTCGGCGTTGGCTTCCAGTTGCGGCGCTCGTTTTAGTCGGGCTCGGCGCCTTCGCTTGGGCGGGCACGTCCGACACCCGGACGGAAAGCAACGCCTCCGGCCCGCGTCGTTTCACGCTGCGTGAGGCGATCGAGACCGCCTTCCAGCGCAACCCCGCGATTCTGACCGCGCGCCAGGAAATCCGCCGGACCAAGGGCCTGCAGATCGAAGTCCTCTCCCAGGCGCTGCCTCACCTCGACGCCACGGCGGCATTTAATTACACCGACCCGAGTCTCCGCGGCGGCGGCTTTTCTTCCACGACCACGAGCGTCGGCGGCGTGACGCCGCCGCCGCTGCCGAGCGCCACACCCGCCCCGAGCGCGACGCCGATTGGCGGCGGCACGGGCACGGGCTCGACCACTTTTGGGATCGCCGATAACTCCTACAACCTGCGCCTGACCGCCTCGCAACTGCTCTACAACGGCACCGTGATTCCCGCGATTCTCGGCGCCAACGCTTCGCGCGATGCCGCCCTCTATTCGCTCCGAAACACGATCGACCAGGTGATCGCGCTCGTGCGCCAGCAGTTCTACCAGGTCATCCTGAACAAGGCGCTCATCGCGGTGCAGGAGGAATCAGTCCGCCTGCTCGAGAGCCAGCTGAAGGATCAGCAGAATCGTTTCGAAGCCGGCACCGTCCCGCGTTTCAATGTCCTCCAGGCCGAGGTCGCGCTCGTGAACCAGCAGCCTGCGCTGATCACGGCGCGGAATAACTTCCGGATCGCCCAGATCCAGCTCGCCAAGACCATCGGGCTCGACTTCGACCCGCGCCGGGGCGACGCCCCGCCGCTCGAGTGCATCGGCGAGCTGCCTTTCCAGCCGCGCGATATCCCGCTCACAGTCGCAATCGAGCTCGGGAAGGAACGGCGGCCGTTTCTGAAACAGGCGCGCTCGAACATCCTCATCCAGGTGCAGCAGGTGCGCGCTTCGTTTGCCGGCTATCAGCCGACCTTGAACGCGAGTGGCGGCTACGCCTTTGAGAGCTCGAGCTTTTCCGATCGGCTGAGCGATGTCTCGACGGGCTGGTTCTTCGGGATAACGGGGAGCCTGCCGATCTTCGACGGCTTTGAGACTGCGGGCAAAGTAAAGCAGGCGCGCGGTGTTGAGCGAGGCGAAGATTACCTATGACGACTCCGTGCGGCAGGTGGAGTTGGAGATTCAACAGGCCTACTCAAATCTCCAGCAGGACCGCGAACTCTACGACAGCCAGTCGAAGAACGTCGATCAAGCGCGCGAAGCCTTGCGCCTGGCGAGCGCGCGTCTCGGAGTCGGCGCGGGCGTGCAGCTCGATGTCCTGAATGCGCAGGTCGCGCTGACCCAGGCGCAATCGACCCGGCTCTCCGCGCTTTTTAGTTATAACGCGGACCTCGCGGAGTTCGATCGGGTGACTGCGACGGACACGATTTACCACGATAACTTCGACGATCCGATGATGAAGAAGGGCATGAGGACCAAGTTCATCAAGAAGGACATGAAAGAGACCCGGACGGTGAGGCCGTCGGCGAAATAGCGACGATGTCTGCGCCCGCGGTCGCGGCGGAACCGGTCGTGGAAACTTTCCCGGCACTTGGTGCGCTCGGGTGTGTGCGCCATGGATTTATCGGGCGCATTCCCGGGCTCGACGTCGTCACCGAGCGCGCGGAGGCGCTCCGGCGGCTCGATGCGGTGCATCGAGATTTGCGCGTCGAGCTTGGTTTTAGGGCCTCGCGTTTCGCGACCGCGAAACAGGTGCATGGGAACGAAATCGCCGTGCTCGACGAGCCGCTCACGGGCGACTTCTGCGCCGCTGGTGCGGACGGTCTGGTCACAAATCAGCCGGACGTGTCGTTAGGCATTTACGTCGCGGATTGTGGCGTGGTTTATCTGGTCGATCCGGTGCGACGCTGCCTCGGGTTGGTGCATTCTGGGAAAAAAGGAACGGAGCTTGCGATCGTCCGTCGCGCGATTGAGACGATGCAGAAGCGCTTCGGCTCGGAGCCACGCGACCTCGTGGCGCAGCTCGGGCCGTGCATTCGTCCGCCGCATTACGAGATCGATTTCGCCGCGGAGATCCTGCGCCAGGCGCGGGCCGCGGGCGTCGCGCAGGTGCACGACTGCGGTCGCGACACCGCGGCTGACCTTTCGCGCTATTATTCCTACCGGATCGAGAAAGGCCGCACCGGCCGCATGCTCGCGCTCCTCGCGCTGACGAAGAGCGCGTGAATCGCCCTCTTCACTTTTAGCTTACACCTACACCTGCACTTACACTCTTCCCGCAGGTGTATGTGCAAGTGTAAGTGCAGGATCAAAGTGGAAGGCTGGAGACGGAGCTCCGCGACGTCGGGAGCGTCCTTCATCGCCCTCATTCGTTCCGGGATTCGCGGAGCTCATCCGCCAGGCTCGCGTTGCATCGTCATCCCGAGCGAAGCGCAGCGGAGCCGAGGGATCCCGGCGGGCTTCGTTGACGCGAACAAAGCAGGTCACGCGCACAGGTCCAAGAGTCGCCCCGGCGCTTCTCAGAAAATCACCGGGATCCCTCGGCTGCGCGGCGCTTCGCTCGGGATGACGCTTGCCGCTCTCGCAAAATCTGTTACTCCTCAAGTCCGTGAAGCGCTGGCAATTCATCCTCCTGCTCGTGCTCGGCCTCGCCTGTTTTTGCCTGAGCCTGGTCAGCATTGTTTTCGCGCGGGCGAATCAGCAGTTGCAGGCCGACGTCCAGGCGCAGCAGGTCCTCATCAATAAAGGCGCGGTCAGCCAGCAGATCGGCGCCAATCTTCTCCGCGAGATGGCTGCGGTCGCGCAGACGGACGAGAAAATGAAAGCGCTCCTGCGCGACAAAGGCTACAACCTCGCGCCCGGCCCGGCCGTCACGCCTTGACAGATGGAAACGGATACGCCGCGCCCGCATTATCACGGCTTCTGGCCGGTCTTTCTCATCGGTATGAGCATTGTGCTCCTTCTTGTCTGGGAGATTCAGGTGAGTGTTTTCACCCGGCGGAATGCCGAAAAGCTGCGCGAGCAACAACTGCACGTGGTCGATCAGGCGAAGAAAGTGCAGGGCGAGCTTGAGAAAATCGTGCGCGGTCTGGTTGAGCTCTCGAAAACCGACGAGGCCGCGCAGCGGATCGTGACGAAGTTTGGGATTAAGATTAACAATCCCACGGTGCCGACAGAAACGCCGGCGCCGTAGCGCGTCTGTAGACGTTTCGCTCTGCGAAACGCGGGTATCGACCCGTAGCAACACCGCCCCCGCGCTTCGCAGAGCGAAGCGTCTACAGCTCGCTTCGCCGCAGCCCGCAGATTCCGCGCTTTTTTGCGGCGGCGACGAAATCGAAAAAGAGCTGCGCCGGTTCGCGCCACGTTTTCTCGCGCGCCTTTTCCAGCGCCTGCGTCACGTTCAGACCGCTCTCGTAAAGCAACCGAAACGCCGCTTTGATCTCCGCGCGATCTTCCGGCCCGTAACCGGCGCGCTTGAGCCCAACAACGTTCAACCCGACAACCTGGTTCACGCCCGCGCCGACCACGAAGGGCGGCAGATCTTTCCCGAAACCCGCGTTCCCCTGCGTGATCGCGAGCCGCCCGACGCGCATGAATTGGTGAAACACGCAGCCGCCGCCGAGAAACGCGCCGTCCTCGACCGTGACGTAGCCGCCGAGGAGGCAGTTGTTCGCGATGATCACCTTTTTCCCGAGCGCGCAGTTATGGCCGAGGTGCGCACCGACCATGAGGAAGTTGTCATCGCCGATCGTGGTGAAGGAATCCTCCGCCGTGCCGCGATGAATCGTGACGTGCTCGCGGATGATGTTCCCGCGGCCAATCGTGACGCCGCTCCGCGTGCCGGCTTTAAAATTCAGATCCTGCGGCGTGCCCCCGATCACCGCGCCGAAGCCGACCAGATTCTCCGGCCCCAGCCTCACGAGTCCATCGAGCACCGCGTTGGCCTGAATCACGCAGCGCGCGCCGATTTCCACCTCCGGCCCGATGCAGACGTGCGGGCCGACCTCGACCTCTTCCGCCAATCGCGCCGCGGGATCGACGAGCGCGCTCGGGTGAATTTTCACAGGATGCCGGCCTCCTTGAAGCTGAAATACGGCTGCCGGCCCTCCGCGGGCGCGCCGATGATGATGTGATCGAGGAGCCGAATCTGGAGCAACTCCGCGGCTTCGCGCAGTCTTCTCGTTAGGCTGTGATCGGCCTGGCTCGGCGAAGGATCGCCGGAGGGGTGATTGTGGGCCACGATCACGGCGTAGGCCGAGTAAATGATCGCCGGGCGAAAGACCTCTCGCGGATGTGCGATGCTCTCGTTCACACTGCCAATCGACACTTCCTCCACACGCATGAGATGGAAGCGTGTGTCGAGGAGAATGACCCGGAGCGATTCGCGATGGAGCGCGCGCATCTCGAGATTCAGGAGATCATAGACTTCCTGCGGCTCGGTCAGTTTCTTTCCGGTGAAGCGCTCTTTCACGAGGCGAACTCCGAGCCCGAAAGCGGCCGCGAGTTGCGCGCCCTTGGCCGGGCCGACGCCTTTGATGGCAGCTAATTCCTTGACCGAACAGCGGCTCAACACCTCGAGCGATCCGTATTTCGCGATCAACTGCCGTCCCACCTCCACCGCGTTGGCGCCCTCGACGCCGGTCCGCAGGAGAATCGCCAGCAACTCCGCGTCGCTCAGGGCGGCGGCGCCGCGCGCGACCAGCTTCTCGCGCGGCCGATCGTCGGCCGGCATCTCGCGAATTTTCAGCTGCGCCGTCATCGCATAGGTCCCATGGGTCCTAGAGGACGCATAGGTCCCCTCGACTCAGCCGCGAAGCGGCTCGAGCAATTCGCGGAGCGCTTCGCCGAGGCCGAAGAGCGAGTCGACGTATTCGTTAGGCGCGAGGGAAGCGAGCTCCGCATCCGCTTTCGCGATAAAGCCGAGAGCCGTCGTAATCGCCGCGCCCAGGCCGCCATCGGGCGGAGCGCCCTGGAGCAGCGCGGTGACTTCCTCGAGCTTGCCCTCGAGGACGAGCGCAGCCGCGCGTTGGCGATCGAACGCCGAGGCCGACTCGAGCAAGGCGAGCACCGGTAGGGTCAGTTTTCCCTTGCGTAGATCCGTCCCGAGGGTCTTACCGGTTTCGCTTTCGCTCCCGGCAACATCGAGGCAATCGTCGTAAATCTGGTAAGCGGTGCCGATGTGCGCACCGTAGTTTTTCAACTGACTGACAACTTCCTCAGGAGCGCCGTTAATCACCGCGCCGAGTTCGGCGGCGCAGGCGAAGAGCGAGCCGGTTTTCATCCCGATGATTCGAAAGTAGTCGTCGCGCGAAAGCTGCAGATCGAAGCGCCGCTGCGTCTGGATTATCTCGCCCGAGCAAACTTC
>JBBSUP010000101.1:0-11976 GCA_038234295.1 Chthoniobacterales bacterium
AAGTGACGAGTGCCAAGTGAAGAGTGACAAGTAGAAAACGCCTCGAGCGCTCAACTTGTCACTCGTCACTTGGCACTCGTCACTCCCCTACGCCGCGGGCGTTTCCGGCACCTCTTCGAAGGTGAGCTTGCCGGCGATGATCTCTTTCAGCGCGATGTCGGTGAGGGAGGATTTGAGCGTGGCTTCGACGAGCGGCCGATGGCCGATGCCAAGCTGGCGCACCCGTTTGGAGACGACGTTGATCAAAAGTTGCTGATTGGGGATGATCTTGTTGGCTTCTACAAGGAGTTGGGCGGTCATATTTCTCAAGGAACGGACGGGACTAACGGTACCGGTGGGAAACTGGAGGATGGCGGCCGGCCCATTCGTAAGGGCTGTGGTAGGCGAAGCGAGCATCGGGGTGGAAAAGCGGATTCGGATAATCCTCGCATCCGCCGCGATGTCAACGGGTTTTGCCAGATGCGGGGGGCTGCGCGCATCGCTCGTGCAGTGCGCTGGCACCCGTTGAAGGGACGACCGCCGTGTCATCTGTGTCGCTCAAACACGCACGGGAGGCGCCCGTCCCTCAGGCGCGGCGCGGCCTGATTTTTGAGGCACTTGCCATCTGCATGGAAGTGCGCGAAATAGTCGCCGCCGATGTGATGGCAACGTCGCACTTGGCGGACTTCGGGCTGTGGCTCAGCTTGGTAGAGCGCCTGTCTCGGGTGCAGGAGGTCCAGGGTTCAAATCCCTGCAGCCCGATTTATCCCTTCTTAGATGAACGATTCCGTTCTCACGACGATCGCGATCACCGGCTTCGGGATCGCGTTTTTTCACGCGGCCATTCCGACGCATTGGCTGCCCTTCGTCCTGACCGCGCGCGCACAACGCTGGAGCCGGGCGAAGACGCTCGGGATTACCGCGCTCGCGGGCGGCGGTCATGTGCTTTTCACGGCCGTGCTCGGGCTGGTCGTAGCCTGGCTCGGCATCGCGTTGAGCGAGCGGGTCGGGATTTGGTTTCCGCGGATCGCGGGCGGCGCGCTGCTGCTCTTCGGATTGTTCTACATTTACCGGCAACTCACCGGGCACACGCACACGCATTTGCATTGGTTCGGGGGACATGGGCACGAACAAGAGCACGAGGGAACGCCGCGGCGGCACTCCGATGCGGCAGCGATCGTTAGTCTGCTCGCGCTCCTGACGTTTTCGCCCTGCGAAGGCTTTATCCCGGTCTATGTCTCGGGAGTTCGCTATGGCTGGCGCGGGTTTGCCTTACTCACGGCGATTCTCTCTGTCGCCACGGTCGCGGGGATGCTCATCTTTACCTTCCTCGCGCTTACCGGGATCGAGCAGATCAAGCTGCGGTGGTTTGAAAAATACGAGAGCGGGGTGATGGGTGCGCTCTTGTGTCTCGTCGGGGTGCTGATCATTATCTTCGAGAAATGAGCAAGGAACTTCAGACCGGCGACAAGGCTCCCGATTTCACCGCCACCGCCGTCGGCGGAAAATATGGCGACGGCAAAACCGTCACGCTCGAGGAACTGCGCGGGCGCCCGGTGGTGCTCTACTTTTACCCGAAAGACGATACGCCCGGTTGCACCACCCAGGCCTGTGGCTTGCGCGACAGCTGGCCCACTTTCGAGGGCAAGGCCGAGATCTTCGGCGTCAGTGTCGACTCGGAGAAGAGTCACCAAAAGTTCATCGCGAAATACGCACTCCCCTTCCCGCTTCTCGCCGATCCGGAGAAGAAAATCGTCAGCGACTATGGCGTCTGGGTCGAGAAAAGCATGTACGGCAAGAAATACATGGGCGCCGAACGCTCGACCTTTGTCATCGACGCGGAGGGCCGGATCGCCGCGATTTTGCGGAAGGTGAAACCGGCTGAGCACGTTTCACAATTACAAGCCGCGCTCGCGGGCGCGAAATGAGTTGCCAAGCGCACCAATCAATTTACCTTCGCTCCTCTGTGACCGGGTTTGGTCGCAGTTTTGGTTTCTGATGCTGACCTTCGGCACTCCGAAATCCGCATTTTGAAATCTCTTCTATGGGCTCGCTGAAAAAACGACGAAAAGCAAAAATCTCCAAACACAAGCGCCGCAAGCGGATGAAAGAAAACCGCCACAAGAAGCGCTTGCGTTACAAGTCGTAAGTTCAGCTGCGCTCGTCAGGCGAAGGAATTGCCCCAGCGCCGGCTTCGTTTGCGCGGCCCGGGGGGCGCTCCTAGGTTCCCGCCCATGAGACGCAGGACTCGACGGCTCGCCGTTTCCGGCACTGCGCTCGTTCTTGGCTTGCTCAGCGTCTCCGTCGCGCCGGCGCGTCCCGCTGCGAAGTCCGTCGCGCAGGACGATTCCCTCGTCCTCCATCCGCCGAAAGACCTCGCCCTTCAATACGAAGGCGAGCGCAAGGCGCGGGCTCTGGCGGCTTATGTCGAGGCGCTTGATCTGCAGGAGAACGGCGAAAGCGAAAAAGCCCTCGAAGCTTTCGAGAAGGTCCTCAATGTCGATCCCGGCGAAGTTGATCTCGCGACCCGCGTCGCCTTTCTCCTCACCGAGCAGGGCGATTACCCGCGCGCGATCGACATCCTGAAGGATGCGGTAAAGGCGCAGCCTAACGACCCCGAACCCTACCTCCAGCTTGCCTACATTTACGCAAAGTATCTTCGGAAAACCGAGCCGGCGATTCGTTATGCGAAGCAGGCGATCAAGCTCGCGCCCACCGAGATCGACGGTTACCAGCGCCTTTGTGAAGTCCAGCTGACCGCCGACAACCGCAAGGCCGCGCTCCAGACCCTCGACCGCGCCGCGGCTGTGCAGACGAACGACCCGTCGTTCTGGACGCGCCTCGGCAAGCTCTATCTCGCGCTCATCGCCCAGCCGAACGGAAGCCCGCAAGCCGCGGAGCTGGAGAAGATCAATCAAGTCTTTCACAAGGCGCTCCAGCTCGCGCCGGGCGACGCCTCGGTCCTGAAAGACGCCGCCGATTACTTCGCGGCCTCGCAGCAGGTGAAGGAAGCGCTCCCGCTTTATCTCCGAGTTCTCGAGTTACAGCCCGATGACTCCGGCGCGCGGGAGAAACTTGCGACGGGCTTCCTGCTCACGAATCAGCGCGGCAAGGCGATCGAGATGTTGCAGGAAATCATTCAGCAACATCCGGAGCGCTATCAGCCCTACGAGTTACTCGGCAAGGTCCTCGAGGAAGATGCCGAGTCCTTGCGCATAGCGGAGAAACCGAAGGAAGCCAAAGCCGAGTTCGCCAAGGCGGCGGCAAGTTATGAGCAGAGCATTTTGATTAATGCCGCGCAGCCCGATAACTATCTCCACCTCGCCGAGCTCTATCTCACTCGGCTCCGCGACAGCCAACGCGCCGTCAAAGTCCTTCAGGATGCGCGCCGTCATTTCCCGACCTCGCCGCAGATTACCTACCTTCTCGCCGTATCCTTGCGTGAAGCGGGCGACACTCAGAAGTCGGTGGCGACCTTTGAAGAAGCCCTGGCCGAGGCGCAGTCTGGCGGCGGCGAAATTGTGAATGGCCGGTTCTTCTTCGAATACGGCGCAGCTGCGGAACGCGCCGGGCTTTACGCCAAGGCGACAGAGTTATTCAAGAAATCGATCCAGCTCGATCCCGGCGACGCCGCCGAGACTTATAACTACCTAGGCTTCATGTGGGCCGACCAGGGCACGAATCTCGATGAAGCGGAGAGCTACATTAAGAAAGCGCTCGCGTCCGATCCGGAAAACGGCGCCTATCTCGACAGTTTGGGCTGGCTTAATTATCGGCGAGGGAAATATGAACAAGCCCTCGCCGAACTCCTGAGCGCGGCGAGTACCCTGAAGGCCGAGGACCCTACGGTCTTCGATCACATCGGCGACACCTACGAGAAGCTCCAGCAACTGCCACAAGCACTCGACTATTGGCAGCGCGCGCTCGCCCTTGATCCGAGCGATAAAAAGCTCGCGGAAAAGATCGCACGTTCTAAAAACCACCAGAGCCCAGGCGAACCGGCCAGCTCTCCACCGGCGCAGTGAACAAGTATCCCACGCACTGGCAGCGCAAGACGATGTGGGCTTCGCTCACCGCGATCTTCGTGGTCATTCTCTTTGTCATCGTCGGCACGGTTGTCTGGCTCGGGGCCAACGTCATCGCGTTTCTCCAGCCCATCCTGATCCCTGTCGCGATCGGCGTGATCATCGCCTACCTGCTCGATCCGGTGGTGACTTACTTCGCGCGCCGTGGTTTCGGGCGGACCAAGGGAACGCTCTGCATCTTCGCGATCGCGTTGATCGCCCTCGCTGGCTTGATCGCCTGGATCGTGCCGCTCATTTCCGTGCAAAGCGCGAGTCTCGCGCGGCAGTTGCCCGCCTTCACCATTCGCGTCCGCGATCGCGTGGTCGACCTGATGTATCGCTACGAGGGCACCTTTGGGCTCGGCGAGAAAAACGCCCACGGCGAGGCGAATGTCGGCATCGTGAACTGGCTCCTCGCCGCGCCCAGCGCCGCGCCCGTGAGCCCGACCCCCGCTCCGACCGCGACGCCGGCGCCGGGAAGCGGCGAAGTGATCGCACCCGCGCCGAGCAAGCTCACCACCGCGGATCGCCAGCACATTCAGGATTGGGTGCAGAAGCAGTTACCCGCACTGGAGAAACAGCTACCCGATCTTATCGGGAAACTCTGGTTACTCGTGAAGACCAGCGTCGGTGGTTTCCTCGGAATTACCGGATTTCTGCTCAGCCTGGTGATGGTGCCGATCTATGCCTTCTTCCTGCTCAAGGAACGGCCTTCGATCGAGCGCCGCTGGACAGAGTATCTCCCTCTGCGGGCTTCTCCTCTAAAGGACGAGGTCGCTTCGACCTTGCTGCAGATCAATAGCTACATCATCGCCTATTTTCGTGGACAGTTACTCGTTTGTTTGGTGGATGGGTTACTCATCGGCGTCGCGCTGACGATTTACGGTCTTAACTTCGCCCCGCTGATCGGTCTTATCGTCGTGCCGCTAACTATGATTCCGTATCTCGGCATCATCATTTGCTGGATCCCCGCAGCCTTGATCGCCGCGGCGCAATGGGGCGACTGGTGGCACCCATTTTGGGTCACGATCATCTTCCTCGCCGTGCAAAATCTGGAAGGTCTCTTCTACGCGCCGCGCATCGTAGGTAACTCTGTCGGGCTCCATCCGATGACGGTGATCGTCTCGATTTTTATCTGGGGCTTGCTCATTGGCGGCCTGCTCGGGCCGCTCCTCGCGATTCCGTTAACCGCGACGCTGAAGGTGCTCTTGGCACGCTATGTCTGGGGCGAACGCCTGCGGGAGGAAGTGATGGAGAACATCGAGGAGGTCCCGGTGGTGCGGGAAGCCGAGGCCGAGTCGGCTCGCTAGGCCGGAGGTGGGTCGGCCGCGGGAGGCGGTTGCGCAACGGACTCACGCGGTGCAGGGGAGCCGGGCATGTCCACGTCGCTGAAACGCGTTCGCCGGAAACGCCGGCGCAACGCCGCGCTGACCCGGCCGGAACTGATCCGTCGGCTCTTTATTCTCGGCCTCGTGGTCCTGGTCGGATTTTTCGTCGGGCTCTTCGGTTTCACGTCCCTGCACAAAGGCTGGAACCGCTGGCGCGAAGCGCAGCTCCTCCGGCGGGCGGAGACTTTCCTGCAAAAAAACGATGCCGCGGCCGCCGAGGAGGCCGGGCGCAAAGTCATCGCGCTCGATCCCAGCTCCGCTGAGGCCTGCCGCATTCTCGCCGAGGCGACGGAGCTCCAGAATCGTCCTGACACCGTCGCCTGGCGCGCGCAGGTCGCGCGGCTCGCGCCTTCGCTCGACAGCCAGCTCAATCTCGCTTCCGCCGCGCTCCGTTTCGGCCAACTCGATCTCGCGCGGAACGCGCTCGGGAAAGTCGCGCCGGTCGATGTCGATAGGGCGGCTTATCACGTGGTCGCCGGCTGGCTCGCGCGGGCGCAGGGTAACCACGCGGAGGAAGAACGCCATTTCGCCGCCGCCGTTGCGCAGGAACCGAAGAATGACGTTTACCAATTCAACCTCGCGGTCTTGCGCATCCTTTCCCCGAACCCCGAAAAAAGCGCAGCCGCGCGCAACGAGCTCGAGCGGCTGAGCAAGACCGCGCAGTTCCGCACGCCCGCGCTCCGCGCGCTGCTCGAAAATGCGGTCCGCCAGAATCAGATGCCTGCGGCGGAAACGCTCGCGCAGGATCTGCAGATGAGTCAGCAGGTCAGCTTCAGCGATTATCTGCTCTGCCTCGATCTCTACCGGAAGCTGAACGAGAAAAAATTCACCTCCCTCCTCGACAGGGTGAAACCGGTCGCGCTCCGCGATCGCGGCGACCTCGCACAGCTGCTCGATTGGATGGATGCGAACGGTCTCCGGAGCGAGGCGCTGAAGTGGTCGGATAAATTGCCCGCCAATCTCACGAGCGAGCCGCCAGCCGCGATCTCGATCGCTGAAGCACTTGCGGAGACGCGAAACTTCTCGCGCTTGAAACGCTGGACGCGAAGCGGCGCGTGGGGTGAGGCCGAATATTTGCGCCTCGCTTACCAGGCCTACGCCGCGCACGAATCGCGCCACGCCACGGCCGATGCCGAGTCCGACGCGCTCTGGAGTTCCGCCGTCGAAGAAGCGGCCGACCACCCGGAGCGGGAGACGACGCTCGCCCGGCTGGCGACGAAATGGCAGCTCACGCAGGAGGCGGAGCAGCTCTGGCTACGCGTCGCTAAATCGGCGCCGCACCGCCGCGAAGCCCTCGAGGCGCTCTACGCAATTTATCGGAAGAGCAACGACCTCGCGAATCTGCGCGACATCGCGCAGCGGCTGCACAAGAGCTCGCCCGACGAGACCAGCCTCGGCGCCAACGCCGCGCGCCTTGCGCTCCTGCTCGACCGCAACACCGCCGCCGGACAGCAGCTCGCGCAGCAGGTGTATGAGAAAGCACCTAACGACACCGCCGCCGCGGTCACTTATGCTTTCGCGCTTTACGGAACCGGGCGCACGCAGGATGCGATCGGAGTGTTGAGGAAGTTGCCGCCGGATCAGCTGCGCGACCCGCACGCGGCGGTTTATGCGGCGCTGATCCTCGACGACGACAACCAGATCGCGGCCGCCGACGAGTTCATTAAGCTCGCGAAAGCCCGGAAGCTTTACCCGGAGGAAAAGCGACTGCTCGAGGACATCACGGCGCGTCGTCAAAGCGCAACGCCGAGTCCCACTCCAAGCGCAGCACCCAGCTCCACACCCGCGGCGTCGCCCGCCAGCGCAGGGATGACGAAATTGTAGGGCGGGCGCTCCGCCTGCCCCGATTGAACCTGGGCAACCGAAGCGGTCGCCCGACAATGCCTGCTTCAGCGGGCGGCGCGTAATCGTTAGGCGGCGACCAACTTTTCGGGAGTCGGTCGTCAAGGAACATCACTGTAAAACGAAAGTTTGCGACGGCGGGACGCCTTCGCCAGCACGCGAGAAACGCGCGCTACCCGGAGAGGTCACCGCGCTTGTTGCATTGCCTGTTCGACGATCACGGCCGCCAGCTCCTGGGTCGCGTCGTCGAGGGCGGCGTTCGCTGCCTTCAGCCGCGGCGTCTCATGCGTCGCGAGGGCGGCGCGCACTTCTCCAGCTTTTTCTTGGATGCGCGCCCGCTCCGGCGCTGGCACAAGGTCGCCCGTCTGCGCGAAGGCTTGCTCGACGGCGCCGAGCATTTCCTCGGATTTGAGCTTGGTTTCAGTCCAGACGCGCTCGCTCATGTCCTCGAAAGCGTGCTCGAGCGAATCGGCGATCATCGCCTCGACCGCTTCGTCGGAAACATCGACGGCGCTCGTGAGGTCGATCGCCTTTTCCATGCCGGTCTGGGTATCGCGCGCGAGCACCTGGAGAATGCCGTCGGCGTCGATCGCGAATTGCACGCCGACGCGAGCGACGCCTTTCGGTGCGGCCGGAAACTCGAGCTCGAATTCGCCTAACGACCAGTTGTCCGCGGCCAGCTCGCGCTCGCCTTGGAGCACCTTTATTTTCATCGCGCGCTGGCCGTTCACCGCGGTCGTGAACATCTCGCCGGCCTTGAGCGGGATCGTGGAATTGCGCGGGATGATCACGTTCATGAGCCCGCCAAAAGTCTCGATGCCTAACGACAGCGGGGTGACATCGAGGAGGACGACGTCGCGGATCGCGCCGGAGAGAATCCCGGCCTGGATGGTGGCGCCGAGGGCGACGGCTTCGTCGGGATTCTGCGACGTATTCGGCGGACGACCGAAGAGTTCGCCGACGAATTGCCGCACCAGCGGCATCCGCGTCATGCCGCCGACGAGAATGACTTCGTCGAGGTTTGAGGCACCTAATTTTGCATCGGCCAGCGCGCGCAGGCAGTGCGCGCGGGTGCGCTCGACGATCGGGCGCGCGAGACGTTCGAGATCAGTGCGCGTCAGTTCGTAGGCGAGATTTTGACCCTCAACAAAAGGCGCGTCGATCCGCACTTCCTCCTCGTTCGAGAGGCGATGCTTAGCCTCCAGCACGAGCTCGCGCTTCTGCCAATTCGCGAGCGGCAGAGCGCAGGCGGCGATGAGCGCGTCGTCCACGTCGTCACCGCCGAGATGGGTGTTGCCGCTCGTCGCGAGAACCTGGAAGACGCCGTCGTTTAGCTCGAGAATTGAGATGTCGAAGGTGCCGCCGCCGAGATCGTAAACGGCGATCCTGGCTTTGCCCTGAAGTTTATCGAGACCGTAGGCGAGCGCGGCCGCAGTGGGTTCGTTGATGATCCGCTCGACCGTAAAGCCGGCGGCATCGCCCGCGTGTTTCGTGGCCTGACGCTGGGCGTCGTTGAAGTAGGCGGGGACGGTAATCACGGCGCGCGTGACCGGGCGTTCGAGCCGCGCTTCGGCATCGGCTTTTAGTTTCCGCAGGACCAAAGTCGCGACCGCTTCCGGTGCGAGTTCTTCGTCGCCGAGCGCGATCCGGACCGGCTGTCCGGTTTGCCTAACGACTTCAAAGTCGAAGGTCGATTCGTCGGGCGAAAGGTCTTCGCCGCGCAGACCGATGAGGCGTTTCGCCGAGGAAACGGTGCGCGCCGGCTGGAGGGCGCGCATCCGGCGCGCCGCGGCGCCGACGAGCGGCTCGCCTTGCAACGGAAAGTGCACGACCGAAGGCGTGAGGCGGCTGCCGTCGGCGTCGGCGAGGAGAATGGGAAAGCCCGCCTCCATCACGCCAATGAGGGAGTTCGTCGTGCCGAGATCGATGCCTACGATGTCGTTATTCATCCGCGCAATATAGTTGTAGCCGCTTCGCTGTGCGAAGCGTGGGTTTGGGCGTGGATATTACGATCGACGTCGATGCCCGCGTTTCGCAGAGCGAAACGTCTACAGGGCGTTTCGTGGGCGCGGCCATTTGTGCCGAGGTGATTCGCGCTGGGAAATGCGGCGTTTTCGGCAACTGTGTCGCTCCTTGAAATTGCCTTTCAGTCTTTTCCTCGCGCTTCGTTATCTCAAACCGAAGCGCACCTTTATCTCGATCATCACGCTGGTCTCGATCCTCGGCGTGACCCTCGGCGTGACCGTGCTCATTCTCGTGATCGCGGTCATGACTGGTTTCGATCGTGAGCTGCGGCAAAAAGTGATCGACTTCGACGCGCATATTCTGGTCACGACCGACGGGGTGATGCGGAACTGGCGCGAGCTCACCGCACGGGTCGAGAAGACGCCGGAAGTGGTCGCGGTTTCGCCTTACATCCAGGGACCAGTGATCGTGGAATTCCAGAATCGCCGGCTCGCCCCAATGATTCGCGGGATCGATCCGGTGAAGGAGGAAAAGGTCATCCCGCTGAGCAAGTTCATCGTGCTCGGGAAACTCGATCTCGACGGCGACTCGACCGTGATCGGAACGGAACTGGCGCGGAAGCTCGGGGTCACCGTCGGTGACAAGATCACCGTTTACTCGCCCGGAAATATCGGAGCCGTGCTCGATAAACTGAAGGCGCTGCAGGAGAAAAAAGGCGCGGAACAACAGACCGCGATCGATGATCTCCGCGAGGTCGTGCTGCCGAAGGAGCTGACCGTGACCGGTCTGTTCGAGACCGGCCAATACCTGCACGATTCCGAGTTTCTCCTCGTCCCGATCTTTATCGCGCAGGAACTCTACGGACTGGGTGACGCGCTCCACGGGTTGACCGTGCGCACGACCGATCCCTACGACGCCGCGGCGGTGAAGGGCGCGATTGAGAAGTTCCTGCCCGACGACGAATACGCGCAGACCTGGATCGAGATGAACAAGCAGTTCTTCGACGCGGTCCGGCTCGAGCGCACAGTGATGGCGTTCCTGCTTTTCTTCATCGTGGTGGTCGCGGCCTTTGGAATCATGAACACGCTCATCACCGTGACGGTGCAGAAGCGGCGCGAGATCGGGATCATGAAAGCGGTCGGGGCGACGATCTCGCAGATCATCGGCGTTTTTTTATTCCAAGGCATCGTCGTCGGCATCTTCGGCACGCTCACCGGCCTCGGGCTCGGGATGACGCTGATCCGTTTCCGGAATGAATTCAGCCAATGGCTTTCGCACACTCTGCACATCGAGATTTTCCCGAAGGCCGTCTATCAATTCTCGAAAATCCCGGCCGACGTCGTGCCGGGCGATGTCTTAAAAATTTGCGTCGCGGCCTTCATTATCTGTTCATTGGCCGCGCTCATCCCGGCTTACTTTGCGGCCCGGATCGATCCGGTGAAGGCGCTGCGTTACGAATAAAATTCCATGAACGGAAAAGGGGATGCCGGGGCGAAAGTTGCGATCGGCTTGAGCGCGCTGCTCGTGGGGATCGCGTTTGGGCGCTGGGGCGCTGCGCCGACGCGGCCGGTGAGCCGGGAGGTGGTGCGGCCGCAAACTTCGCTGACGCTCGCAAGCGCGATAGCTCCAACGACCGCGAAGCTCGCACCTGCGCGCGGGATGCGGAAGGAGAAGGCGACTAACGCTGGCAATCCAGATCCGGACGCGCTGGCCGGAATTCTAAAAGACCGAAGTACGAGCGAGCGGCTGCACGCGCTCACCGAATTCGTCGATCACCTCGCGCCCGGAGATTTTGCCGCCGCGATGGCGGCTGCGCGCAAACTTCCCGGCGGCGCCGAGCGCGATCTCGCGCAGCGTTTGCTCGTCGCCCGCTGGGCCGAGCTCGATCCGGATGCGGCGCTCGCTTTTGCCGCGAAACACAAGGAGTCCGGCCA
This sequence comes from Chthoniobacterales bacterium, assembly GCA_038234295.1. Lineage (GTDB taxonomy): Bacteria > Verrucomicrobiota > Verrucomicrobiia > Chthoniobacterales > UBA10450 > Palsa-1392. The sequence continues at coordinate 11,173 of JBBSUP010000101.1, forward strand.
GATCACCGGCGACATCTTCCAGCAACTGGCCGCGAGCAATCTCTCGAGCACGTTGACGCGCGCGCAGGCGATCTCGGATCCGGCGCTGCATTACCAAGCGCTCCGCGGCGCGCTCGGGGCCATGGCGCAGACCGATCCCGCGGGCGCTCTGCGGCTCGCCGCGGCTTCCGGCGAATTGCCGCATAACGAACCGCTCGCGCAGATGATTTACCGGCAATGGTCGCAGACTGATCCGACCGCCGCGGCGGCGGCAGCGGCGCAGGATTCTTCCGGCGGCGACGGCTGGCGTTCGCCGCTCGGGCAGGTCATTCGCACCTGGGCGGACCAGGATCCGCAGTCGGCGCTCAGCTACGCTCTCTCGATTCCCAACAGCGAAACGCAATCGCGCTCGATCGGCGACATCGTCCGGCGTTGGACCGATCAGGACGCGAGTGCGGCGGCGAGTTGGATCAACACGATGCCCGCAGGGGGCACGCGCGATGCGGCGGCGGCGGCCTTCGCTTCCTCGGTGGCCTCGACGGATGTGCCGACCGCGGTGGGCTGGGCGCAGAGCATCAGCAACGATGAGACGCGCACTTCGGCTCTACGGCGCGTGAGCCGCCGCGTGATGTATCGCGACCAGACGAATGGAGTAACGACGCTCCAAAGCGCAGGTGTGCCGGCGGATATCCTGCAGAATCTGCTCCCTCCGGGTCGCCCGTAAGGCGGGGGAGCGCAAGGGTCGGTCATCCCGAGCGGAGCGCAGCGGAGCCGAGGGATCCCGTGGCGTGGCTGGGAAGCGACGCTGCAACGAAACTCCACGGG
>JBBSUP010000102.1:0-11613 GCA_038234295.1 Chthoniobacterales bacterium
CCTGGGCGCGGCGGCGCGCGACTTTGATCTCCGGATCGGTCTCGCCCAAATGAAGGAGCAGGCCGCCGTCGAACCACGGCTCGACTTTGCGCACGGCGCGCAGGTTGATGAGGTGCTGGCGGCTCACCCGGAAGAAGAGTTACGGGTCGAGACGCGACTCGAGGCTTTGCAGGGTGCGCGGGATGAGCGGGCGGTTCCCGGCGAAATAGACGCGCGCGTAGTTGCCCTCCGATTCGAGGAGCCGGATGTCGCTCACCCGCACGAGCCAGCAACGCTCACCATCCTTCAGGAAAACCTGGTCGTTCTCGCCGAGAGTATCGGACGGCGCTGGGGTGGCGCGGCCGGGGTCAACGCCCCCGGCTACAAGACGGGCGAGGGCGCGGGCGAGGCGGACGGGCTCGATCGGCTTGAGCAGGTAATCGAGCGCGCCGAAGTCGAAGGCTTTGAGCGCGTATTGGTCGTAGGCCGTGGTGAAGATGACGCGTGGCGCATCGACTAGCTCGGCCAGTAACTCGAAGCCGGTGCGGCCGGGCATTTGCACGTCGAGAAAGATGAGTTCGGGTTGGAGGCTCTTGATTTTCTCTTCGGCCTGAGTGGCGTTGGCCGCTTCGCCGACGATCTCGATCTCAGGATGCGCGCGGAGGAGCCGGCGCAACTCGGAGCGGGCGAGGCGTTCGTCGTCGATGACGAGGGCTTTCATGAACGCAACGAGCTCGAGACATCGGGCGAGCGGAAGCTGGTCCCTCCGAAGGGAGTCACGGCGGCGACTCCAGTCTCAACGGGCAGAATCAGGCGCGCCTCCACCCAGCCGGGCTCCGCTTCGCGCAACTCACAACTGGCGCGCGCGCCGAAGAGCAGGCGCAGCCGGGTTCTTAGATTCGTTAGGCCGAGACCGGTGGATTGACCGCTGGCGGCGTACAGGGAACCGGTGTTGCGGACCGAGATTTCAAGCACGCTGCGCTCTGTCATCCCGAGCGCAGCCGGAGGCGAAGTCGAGGGATCCCGTGGAGTTTCGGGAAAGCGCTCACTGTAGATCACACTTCCGGGAAGCTCCGCGGGATCCTTCGACTCCGCTGCGCTGCGCTCAGGATGACCGGTCCGGCCGGTCAGGCGCGCGCTCAGATGAATGGCCCCTTCACCGACGTCGCGCGAGACGCCGTATTTGATCGCGTTCTCGACCAGGGTTTGCAAAGCCAACGGCGGGACGAGGAAAGGGAGGGCGCAGGGATCGAGCACGCGTTCGATGGTGAGCCGATCCTCGAAGCGGATCAGTTCCAGCGCGAGATATTGCTCGACCGTTTCGAGCTCTTCCGCGAGCGGGACGAGCGCGCGCTCCCCTGACTGTAGGTGGTAACGAAGAATCGCCGCCAATTGCGTGATCGCTTCCTGGGCGCGCACCGGGTTTTCCACCACGAGGGCGCGGAGGCTGTTGAGGCAGTTAAAAAAGAAGTGCGGATTGAGCTGGCTCTTCAACCCGCGCAGCTCGGCCTCGGCGAGCGCGGTCTGGGCCTGGTAGCGCTCGATCTCCATCCGGCGTTGCCGCTGCGAAAAGGCGACCCCGAAATAAATGCCCGACCAGAGAGTGAGGATGATGAAGTCGTTAAAAATGAAGATCGCAAGCGTCGCGACGACGGCGACGCGGGTCCGGGCGGTGTAGGCGTGCCCCGACGGCGGCACGGCGACGAAGTAGAGGACCACGATCGCAACAAGGATGATCGCGAGGAGAAAATTCGTGGTCACGACCCGCGGGAGAAGCCGGCGGATGGGCAGGTCGATCCAGCCGTGCCGGAGGAGGTAGGCGCGAAAGCCGTGGGTGAGGAGAATTCCAAAGACGCTGAGGACGACATAGCCACTGGCCAGCCGCCAGCTCGGAGTGACGAACCCCTGGCTGGTCGAAATATTAACGAGCAGGATCCCACCCCAGCCGCCCACCTGGCACCACCAATAGGCGGCAGGCGGACGCGGCGGCTGGGTTTGGTCGGTCACGTTATTCGCGGCAGGCTGGCGCGGTGGGGAGCGCCTCAGAGAGGGTGAGCGCGCCGATGGCCAGCGCGGGCAGGATCACAGTGGTAAGAATAACTGGCGCATGGACGAAGGCGGCGGCGAGGATGGCGGCGGCCCAAAGGATTCCGTTGACGATAAGAGAGCGAGGATTCATCAGGTAATGCGTTTGATCGATAACCTAACGAACATAGCTACCGCGCGGCGAGTTCCTTCTCCAGCGCGGCATTGAAGCCTTCGGGGTCGTCGATCATGATGAAGTGTTTCGCTTTTTCGAAAAAGGCGAAACGGGTCTGCGGCGCGTTGGCGTATTGGGTTTTGTAATTCTGCTCGAGTTGCGGGCGAGGCACATATTGCAACTTATCGGCAAGCGCGCCCAGGACGAGGAGCGGGCATTTGATCTTCCCGAGCTCGGGACGCAGATCGGTGCTGAGCAACTCATACATCGCTTGCGCGGCGGTGGCGGGATCGGATTTTTCGCAGAGGGTGGCGAGGCGCGCGACGTCTTCCGGTTTCGTCACCATCGAAGGAATGGAGACGCCGCGCAGGTAGCTGGCGAATTGCTCCTGATCCTGGCGCGCCATCATCGCGCGCATCGACGCGGCGCCTTGCTTCGCGCCGGCGGCGTCGGTGACTCCGGGCAGCATGACCGCGGCGAGAAAAGGCAGGCTATCCACGCAGACGATGTCGCCGGGAAGATCGGGCGCTTTTTCGCCGATGGCGAGGGCGAGGAAACCGCCGAGGCTGTGACCGACGAGGCCTGGTTTGACGAGCTTCTGCGCCCGGGCGTAGGCGATGATTTGATCGCGCGCATCGTCCAGGAGGTGATCGGTCTTGACCGGCGGCATCGCGCCGAAGCCGGCGATGGTAACGACGTGGCATTGGTATTTATCCTGGAGTTGTTTCACGGTGTCGTCCCAGACTGCACCTGGACTCGTTAGGCCAGGGATGAGGATAACGGGCTGGCCGTGGCCAGTGACTTTGACGTCGATGAGTGTGGGCGTGTCGGCGGCCTCGAGGGTGGAGGCCGCGAGGAGGAGCGCTGCGCTGAGGTATGCGAGGTGTCTTTTCATGCACCCAGCAAAGCGCAGCGGCCGCTCGCCTGCGCGGCGATTGTGACGAACGGTCGAGCGCCGTGATGAGTGGCCGCGCCGCGCGCTGTAGCCGGGGGCGGTGACCCCGGCCAACATGGGACTTGGCTGGGAGTAAGAGTCAGCCGGATTTCAGGTCCGGGCCGGGGTCACCGCCCCCGGCTACAACTGCGCGCGCTACCCGCGCTTGCTGAAGATCTTGATTTCCTCGGCTGCTTTCTGGAGAGCGTCGAGGGTTTGCAGGGCGGCTTCCTGTTTCTTCAGGGTCGCGTCGTTGGCCGCTTTCATTTCCTGCAAAAGTTGAAACGCCGTGCGCAGGTCGTTCGTGGGGGCTGATTGCGCCGGCGCGGGAGGTGGAGTTGCGGGCGCAGCGGGCACAGCCTGAAGGGTGACGGGCGCGGGCGATTGCGCGTAGCCGGTGTTGGTTGCGGCGGTTCCGAGAACGAACGCGAGGAGAAGGGTCAGTGCTTTCATCTTAGCGGCCTCCCCGGCTGGAGTAGATCTTCGCGATGCGAATCGCTTCGGCGAGGATGGCGAGCTTTTCATCGATCTTCGCCTGGTTCTGCGCGAGCTGCGTCTGCTGCGCCTGGACTTCGCGGAGGAGTGCTTCGAGTCGGGCTTGGTCGCCGTTCGCCGGGGCCGGTGATTGCGCGCCAGCGGTTGCCGCGAACAGCGCGAGCAGTCCGAGAAAGGTTAATTTCTTCATAAAAGGTTCGGGATTTTCCTCTTCCCGAAGAAGCAAGTCACGTTCCGCTTTCGCTCCGGCGGATGCGCGGCGTGATATTTGCTTGCGACACGGTGCGCCATTGGTACCCTCAGCCCATGGCCGGGCCGGGCATGTTCCAATCACAAAATCTCTCGCTCCAGCAAGTCCTGGCGCCGCAACTCCAGCAGAGCCTGCTCATTCTCCAGGCGCCGCTGCTCGAGCTGCGCAACCTCGTGCAGCAGGAGATGGAGACGAACCCGGTGCTCGAGGAATTGGCCGAGGCGACGGACGAAGAGCGCAAGGTTTCCGAGAGCGAGCCGGCGGAAGAGGACAATTTCAAGGAGGAGTTCGACCAGCTCGCGAAGCTCGATGACGAGTGGCGCGATTACATGGCACAATCGGGCAGCTACAGCGGTCGCTCGAAGGAAGAGGAAGATAAGCGCCAGTTCTTTTTCGACTCGATCGCGACCCAGGAGACGCTCCAGCAACATCTCGTGGGGCAGTTAAACCAGACCGCGCTGAGCGGCGACGATCGCAAGACCGCCGAGCTCATCATCGGCAACATCGACGACAACGGCTTTCTCCAGACGACGCCGGAAGAGATGGCGATGAATACCGGCATCGCGCAGGAAGATTTCGAGGTCATGCTCACGCTCATTCAGAGCTTCTACCCGCCGGGCGTGGGCGCGCGCGATTTGCGCGAGTGTCTGCTCATTCAACTGAAACGCGAGGGGCGCCAGACCAGCCTCGAGTATCGGATCATCTCCGATCACATGGAAGACCTGGGGAAGCGGCGTTTCCCGGAGATCGCGCGCCGCATCGGGATCAGCGCGGAGGCGGTGCAGAAATGCGCGAACAGCATCGCGCAACTCGATCCGCGGCCCGGCGCGATCTTCGCCGAGGCGCCGCAGAATTATGTGCTCCCCGACGTCACCGTCGAAAAAATCCAGGGCCAATTCCAGATCATCCTCAACGGCGAACAGATTCCGCACCTCCGCATCAGCAACACCTACAAAGATATCATGTCCGGGGAAGGCAGCGGCGGTGAGGTGAAGGATTACATCCGCGACAAAATTCGGAGCGGAAAATTCCTGATCAAATCGATCCACCAACGGCAGCAGACGATCTCGAACATCGCGCACCAGATTGTCGACCGGCAGAAGGAGTTTCTCGAGCAGGGCAGCGCGCACCTGAAGCCGATGACGATGGTGCAAATCGCCGAGGCCGTCGGGGTGCACGAGACGACCGTCAGTCGGGCCATTTCCGGGAAATACATCTCTACGCCGCAGGGCGTGTATGAGATGAAATATTTCTTCACGCCCGGCTACCAGACCTCGAGCGGCGAGTCGGTTAGCAACACGAGCGTGAAAGAAGCGATTCTTGATCTCGTGAAAGCCGAGAGCGGCAGCGCGCCGTTGAGCGACAAGGAAATCGTCGAGATTCTGGGCGAGCGCGGGATCCCGATCGCGCGCCGCACCGTCGCGAAATACCGGACCGAGCTGAATATCCTGCCGAGCAACATGCGGCGGAAATACTGAGCGGCGGGCATTCCTGTGCGGTCGTCATCCCGAGCGAATGAAGCGAAGCGGAATGAAGTCGAGGGATCCCGATGAATTTCCGTGAAGTGCCGCCGCGAAGACCTTGCGCGAAAGCTTCCCAGCGACTCGGCGGGATCCCTCGACTGCGCTGCGCTCCGCTCGGGATGACAAACGAGCCATGACCCCGTCGATTCGCCGCAAAGTCCTCGCCGAATGGCGCGGTCTACCCTCCGACCTGCCGCGCCCCGACCGGGCCGCGCGCCTCTCCGATCTCCTCCCGAAAGTGATGCAGAAGCTCGGCCTGAAAGAGCGGCTACAGGAACACGATGTCCTCGCCGCCTGGAAAAACGTCGCGGGCGAATTCATTGCCACGCATTCCCAACCGATCTCGCTCCGCGACGGCATCCTCTACGTGCACGTGCTCCAGCCGGCGTTGCACTACGAGCTCGAGCGCGTGAACAAACCGCAAATCCTGCGCAAGCTGAAGCAGCGCTTCGGCGCCCGTGTCATCCGCGACCTGCGCTTCCGCCTCGGGTAAGCCGTCAGAAACCGTCATCCCGAGCGCAATGGAGCGCAGCGGAATGAAGTCGAGGGATCCCGGGGAGCTGCTGGGAAGCTCCGCGGCAAAAGGACGGACGTCCTGAGGCGACCCTTCACCGCGACTCCACGGGATCCTTCGACTCCGCTCCGCTCCGCTCAGGATGACCGAGAAAGCGCCGCCGCTGGCCCAGCCTTGATGCCGCTATTTCCCGGCGCGCTTCTTCTTCCCCAGGTGCTTCTCGAATGCGCGCAGCGTTTCCTGGCTGACGTGATGCTCGATCCCTTCCGCGTCCGATTGCGCGACCACCGCGGGGACGCCTAACGACTTCAGAAAATCAACCACGGTTTCGTGCCGGGCGCGGGATTCCTCGGAGAGTTTGCGGCCGCTCGGGGTGAGAAAAATCGAGCGATACGGCAGGGTCGTGACCAGGCCCTCGCGCTGCAGCCGCTGGACCGTCCGCGCCACCGTCACGTGGGTAACTCCGAGGCGGCGGGCGAGATCGATGGCGCGAGCCTCGCCGGTTTCATCGATGAGCACGGCGATCAATTCGACATAATCCTGGGCGGTTTCTTGCGCGTGCTCACTGCGGGTGCGGCGGGCTGGAATTTTCGAGACGTGGGCAGGCATGGTTCTCCCGGGAGCAAAACCGAAAAGATTTCTTTGACAACCTTTTCTCAAATTGTAGCTGTTGCTACATGTCTAAGCCGGAGCTAAAACAATCGGCGATCAGGCTTTTTTTTCGCCGGCTCCTGCCGGGCGCCGCTTTTTTCCTTTGGTCGCTGCGCCCATTGTCGCCCCGCGATCTCCTCGACTAGCCATGGATGAACTAAAAGATCCCAGCGAAGCGGCTGCACCGACCGGCGCCTGGCGGCGCAAAGTCAGCGAGAATTCGCTTCCGGAAGTACATCGGAGCATCGCCGTTCCCGCGAACGCTTCCTTTTGGCGCAAGCTGCTCGCTTTCTCCGGCCCCGGCTTTCTCGTCGCGGTCGGTTACATGGATCCGGGGAACTGGGCGACCGACCTCGCGGGCGGCGCGCAGTTTGGCTACACCCTGCTCGCCGTCGTCATGATCTCCAACCTGATGGCGATCCTCCTCCAGCATTTATGCATCAAGCTCGGCATCAGCACGGGGCGCGACCTGGCGCAGGCCTGCCGCGATCATTATTCCACCCCGACGGTCTGGTTTCTTTGGGTCCTCTGCGAGATCGCGATCGCCGCGTGTGATCTCGCCGAGATCGTCGGCTCGGCCATCGCGTTGCAACTGCTCTTCGGCATCCCGCTGGTCTGGGGCTGCGCCATCACTGGGCTCGACGTGCTCCTGGTGCTTTTTCTTCAAAACAAAGGTTTCCGTTACATCGAGGCCGTGGTCATCACGCTCATCGGCACGATCGGGGCCTGCTTCGCGACCGAACTTTTTTTCTCCAAACCGAGTCTCGCCGGCGTTCTCCTCGGGTTCATTCCCACGGCGCAGATCGTGACTCACCCTGGCATGCTCTACGTCGCGATCGGTATCATCGGCGCGACGGTCATGCCGCATAATCTTTACCTGCACTCCTCCATTGTGCAGACGCGGAAATTCGAGCCGACTCCCGCCGGAAAACGGGAGGCGATCAAGTTTGCGACGATCGATTCGACGGTCGCGCTGATGCTCGCGCTCTTCATTAATGCCGCCATTCTCATCCTCGCGGCGGCGGTTTTTCACTGGTCGGGCCATCAGGACGTGGCGGAAATTCAGGACGCTTACAAACTGCTCAGTCCGATGCTCGGGGTCGGGATGGCGAGCGCTTTGTTTGCCATCGCCTTGCTCGCCTCGGGGCAAAACTCCACCCTCACCGGCACGCTCGCGGGACAGATCGTGATGGAAGGTTTCATCCACATTCGGCTCCGTCCGTGGCTGCGGCGACTGATCACGCGCGCGATCGCGATCGTGCCCGCGATCGCGGTGATCGGATATTACGGCGAAGGCAAGACGACCGAATTGCTCATCGCCAGCCAGGTGGTACTGAGCATGCAGCTCGGTTTCGCGGTCTGGCCGTTGATGCGTTTCACCGATGAGAAGGCGAAGATGGGCGAGTTCGCCAACCGGCTTTGGATTCGGATCCTGGGCTGGAGCATCACAGCGATCATTATTGTGCTGAACGTGAAGCTACTGGTGGATACGTTTCTCCCGGCCTCCGTGCTCAACCCCATCTACCACGCCATCGGAATGCCGACCGGTTAAACCCATCTGCTGCCATGTATCAACACATCCTTATTCCTCTGGAAAACAGCGCGGCGGATCGAGCAATCCTCGACCACATCAAACCGCTCGCTAAGCTCACCGGCGCGAGCCTGCTTCTGCTTCATGTGGCGGATGGTTGGGTGGCGCGAAATTACGATCGGCTGAAGCTGGCCGAGAGCGAAGAGATGCGCGCGGACCGTGCTTACCTTGCCGAGCGCGCGGCGGAGCTGCGAGCGGAGGGCTTCACCGTCGATCATCTGCTCGCTCTCGGGGAACCGGCGGACGAAATGATCAAGGTCGCCAAGGAACACGACGTCGATCTCATCGCCATGTCCACGCACGGGCATCGCTTCATCAGCGATCTGCTCTACGGCAGCACGGCGGACAAAGTGCGCCATCTGGTCAACGTGCCCGTGCTGCTGCTGAAGGCCACGAGTTGATCACCCCCGGCTTGAGTCAATTTCGATGACGCTCTTCGATTTCCGCCTCTCCCAGCGACGGCCTTTCGACAGCCTGAGCGAACAGGAGATCCTTGCTCTCGCCATTTCCAGCGAGGAGGAAGATGGGCGCATCTACGCCACTTACGCCAACCGCCTGCGTGATAGTTATCCCGGCACCGCGGAGGTTTTTGACGCCATGGTCGCCGAAGAGAACGAGCACCGGCGACGACTCATCGAGATGCACGAGGCACGCTTTGGCAACCGCATCCCGCTCATTCGCCGCGAGTATGTAAGCGGCTTTTACTCGCGCCGGCCTTACTGGCTGGTCGAGACGCTCGGACTGGAGCGCGTGCGCGAAGAAGCGGCGGCGATGGAGAAGGAAGCCGGCGCATTTTACCTCCGCGCGGCCCAGCGGACGCAGGACACCGGCACGCGCAAGTTGCTCGGCGACCTCGCGGAAGCGGAGTCCGGCCATGTCGATACGATTCACCGGGCCGAGCAGGAAAATCTGCCGGACCAGGTGCGCGCGACCGAAGACGCGCAGGCTCACCGCGACTTCGTGCTCACTTACGTGCAGCCCGGCCTCGCTGGACTGATGGATGGTTCCGTCTCGACCCTGGCGCCGATCTTCGCCGCTGCCTTTGCCACCGGTCAGACCTGGCAGACTTTCCTCGTCGGACTCGCCGCGTCGATCGGCGCCGGCATCTCCATGGGCTTCACCGAAGCAGCCTCCGACGATGGCCAAATTTCCGGCCGCGGATCGCCACTCAAACGCGGCCTGGTCTGCGGTGCCATGACGGCCTGCGGCGGACTCGGCCACGCGCTGCCTTATCTCATCCCGCATTTCTGGGTCGCGACGATCACCGCCTTCATCGTCGTCTTCTTCGAGCTCTGGGCCATCGCCTGGGTGCAGAAGAAATACATGGAAGTCCCCTTCTGGCGGGCAGCTTTGCAGGTGGTGGTAGGCGGTTCTCTCGTCCTCGCCGTCGGCATCCTCATTGGCAACGCCTGATGCCTCCGGCGCGGGCCGGCCGATGGCCGGCGTCCGACATAGCCCTCACGAGGATCGACCGCAGTGATCGACAACGTGGAGATCGTTAGGCGATTTCGTCGATGGGTAAAAAAGACTTACCCGTTTGCCCTCGTTCATCTCTGGAAAAATTTTCTTTTAAGGGGACGCGAACTGGCTTAACGATCCCGAGCCTTTCCGCGCCATGTTTTTGCCGACCAAAATCTACTTCATAGTCTTCGGAATTCTCACCATTGCGGGCGGTCTCATGGGTTACGTGAAAGCGGGCAGCACCGCTTCGCTCATCGCCGGCGGGATCAGCGGCGTGCTCCTGCTGGTCGCGGCCTTTTTGCTCCCCTCGCACGTGGTCGTCGCCCTCTCGCTCGCGATCGTGGTTTCGCTCCTGCTCGCCGGCCGTTTTTTGCCGGCTTTTTTCAAGACCGGCAAGATGATGCCGAACGGCATGATGGCGCTTCTGAGCATCGTCGGGATTGTCTTCGCCGTGGCCGCCTGGCTGCGGAAGTAGCCGGCTTCGCGCGTGCGTAGGCTCCGCTTGAGGACGTTGCGCTGGCTCGCGCTCCTCCTCTTTATCGGCCTCTTCGGCGCGATCGTGCTCCGCTGGATTTCCCTCGAGAGATTGCGCCTGAGCATGCAGCGGCTCGGGCCGCTCGCGCTCGCCGCGCCCACGCCGACGGCAACGGCTTCACCGACGCCGACCCGCCCGCCGGTGATCACGGGTAAAGTGGACACCGGAAAGCTGTGGGGCGGGATCACGATCCGCGCGCAAATCGAGCCGACACCGGGTGCGGCCGCCTCGGTCGAGCGGGCCGATCCGCAGAGCTACGTGATCGATTTGAACCTGAAAATCCGCGTCCCCCAGCCTAACGAAAAGCTGGAGGAACTCGCGCAGGTGACGCCGGAACTGCCGAGGCTGCTGCCGGGTCTCGGCGCCACGATCGGGCCGAACGCGGTCTCGCCGCTCTTCCACGATCTCTATGAAGGGAAATTGCAGGAGCTGCGCCAAAATCTCGTGCGGCTCGATCGACTGCTCTCGCGGCACAACTTCTACGACTGCCAGACGATCCTCCGGCTTGAGGACCCGAAGACGAAGCGCAAAGCCATCCTGCTCCAAGCCGACATGGACGTCGACGCGGACGGCTCCGATGCCGATCGGCTGCCGATCAGCGCGGGCGGCTCGATGAATTTCAAGCCGTTCACGAGCTACCGCTGGAAGAAGCGGACGAACGTCCCGAGCGGGTTCCTCGCGCCGGCGGAGGCGACGCTCTTGCGTTACGAGACCGAGTTCGCGCGCAAGGGTCTCACTGCGGAGCGAAACCGCGATCTGCGCATCGGGATCGAGCGGATGCGCGACGAGATCGGCTCGCTCAAGGCGTTTAGTTTCCTCATCGCGGCGACCGATCCTTACATCGTTCTCCCCGGCATCATGGCGCGCGCGAGCGGTGCCGGGAAAGTCGGCGACTACGCGATCGTCGCGGTCGGCGATCAGCTCTTTCCGGCGATCGTGGGCGACGTCGGGCCGAACGATCGCGTCGGCGAAGCTTCGCTCCGGCTCGCGGTCGCGGTGAATCAGTTGGCTACGCCGAACAATCGGCCGGTGAGCGACCTAAAGGTGACTTACCTGATCTTTCCCGGCACCGCGGACAAACCTTTCGGCCCACCGGATCTCGCGAAAATCGAAGCGCGTTGCGCGGCCTTGGTGCAGGAAATTGGCGGCGCCGGCGTGCCGCTGCATCACTGGGAAAACCTGATCCCTACACCGACACCGACACCGACACCGACGCCCACTCCCACGCCGAGCGTCACCCCTACTCCGACTCCCGCGGTCACGTCGACGTTCGCGTTTCCAACGCCCTCGCCTAACGAGTCCGTTTCGCCAACCCCGACGCCGTCGTTGAGCCCAACGACCTCGCCGCTCGTCCCTCCGACGCCGACGGCGTTATAACGGTCATCCCGAGCGGAGCGGCGCGCCGCCCAGGGCTCCCCGGGGGCCACAGGGGAGCGCGCGCCCGAAATCGTGCCGAAAACCCCGCGGGCGCCCACGCCGC
>JBBSUP010000103.1:0-11544 GCA_038234295.1 Chthoniobacterales bacterium
GTGTGCTCGAGAAACGCTTGAAGCAACCGAAGGTGCAGCAGATGACGCATGCGCTCCACCAGGCGCTCGTCGATGGCCGCAGCTTCTCGCAGGCGCTGCGCGATTTCCCGCGGATCTTCCCGCCGCTCTACGTGAACATGGTCGGAGCAGGCGAAGCGAGCGGCGCGCTCCCGGATATTTTGACCCGCGTGGTCGGGCACCTGATGCAGGAAAAAACCCTGCGCGACCGGGTGCAGCAGGCGCTGATTTATCCGGCGTTTCTCGCGGTCGCCGGCTCGGTGTTGATCATTATTTTCATCACCTTCATGGTGCCGCAGCTGACCGGTTTCATGTCGCAAACCGGCGGTGTGCTGCCGTTGCCGACGCGGATTCTGCTCGAGGTGAATCACCTCATCGTCGGCTACTGGTGGCTCTTCATTCTCGTGGTGCTCGCAGCCGCGGCGGGGTTCCGCGCGTTTGTCCGGAGCGAGGAAGGGCGGCTAACCTGGGACCGCGCGCGGCTCCAGATCCCGGGCTACGGACGGATTAAGCAGCACCAGTATTACGCGCAGTTTTCGCGCACGCTCGGGACCTTGATGGAGAACGGCATCCCGCTCCTGAAAGCGCTCGACCTCGTGACGGAGATCGCGGCGAATAAGTATCTCGAGAAGAAATTGCGCGAAGTCCGGCGTTCGGTGATCGATGGCGCGAACCTCTCGAGCGCGCTCGCGGCGGCGAAGCTATTTCCCGAGCTCTTCACCGATATGATGGCGGTGGGCGAGCAGACCGGACACTTCGCGCGGACGATGCAGACGATCGCCGATGTTTATGAACGCGAGCTTGATCGCACGGTGCAAATCATCTCGGCGCTGATCCCGCCGGTGATCATTGTCTTCATCGCAATCGTCGTCGGTTTCGTGGTTTACAGCATTCTCTCGGCGGTGTTCGAGATGACGCACAGTTTGCAGTTCCGGTCCCATTAAGGTAGCCTCGGCGCCGATGTTTCTTCGCGCCGGCGTGTTTGTTTTTTTCGCGCTCGCGATCTCGCCCGCCTGGGCGCAGCAGGCGGTGGAAACAGCCGACGGCGACTGGTCAAAGCCGAGCCCCTCCGCGCTGGCCGCGCCGGAGAGCGCTTGGCTCGACTTCCGCCAGATCGAGTCGTCGCGCACGACCACGCAGGCCGCGCCAGCCTGGGTCGAGTCGGTCTCCTTCGCGACCACCCGGACGAAACCGGAAGCTCCGGAGCGCAGCACTTTTCGGATCCGGATCATCCGGCCTAACGACGACTGCCAGATCCTGCTCTTCCGCCTCTTCTTCGACGACAAACCGAAGGAACAACCGGAGCTCATCGCCTGGGATGAATCAGGCTCACAGGTGCAGCACTCCGGTTCGTTAGGCGACGGCACCGGCTTGCCGACTTCGGTGAGTACGATCGTGCCGATGATCGGCGTGACTGCGATCGATCTCGAGGTGCCGGGCGATGGCCGCTCGATTCGCGGCGCGTATCTCGACTGGATGAAAACGACGACGGTGATGCACCCGATCCACGCCGAGCATCGCGAGCTCATGCCGGAGCAATTCGAAGTCGCCGCACCGCTCCGCCCGAAGGAAAAAGACGGAGAAGTTTTCGGCACCGTGACCGCGCCGCTGGCGAGCGGCCGCATTCCGCTCGGGCCGACGGTGGGGGAGAGCGCTTCGTTTCAATTCGACATCGAGTCGCGCCCGCTCGTGGCGATGCTTTCCTTCGAGCTCGCCAGCCCGCAGATCGATGCCGCGCCGGAGATTTATGTGAACGGCACCGACCTCGGCGTGGTCTCCCTCGTGTTGCCCGATCTGGCCGATCCCGGTTATCGCGGGCTTTCCCGTTCGCTACTCGACGACATGAAATTTCAATACACCGGCTGGCTCCGCGCGCAGGTCACGGTGCCGGGCTCCGTCTTGAAGGCGGGAACGAACAATGTGATTGTAATGGCCGCCGCGGGGACGCCGCGCTCTGCGATCCGCGGGGCGCAGATCCAACTGAAATATCTTTGGGATAAATCAGATTACCTGCTCCTTCCGGTGAAATAATTTCGTCTCTCTTTATGCGCAAAAATCAAAACGCCTTCACCCTCCTCGAGATCATGATCGTGGTCTCAATCATCGCTGTGCTCCTGAGCCTCGCGATCTTTAAGCTCAAGGGAAACCTCGAAGCGAGCAAGATGGTGGGCGTGCAAGCCGACATCCAGAGCATCAGCACGCAGCTGAAGGTGTACGAGAGTTTCAACGGCTTTGTGCCCACGACCGAGCAGGGACTCCAGGCTCTCGTCTCGCGCCCGAGCTCCGATCCGCAACCCGGCCGCTGGACCCAACTCCTGAGCTCCGTGCCGCTCGATCCCTATCATTCGCCCTACATTTATCGGAGCCCTGGGCAGAAGCATCCGGAGAGCTACGATCTCTACTCGGCCGGCGCGGATCGGAAAGCAGACACGCCCGACGACGACTGGGGTAATAACAATTAATTCAGCCGGTCACGGCTTCGGCTCGTCATTCGACGGGCCGGCGGGAGTGCGCAGTCTGCCTGACGGATTCCCGCCGACACCCCCGCGCCGAATGAGTGGGCGCGTGTAGGGCGGCGGTGTCGGGATCGTCGGCACCGCCATCGGGTGCGGCAGCGGCAGCGGGAGATTGACGTTTGGGTTGTTCCCCACGGCCGGGATTCCTATGTTCGGCCGCGCAACTGGCGGGACCGGATTTTGAATCGCCTGGCTGAGAACCGCCTCGTTGAAGCTGAGAGTGGCGGTCTGGCCGCCTTTCATGAGCGTGACCTTCGTTTCGCCGACGCGATCGGACCATTGGATCCCGGGGATCGAATAACCGTCCACGGCCTGCTTCGTCGTGAGGTAAAGTTTCAGGTCGCGATTGGTGGTGGACGCGATCGTGACGAAATCTCCGTCGACCGAATGGCCGGCATTCGCGACATAAAGCTCCTTCGCGAAATCAGGGGTCGCCCCCACCGGCGCTGCAGCCGTCGCGACCGCGAAGGGCGAATGCTTCAGCATCGGCTGGTAGCGCGAAAATATCTCCGGCTGTGGAATCTCATTTTCCCCGCGCGCGTGCACCAGACCGAGGCACGCGCCCGCGAGGAGAAAGCAAAAGGTTGTGCGGGTTTTTTTCATCACTTGGAGCCGGCGGCTTTAAACCACTTCGCGATTTTAAACCGCCCGCGCATGACGGTCGGGTCGCTGCTGTCGATCATCAAGTTCGCGCTTTCGCAGACGATAAACGCCTCGGGCCGCTGCGCGTCGTAGAGAAAATGCACGAGCGGTTCCCATGGGCTTTTCGTTTCGATGGTTACGGAGACCGACTGGTGATTTGGCGCTTTCTCGACCGAACCGATCTGCGGATTCACGACCTCGACGTTGTACTTCGCCGCGGTCTGCTGGAGTTGCGTGAGGAGCGACGAAGCTTCCGCGGGATTGGTCAGGACGGGCTCGTGTTTGGCCAGCCAATCGGAGCGACGCGTCCATTTCTTGAACTCGTCGAGATACACTTTCTGTTCGGCGCGCGCGGAGGTTTGAGTCGACCAATCCGCGCGCAGATTCGCGCTCATCCCGAGGAGCGTGCTCCAGAGCGCCCAGTTGATGAGCAGGAAAAGCACGAGCCCGACGCCGAGCGTGAGCCGGCGTTCGCGCTGATTCATTCGGGCAAACCAGGCGCCGATCATTTCGGTTTCCCTTCGAGGCGAAATTGCGCGTGGCCATTCGGTAAAATCCGCGGCGGCCCGAGTTCAAAATTGTAAGCTTTCAAGTCCGCGTTGGCTTTTACCTTCTCGGCAAATTGAAAAGCAAGTGCAGCGTTAGGTGCCTCACCCTGGACGGAAAGACTGCGCGCGGTCTGATCGTAAACCGTAATCTGCACATCCGGCGTGGGCAGGCTTTGGAAGAGCTGGAAGAGCACCTCGACCGGATAAAATTGCGGCTCGATCGCGGGCGCGAGCTCTTTCCAACGCGCCTCGGTCGTTTTCACGAAGTCGACCTTATCGGCGTCGCGAGCGATCGCCTTTTTCACCCGGCCGACCTGGAAATGAATGATGAGGACGTAGAGCGCGAAGAGGATAAAAAGGGCCGCGTAGGCGGCGCCGGCCCAGAGGGCGCGCTTCCGCCATTGCGCCTGTCTAACGAGCGCGAGCCGCTGCGCTTTCCAGCTTTCCGGCACGAGATTCAGGTGCACCGGCGCGGGTGGCGCTTCGGTGCCGATCATCTCGGGACGCTGGGTGAAGATGCCCTCGATCGTGTCGCGCAAAGGCAGGCAATCCTCGCTCAGGAGGACGTTACCGAAGGAGCTGTTGATCCCCTGCAATTCCGCGCTCAACGCCATCTGCGGGAGGTCCCGCTGCAATTGCGCCGGCTCGCGCGCGCCGAGGGTGCGGGCGAAGCTGATCTTGCCATTCTCGCTGATCGCGGAGACGAGCTTTTCGCCTTCCGGGTAGATGAAAAGTGCGCGGCCGGCAGCGGCATGGGAGGCGGCTCGTTGAGCCGCGTACACCGTGACCTGCCGCGGAATATGTCCCCGCGTAAGCAGCGGCCCGGCGAGCTCGTTCAGCTTCTGGTTATGCACCGCGATCGCGGAGACGACGCTGTCGGTCTCGCCTTGCTCGATCACTTCATACGCGCTCGTCACTTCCTCCGGCGGATACGGCAGCGTCTTCTCGATCTGGATGCGGACCATCTCGCCGAACTCGGTCGGATCGATCGTCGGGAGGCGCAGACGTTGCGCGAGCACGGCGTCGATCGGCAGGCCGAGGACGATATCGTCGCCGACCGAGAGCAGGCCGGCGAGCTCGCTCAGGTCGCTGGTGGATTGCACGTCCCAGGAGCCGTTGCCGTCCCGCGCGCGCACGAGATTCCAGCCGGTGCCGGAGGGGGCGATGAAAACGGATGCGGGTGCCGGTTCGATATTACAATTCCTTCCAACGAATCATCTGCGGGATACCGCTCTTCCGAATAATCATCTGCACGGTGCGCGTGGCGTCACCGGATTTACCCACGCTGATGACGCGCACAATCTTATCCTTGAAGCCGACCAGGCCGGAGAGCTGCGCAAATTGCTCTGTCGAGAATCCGAGCGCAACTCGAACCTCATCAAGGGTTTCAAAAACTGGATCGTCCGGGGTGCCGTCGATTCCATCGGGCCCGCGACGGAGCTCGAGATAGCGCTCGACGATCGGCTCCGTCATGCCCGGGAGCGAGAGGAGCACGTCGCGCGAAGCCCAGGCGAGATCGATCGGCCCGCTGCTGTAGAGCGTGAGGTCGTCGTCCCAGCCGCGTTGCGCGGTAAATTCCTCCCAGCTCTTTACGTCCTTCAGCTCCTCGATCCGCTGGAGGAGCGCGTTTTTCGGTTCGTAATTCGCGCTCGCTTCCGCGCCGTTCAGCCGCACGAGATCGTCCGGATCGACGTAGTCGAGGAGGGAGTCGATCATCTTTTCGCGCTCGTTCAGCTCGACGCCTTTCGCTTCCAGGAACTTCCGCAGAATCTCGAGCCGCTGCGGATTTTCGCCGGCCACGATCCAGGTGAGATTAAGCCGACCGCCTTCGCCAGTGATCCGCGCGTCGTAACTCTGGCCATTGCCTAACGAACCCGTGAGGACGGTGTCGCCGGACTCGACGTCAGGATCGAGCGCGATCTCCGCGCCGGAGCTGGCAGCGGCTTCCGCTTCAAGCGCACGGCTGTCCTGCCCGCTCATCGTGATCCGCGAATCGATATCGAGCGCCCAGTTGATGATCAAGGCACTGAGCAGGAAAAGAGCCCAGAGGGCGAGCATGAGCGCCGCGCCGCGGCGCGTAGAGTGGGCGGGATGTTTCATCGTTAGGCAGCCGCGCTCCGATGGGCTGGAAATTTTGGACAGGATTTACAGGATGGGAAGAGGCGAAAGGTGGGCGTTTGCTTCCCCAAAAAAATCCTGTTCATCCTGTAAATCCTGTCCAAAAAAACCGTAATCAGAGGGGCGTCCGGCGCAAAGGAATCACCGCTTCCCACGGCACCGAACCGCTCGCGCCCTCGAGAGTCACGCGCACCAAATGCGGCAGCGTCCCACGATCGGTCCAGCGATCGACCCAGGCGTTCAGGCGCGGATCGAAATAGCGGATCTCCATGCTCCGGAGGTCCTCGATCAAGGGCACCCACGATTTGTCCGCCGCCGCGGCGTCGTTGTCTGCCTCCGGCTCGCGCGTGACGCCGAGCTCCATGAGGTCGCCTTTGGCCATCGGCTGAAGGCGGAGCGTGACCGAGTAATCGCCCGTCGCATAACGCGTGAGCAAGCCCGGGCCGGCCGAGCAGATCCAGGTCATCTCATCGCGCGATTTGCCGCTGAATTTATACGGCTCGCCGCCGAGCGTCCCCTGCCCCGGCGGGAGGTTTTGCAGTTGGCTGGTGAGGAGGCTGGCAAAGCCGTCATAGCGTGCATCATCCGCGCTGACTTCCGCAGAAACACGAACCGCGATGAGATTCGCCGTGACAAAGCGATAGATCGCGACCGACATCAGGGACAGGATCGCGACCGCGAGCGTAATCTCGAGCAATGTAAACGCAGCGCGGCGGCGCCTAAGAGGGCGTCTGAAAAGTCGGGTCATCCCGAGCGGAGCCCCGCGGCCGCGGGGCGGAGTCGAGGGATCCCGTGGCGAAACCTTTAAGCTCACTCCACGGGATTCCTCGACTGCGCTGCGCTCCGCTCGGAATGACCCAGTTTTTAGGCGTCCTCTAACCAGCCCGGTAAACATAAAACACGATCCGCTTGTTCTGGTTTGCCCCGCCGCGCGACCACTCGGCGGTTAGCGTCACTTGCGTGATGCCGCCGACAATGGTGTTATCGCTGTTCTCCAGCTCTTTCGGGGCCGCTTTTTGCACCAGCCGGACAATTCCGTACCCGGTGTCGATTTTGTCTTCGCGCGAATCGTCGGGCGTTTGCGGTGTTGCCTGGATTTCGGCCATGCGATTGCTGAGGAGGAGGCGGACGCGATTTTCTTCCTGGCTCAGCACGCTCGCGTTCAGGCAATTCTCGACGGCGCGGCCGAGCGCGAGCACGCCGACGACGAAAATCGTCAGGCCGAGGAGGACCTCGTAAAGCGCGAAGCCGCGGAGCGATTTATTGCGCCACATAACGAACGACCTCAGGCCGGCCCGTGAGCGGCGCATAGTTCACTTCCCAGCTTCCATCGGATCCCTTGAAGCTCACGTTCGCAGGCTCACAAGTGCCTGACGGCCAGAAAATCCATTGCGCGAGCGGGTCTTTCTCCAGCGCCGCGGGCAGCCGGAGCAAAAAGGCCTGCCCCGCCCGGAGCGCGAGCTGCGCGACAGGCACCTCACCGTCGTCTTTCTCGAGCGCTTCCGGCCGCAGAATGATCGCGTCTTTTTGCCAGACAATGAGATACGGCCGGCCCTCCTTGACGCTGTGTTGCTGCGCTTGGCGGACGATTTCGTTCATCGCCGTAAGCGAACGCTGGAGGCGCCGGTCGGCGAGCACACCGCTCACACTCGGGATCGCGATCAGCATCAGGACCATCATGATGAAAACCGAAATCGCGATCTCGATGAGGGTAAAACCCCGGGTGCGCGGCATGGGCGATTTTACGCTCTGACGGGCGAATCACAAGGCGACGGGCCGCCAGCGCGGACCTGCACTTACACTTTAACTTTCACTTACACTCTTTGCTTCGGTCGAGCTCGAACGGGGCAGTGTAGGTGTAAGTGAAAGTGCAGGTGCAAGGAGGGCCGTGCTAACGCATCCCACGGAAGCGCAATTCACCGCTAATAAAACGCAACGCCGCGACAGCCTCGGCGACGATCTGTGGTAACATCCGTTTAGTGATCACGTCCGCCGCCCGTACGCCGAACGTCCCCTCGCCCGCCGCCGAAACGCCCGCCCCACGACTGGGCGTCGCGGTAAAGTTGCTCGTCATTTTTGCCGTCCTCGCGGTGCTCGCGATGATGGTTTGGCAGGGCATCGCGGTCGGCGGTTCGCCCGATCCGACGGCGGCCAATACCAGCCCGACGGTCGCCGCGCTGGACATCGCGGTGCTGGTGTTCCGCGAAGGCTTGGAATGCATTCTCGTCATCGCCGCGATCACCGCGAGCATGACCGGCCCGCGCCGCGCCTGCCGCCGCCCGGTTGCCTGGGGCGCGGGTCTCGCGTTCATCGCCACCCTCATCACCTGGATGGTGGCCGTGCGCATCATCAGCGGACTCGCCGACAACGTCTCCGCGCTCAACCTCCAGGCGGCCACCGGCCTCCTCGCGGTCGTGGTCTTGCTCGTGATCATGAACTGGTTTTTCCACAAGATTTATTGGGGCGGCTGGATTCGGGCGCACAATCGCCGCCGCAAATCGCTGCTCGGCGCCGGTCCCGAAGCGTCGCAGCGCCGGCTCGTCTGGGGTTTGATTCTGCTCGGGTTTACCTCGCTTTATCGCGAGGGGTTTGAAGTCGTGCTCTTCTTGCAAACCTACTACCTGCGACTCGGCGGCGGCGTGGTGCTCAAGGGAACGCTGCTCGGGCTGATCCTTGCCGGCTTTGTCGCGGTCCTCACTTTTGTGCTGCAACAGCGATTGCCTTATCGCCAGATGCTCGTGACCACCGGCATCCTCCTTGGCGGCGTCCTGCTCGTCATGGTCGGTGAACAAGCGCAGGAAATGCAGCTCGCGCATTGGATTTCGACCACACCCGTCCCGGGCCTGACGAACATCATTCCAGATTGGGCTGGCCTCTGGTTCGCGATCTTCCCGACCTATGAAACGCTCGCCGCTCAACTGCTCGCTGCGATCGTGGTGATCGGTTCCTACTACGGCGCGAAGCGCGTCCGTTGCACCGCCGAGTCGGCGCCGGAAACTGCCGCGCCCGCGCCGAGCACAGCGCCGCTGCCGAAGCTCGAAGCCGCTCGTCGTTAGGCTGCACGGAACCCGCGCAGCGGGTTCCTTCTACGGAAACGTCCGTTATTCGTTAGGCCAGAACTCGTCCAGGGCCCCTCGTAACTCCATCATCCTGAGAGGGCGTCTAAAAAACTCGTGTCATCCCGAGCGGAGCCCCCGCGGAGTCGAGGGATCCCGTGGCGAAACCTTTAAGCTCACTCCACGGGATTCCTCGACTGCGCTGCGCTCCGCTCAGAATGACAGGGCGGAGCGAGCGAAGGATCTCCTTTCAGCGATATTCGCTTCGTTCACCTAACAGAGCGGAGATCGAGAGAGCTCTATACTCCCTCGGGGCTGACCGGATTCACTCGCACTGCTCCGCTCCCGGCCACCGGTCCCAGCGGATGCTCGAGATGCCGCAAATCGAGCCCGCGCGTTTCGCTGCCGTAGCGCAGGAAAAGACCCAGCGAGACTACCACCGGAATCATGATCAGCGCCGCAGTCGTGCCAAGCGCGGGCACAATCGCCGCGATGCTCAGAACCTGCGCGAGAACGCCGCCGCCCTTGGTGCAGGCCGCGACCAATCCGGTCGCGCGCCCGCGGATTTTCATCGGGTAACATTCCGCCGCATAGGGCAGGAGGATGGCGATGACGCCGTTGCTGCCGATGATGAGCAGGGCGATCGGGAAGACCGGACTGCCGCCAATCCGAGTCTCGAGCAAGAGCACCCAGACCAAGCCGAGCAGGGTGATCATGATCATGGTCGTGAGCGCCCATTTCGTACTCCAGCGGCTGTAAAGAAACGTGCAAAGGAAGACCGTCGGGAACGCGATCAGGGCCGACTCGGCGAGGAGCCTGCTCGATACGCCCATGGAATAGCCTTTGGACACGAGGTCGTTAGGCATCCAGAGAAGCAGGCCAAAATTGATCAGGCCCCAGGAAAGCGCGGCAATGGTGAGGGCGGCGGTTTTGCCGATCAGTTCGGGGGTCCAGACTTTGACTCCCAGAGCCGGCCCGTGATGCACGTGTCCGACCGCGTCGACTTCTTCAGCCGGTTCCTGCACCGTCCGGGCGGCGATCGTGCCGAACCGCGCCATGACCGCCTGCGCTTCCGCATTCCGACCACGGGCGAGGAGGAACTTAGCCGACTCGGGGATGAGACCGCCCATCGCGAGGAGGAGCAGGCCGGTGGGCAAATTCATCAGCCAGAGAATCCGCCAGCTCCAAGTCGGCACGAGCAGGGCAGAGAGACCACTCGCGGCCACGTATCCGCCGACCGCGCCGAGCCCGCCGACGAGAACGAGCGCCCATCCGCGATGTTTCGAGGGCATCGTCTCGGCCAGGAGCGCGTAGGTCACCGGCAACATTCCGCCGGCACCGAAGCCCATGAGGAAACACATGCCGATGTTCCAGTTCAACGAAGGCATCGCGCCGCAAATGGAGGTGCCGACGAAAACGACCGCGGAAAGAAGGATGGCCGCTTTGCGACCGTAGAGATCGGCGAGGATGCCCCAGAGGATTGAGCCGCTGGCCGTGCCGATCAGAGCAGAGAAAGGAACCAGCGAAACATGCGCGTTCGTCGTCTGATATTCTTTGATCATCCCCGGGATGGTGAAGCCGAGCGTTGCCGGTTTCATCACGTCGATGATGAGGGCTACGACGAGCGCGATCATCAGGGTCCAATGAGCGCGGCTGAGCGGCGCATCCTCTGGGGCCATAATGGTGATCCGGAGGTTCGCCTGGGCGGCTTGCGAGGCTCTACTCGGGAGCAGTCCGTAGGCGGCGAAGCCGACGCTGGCAATGATCAGATACATTCCGAAGATCATGCTTGGATCCATCGGCATCCCGTAGAGGACGAAGCCATTGTTGCGGCCCATCCAAAACATCGGGAGGTGCAGGAGCACGCCAATCGTGACGCCGAGGCAGCCGAGCCAGAAAGCCCAGATGCCGCGTCGATCGGTGAAGACTTGGGGCGAGGTCATAAAGCGAGAAGAAAGACCGCAGCGGAGAAGAGATTCAATTTATAGCGTTATTGGTTTGACTGATGCAACGGTTTTCTTCGTGGGAGGCTCTCGGAAACTGACCCGCTCCAGCCTGGCATCGCCCAAGCGCTCCGCAGGGCGCTCGGCTTGTAGACGCTTCGCTCTGCGAAGTGCGGGAGGGAGCGCTCGTTCTCGCCTCCGATCGATCGCCCTGCACCGCGCTTCGCAGAGCGGAGCGTCGACACCCTTGCGGAATGACATTCCAGTTGAAGGGCCGCGGATCGATTCCAAACTGTGCGATGCGAAATTTTTTCCTGGAACAGCTTCTCATCTTGAGCGTGATTTCGGCACTCGCGGTGCCCTCCCTCCTGGCCGCTCCCAGCCCTACGCCGGGCAGTACCGCCCTCGACGAGAAGCTCTGGAGCGGCCTGCAGTGGCGCGAGGTCGGCCCGTTCCGCGGCGGGCGGGCGCTCGCGATCGAAGGCGTGCCTAACGAGCCCAACAGTTATTACTTCGGCGCGGTCGCCGGCGGGATCTGGAAAACAACCGACGGCGGCGCGACCTGGCATCCCGTGTTCGACCAGCAGCACGGCACGTCGTCGATCGGTGCGCTCGCGGTCGCAGCGAGCGATCCGAACATCATCTACGCCGGCAGCGGTGAGGCCGCGCCGCGTGGCAATATCACCTATGGCGACGGCGTCTA
>JBBSUP010000104.1:0-11453 GCA_038234295.1 Chthoniobacterales bacterium
AGATAGTATTCAATGCCATTTCCGAGTTAAGCTCGGAGATTTCACATCAAACTTACCCAACCACCTACGCACCCTTTACGCCCAGTAAATCCGAACAACGCTTGGGACCTCTGTATTACCGCGGCTGCTGGCACAGAGTTAGCCGTCCCTTCCTCTTCTGATACTATCAAGCCAACAGTAGTTATTTGTTGGCACTTGTTCTCAAATGACAGGAGTTTACGACCCGAAAGCCTTCATCCTCCACGCGGCGTCGCTCCTTCAGGCTTTCGCCCATTGAGAAAAATTCTCGACTGCTGCCACCCGTAGGTGTCTGGACCGTGTCTCAGTTCCAGTGTGACTGGTCGTCCTCTCAGACCAGCTACCCGTCATAGCCTTGGTGGGCCGTTACCTCACCAACTAGCTGATAGGCCGCGGGGTCATCAAGAAGCGCCAGGTTGCCCCGGCTTTGATGTTGGAAAGATGTCTTTCCTGATCATATGCGGTATTAATTCGCCTTTCGACGAGCTATCCCCCACTTCTCGGCAGATTCCCCACGTGTTACGCACCCGTTCGCCACTAAACTTTCCCAAATATTGCTATTCGGAAAAGTCCCGTTCGACTTGCATGTCTTATCCACGCCGCCAGCGTTCGTTCTGAGCCAGAATCAAACTCTCCGTAAAAATCTTGGAGCCGGCATCATTGCTGATACCGGACAAAGTTTGCGCCCCTCTTCGCTAACGAAGAGGGAGCTGAAATCTGACCATTCTAAACCGGCAACCACTCGTAAGTGGAGGCCGGTGTTCGTCCGATCTTATTCAAATTAAGATTCCCTCGCGGTTCCGAAGAACCGGTTCAGGAAAATTTTTAATCAAAGAAACTCGACGTATAACGCACAATTCAATTTTCGCTGACTTCTACCTTCTGGATTTCAAAAAACTAATCGTCGTGATGACGAAATCCAGAATTGCACTGTCAAAGATCGAATGTCCTTTTCTGCCCCGCGGCAAAGTCCGCCGTCCGTTAATGGTCAACAAACCGCGGCTCGCGTTGAGCCAGAGAAGAACACCCCGGGAGTTCCGAGGCCGCATTTCTGCGGACGAGCAGAGTAAACGGAATCGGAAATTCGTCAAACGAGTTTTTGAACTTTTTTGCGAAATCTTTCTCCCCGGGTGGCTCTCCGTAGGGGCGTAAGAAGGCGTCCAAAATCTCGGTCATTCCGAGCGGATCCCGCGGAAGCGGGAGCAGTCGAGGAATCCCGTGGAGTGAGCTTCAAGCTTTCGCCACGGGATCCCTCGACTCCGCCCCGCCGCGGGGCTCCGCTCGGGATGACTCGAGTTTTTAGGCGCCCTCTCAGCGACAGCGCGACTTCGAGCGTTCGTTAGGCAGAGACCCCGCCGTGAGACGCCTGGGGGACCAAGCCCGCGCCGGGCCTCGGATCTGTCGGCTTGCTTCGTCACAGCCGCGCGGTAAAAGGCGAGCGCGATGCCGAGCCGTTTTCTTCCGCCGCTCCTGCTCCTCCTGGCGGCGTTGTGCTGGAGTCTCGGCGGAGTCCTGATCAAGTCGATCGACTGGCCACCGATGGCCATCGCGGGTGGGCGGAGCGCGATCGCGATCCCGCTCATGCTCCTGCTCGTGGGTCGGCCCAAATTCACCTTCAGCCCCGCCCAGATCGGCGGCGCGGTCGGTTACGCCGTCACCGTTGCGCTTTTCGTTTTTGCCACTCGCATGACGACTGCGGCGAACGCGATCTTCCTGCAATACACCGCGCCGATTTACGTCGCGCTCATCGGGCGTTGGTATCTCGGCGAACGCGCCTCCAAAATCGATTGGCTTGTCATTGCGGTCGCGCTGATCGGCATCGCGCTGTTCTTTCTCGATCGCCTCACCACCACCGGTTTCTGGGGAAACATCGTTGCGCTCGGGAGCGGCCTCGCCTTCGCTTCGGTCGCGCTTTTCCTGCGCAAGGAAAAAGCCGGTTCGCCGGTCGCCGCGATCATCCTCGGCAACTGCCTCGTCGCTCTTGCCGGCTTGCCGTTCATGTTCCAGCACCCGTTAGGCAGCGATGGTGCCTGGCGGCTCGTCCTGCTCGGCACCGTCCAACTCGGTTTCCCATATGTGCTCTATGCGACGGCGATCAAGTCGGTCACCGCGCTGGAGGCGACGCTGATTCCGTTGCTCGAGCCGGTCTTGAATCCGCTCTGGGTCATGCTCGCTCTGGGCGAACAGCCGGGACCGTGGGCAATCCTTGGCGGATTACTTGTGCTCAGCGCGGTCCTCGGCCGGGGCGCGCTGATGTTGCGCACGCGGCGCGGCGAGCGGGTAGCTGCTCGTTAGGCTAGGCGGGCGCAAACGCCGGCATACCCGCGAAAATTTCTTCCTCCGCCGTCTCTTCGTCCATCTGCAAAGGCGCGAAACGCTCCGCGCGAAAGCCGCGCTCGATCCCGTGCGCGTTCAACGGCCCGGTAATTTCGCAGAGGTAAACCGCGACCTCGCCTTCATCGCCGGTTAGGCCAACGCCGGGCACGATGTCACGAATCGTGTAGGTGCGTCCTTCCTTCGGCAGTTCGGTGTAGAGTTTCTCAATCCCGAGCGGGAAACGCCCGTCGATGCAGACCACTTTCTGATTCGGCAGAAACATAGTTGCCGATTATAACACAGTCGCTTCGAGGCGAAACCGCGCGCTTTGCTACCGATGAGCCGTCATTGTCGCCCGCGCTCGCGGAGAGCGAACCAGCCGCACGCGCACGAACCGGAAATGGCCGCGGATGTTTTCATTGATGAAATGTCCCTTCGAAGAGGTCTCCATCAGTTCCCGATAGACCTCGCGCGGCACCCCGAAAAATCGGTAGGTCGCCCCACGCGTGAACTCGATCTCCAGCGCGTGCAGCCTTTTGCTGTAGCCCACGCTGGCCACGTTCGACGAGAGCACCGGCTCACGTTTTATCCGCGAGATGATCGCTTCGTCCGGGGCCGCAGTGGCGACTCGCGCGACAGCGAGCAATGCGAGGAGGAGGGTGAGTCTCGGCAGCGTCATGGGGAGCAAACGCCGCGGATTTTGCATCCGCCCGAGTCAGACGCAAAGCAAAATCTCCCGGTGCCGACTACTTCTTCCCGTCCGACGACTTGAAGGCGCCGGTAATTTTATCCCAGTAGAAATCGAGCTTGCTGTAGTCCGCCCCTTTCCCGCCCTGGTCGTTTAGCCCCCAATGGTAAGGCAGATAATCGACCTCGTAGTTCCCGCTCTTCAGGAAATCCTGATACTGGGCCGGCCCATAACGCGCTAGGACCTTCTTCACGCCGCCAGCCTTTTCGAAGTCATCCTTGAACCATTTGAAAATGCTCGAGATCTCGACCTTCATTTCGTCCGGTTTAAACTTGTTCAGATCCGGGCGCGCGAGCCACGCGCGATAAGCCGTGTCGATCTGGCTTTCGAGCTTTCCGGCCGTGTAAGCAAAACGCTGCAGCGGCGGACAACTCCGCGCGCAACAGACGAGCGCCGCGTGCTCGCGCCAGCCGATCACCTTCTCGACCGTCCCGTGCTCGAGGTCGTCGAGTGACACCTTTTCTCCGCCCACTTCGTGGCTCTTCCGCGCGAACGAGTCGGTCAGGTCCTGAATGCTATCGGTCGGATAATTTTCGATAATCCAACGAATCGCGAAAGCGTTGTAGGCGTTGATCCCGGAAGCAGCGAGCTCGTCGTCCTTCGCCAAGGTCGCTGACTTGGGCGCGAACTGGCCAACGTAATCATCCAACGCCTTGAGATCCTCCTTGTTCTCCTTCCACTTTCCGTAGGCGACCAAGCCGCGGTCGTTGACGTATTTCTGAAGCAACCTTGCCCACGGTGCATGATCGATCCCCGCCGGGATCGTGGCGGTCGTCGCAGCTGCGGCCCAGGGGGTGATTGAAACGAGAAAGAGAAATGCCGCGCCAGCGGAAAGGATTCGAAAAGCAAAGTTCATCGTTATTGATTCGTTTCAAAACCAGGATCGGACTCCAATGAAGAGTCAGCGCGCCGCGAGCCAGCCGCCGGTCGCCTGGACCGGCGCCAATTCCCCACGGCGCGTCACCCAGATTGCCACAGCTTGGCGCGGTGCTTTTTCTGCCGGTGCAGGAGTCGTTAGGCTAGCGTCCAGCTGATCGTCTGTCCGCATGAGCGCCGAGTCGCGTTGCGAGAGCACGACAAAATCGTGCTGCAAATTTCGCCCGCCGTTTTCCCCCGCGCCGATCTTCGAGTAAATGCCCGCGCCAAGAAGTGCGACGTGCGCCTCGAATTCACCGCTCTCGCCGGCGGCCGGTCGGAAAGAAATCAACCAGTTTTTCCCATCCTCGCTTTTGGCCTCGAGCACGCCAGCCGCCGGACCGGCCGGCGCCGCATCCGTCAGCCCGCCGCGCAGTTCTCGTCCATCGCGAACAAACGCCGGTGTGTAAACCGATTCACTCTGCCAGAGCGCCGCGTAACGATGCTGCCGCGCAGTGAAATCAGGCGACGCAAAGCGATCGCGCCAGCCGAGTCGATCCCAGTAATCAACATGGTAAGCGACGGGCACGAACCGCTTCCACAAACCCGGATCATCTTTCAGCCGGCTCAGCCGCGCCTCTGCCGGCGGGCAGCTACTGCAGCCCTCCGAAGTGAAAAGCTCGAGCAGCGACGTATGGGCGGGCCCGCTCGTGAAATGCGAGTCAGCGGACGAAGGGTGGACAAACATGCCTAACGAAAAGCCGAACGCGATGAGAAACCGTTTCATGCCCGTCAGAGCGCGCAGGTGAGGCAGTTATTCCGCACGCGCCGGTGCCAGCGTCTCTTGCCGCTTCGGAATCCCGAGACTGTCGAAGATCACGCGCGTCGCATCGGAGCGATTGAGCGTGTAAAAATGAATCCCCGCGACGTCATGATCGAGCAGGTCGTGACATTGCTCGAGGGCAAAGTGCACCCCAACGCGCTCGACCATCTTGCGATCGTTCTTGCAGCGTTGCAGCGCGCGCAGGAGCTTCGCCGGAAAACGCGCGCCCCCCGCGAGCTCCGCGATACGGCGAAAACCGCTCATCGAAGTGATCGGCATGATCCCCGCGATGATCGGCACATTGATCCCCGCGAGCGCGCACCGTTCGCGATAATCGAGGAAATCGCGGTTATCGAAAAAGAGCTGCGTCACGATATAATCCGCGCCCGCATCGATCTTCGCCCTGAGATGATCCATCTCGACCAGTCGGTTCGGCGTCGCCGGATGACCCTCGGGAAAACCAGCCACTCCGATGCCGAAGCCGCGCGGATCGGGATGCCCGCCCGACTCGTTAAAACGCCGAATAAATTTCACCAAATCCGAAGCGTGCTGGAAGAAATCCCGTGCCCGATCGTAAACCAAACCGCGCGGCGGATCGCCACCCAGCGCGAGGATGTTGCTGATCGACGACCGCGCGTAACGCTCGAGAATCAACCGGATTTCCTCCTCGTTGTGCGAGACGCAGGTCAGATGCGGGATCGGATTGAGCTTCGTCGTCGTCTTGATCCGCTCCACGAGATCGTGGGTGAGTTCGCGGGTCGAACCACCCGCGCCGTAGGTTACGCTGACGAAATGCGGCGCATAATCTTCGAGCTCGCGAATCGTCTGGTAGAGCGCTTCCGCGGACTCAGGCGTCTTCGGCGGGAAAAACTCAAACGAGAACGTCGGCGCATCGCCGCCGAGAATGTCTTGAATATGCATGGTGCGAAAAATGGAGCGGAACCTTGCGACTTTCGGAGCAACTGACCGATCCGGCAACGGAGTAGTCCAGCTGAAGGCAGATGGCTGATTGCAGCACAACCCGCTCCGCGTGCCCAGGTGGAAGATTACGCAGTCATCCCGAGCGGAGTGAAGCGCAGCGGAATGAAGCCGAGGGATCCCGTCGAATTTCTGGGAAGCCCGCGTGCGGAAATCTTCCCGTAGACTCCGCGGGATCCCTCGACTCCGCTGCGCTCCGCTCGGGATGACTACTGCGGCTGAAGGATGTGCTTGATCCCCCGGATCGGGATCACCACCCAGTCGGGCCGATGATTCAATTCGTAGCCGATCTCGTAGACCGCCTTATCGAGCAGATACGCTTCGAGGAGCACCTCTAAGTCGCTCTCCTTCGGCGGGAGAAAACCGGCGCCCGCCGTGGTCTGCAGATAACTCTCGAGAAACGTCGTGCTCATCTGCCGATACCAAAGATCGGCCCAGCGCTCGAGGAAGATGCGATCTTCCTCGCGGGTTGCCGATTGCCAGAGCGCGCTGTAGGCGGCGTATTGGAACGAGCGCATCATTCCCGCGACATCGCGGAGCGCCGAGCGCTTGAGTTTCCTCTCGCTCAACGGCCGCGCTGGTTCGCCTTCGAAATCCAGGATGATGAAATCTTTCCCGGTATAAAGGACCTGGCCGAGATGGTAATCGCCGTGAATCCGAATCTTCGCCGCATCCGCGTGATGCTGCAGGATGCGCTGCTCCTGCGCGTGAATGATCGGCTCCGCAGCCAAGACCTCGGCGGCTTCCGCGCGAAAGCCTTCAGGCAAATCCGACATCCGTTTTTGCAGCAAACCAAACGTGCGACGAAGCGAGGCGCGCATGGATTGGTAAACGGAGCGCTGCGCCATCGCATTGAATGGCTCCGGGCCAAAGACCGGATCTTCCGCGGCCCCGGCGAGCGCGAGATGCATCTCGCCGGTGCGCGTGCCGATGAGTTGCGCCTTCTCGGGATAAACACCGCCGACCAGCTCGTCGAGCAACGGGCCGGGCGCGGCGAGCGCGCTTTGCAGATCGCTTTTGCGCGCGAGCACGCGCTCGAAGAAACGACCGACCGCATCGAGCGTCAGCGCCCAGGCGTCACCCTCGTTAGGCACAGCGGCCTGAAGTAAAGCGACCACCGTCGGTTCCGCGCGCTTCTGCCGATATTCGATCGAGCCGACAAAGGCCGGCACGTGCCCGAACTGCGCGCGCTCCGTCAGGAAACGCGTGACTTCCACATCCGGATTCACACCGTCCTCGAGCTTGCGGTAAAGTTTGAGGAAGTAGCGATGCTCGAAAAGCATCGAGGAGTTGCTCTGCTCCGCATTCAGGACCTGCGACTTCGGCACCTCCTCCTGCGCCGCCTGTGCGAGGACGTTGCCAGTCACGCCGACGAGCTCGCCATTCTTTCCGCGCAGCCGCGAGCCTTTCGCCATGAGAGTGAAAAGCTGCTCCCGGAACTTGTTATCCCAGATTCCGTCGTAAAGCACGGCGTCCGCCGAGCCGAGATGCGCCATCACGGCCTGCGGCGAATTTCGCGTGATCGCATGCGCTGCCTTGCCCGTCGCCACCTGCACCGGCAGCGCATAGGTGTCCGGCGCTCCGTCCGTGTAATCGATCTGAAGCAGCCAGAGCTGGCCGGAATCAGCTTCCTCACTCATCGCGATCTGCTCGACGATGCGCATCTCGCGCACGTTGCGCGCTTTCGCCCCAAACCAGCGACAGCCGCGCACATAACTCGGCAGAACTTCGCGCTCGAGTTGTGCCCGTTGACCATCAGCCAGCAGCGTTCTTAAAGATGGCTCCACCGCGAGCTTCGGCGTCGCTCGTTTCTTCTCCGTCCTTTTCTCGTTAGGCGATTGCAGCAGGAACCAGAAGTGTCCGTGCGGCCCGATCGTAAGCGGATAAGCAGACTTCTTAATTGTCGGAAAAATGTTGCGGCTAAACACCTCCGTCGGCGCGCAACCTTCAAAATTCGCGAGATCCAGCTCCACCGGCTGGGCAAAGCGCGAGAGATTTACGACCACGAGAATGATCTCGTCCTCAAAGCGCCGCAGAAACGCCAGCACCTTCGAGTTATCCGGGAGCAGGAACTCGATCGTGCCCCGCGAGAAGGCCCGGTAGTTCTTGCGCATCGCGATCACCCGCCGCGTCCACCAGAGCAGCGATGACAGGTTCTTCTGCTGATTCTCCACGTTGATCGCTTCGTAGTGATACTCGGGATCGATCGTGATCGGGAGATAGAGCTGTTGCGGGTTCGCCCGCGAGAAACCGGCGTTGCGATCGCTGCTCCATTGCATCGGCGTCCGGCAGCCGTTGCGATCGCCGAGATAGAAGTTATCGCCCATCCCGATCTCGTCACCGTAGTAGAGCACGGGCGTCCCCGGCATCGAGAAGAGAAGGATGTTCAGTAATTCGATCTTCCGCCGGCTATTCGCGAGCAGCGGTGCGAGCCGGCGACGAATCCCGAGATTAATCCGCGCCGTCGGGTCGGTCGCATAGACGCGCCACATGTAGTCGCGCTCCTCATCCGTCACCATCTCGAGAGTTAGCTCGTCATGATTCCGGAG
Source organism: Chthoniobacterales bacterium (assembly GCA_038234295.1). Taxonomy (GTDB): domain Bacteria; phylum Verrucomicrobiota; class Verrucomicrobiia; order Chthoniobacterales; family UBA10450; genus Palsa-1392. The sequence goes on from JBBSUP010000104.1 coordinate 8,288, forward strand.
AAACATCGCCCACTGACAGTTATCCGGAATCGGCGGCGTCTGCTCGAGAATGTCGATGATCGGAAAGCGATCTTCCATCTGCAGCGCCATGAACATCCGCGGCATGAGCGGGAAATGGAAATTCATGTGTGACTCATCGCCGTCACCGAAATACTTCACCGCGTCTTCGGGCCACTGATTCGCTTCGGCGAGAAGCATCCGCTCGGGAAACTTCGCCTCCATGTGCGCGCGCAGCTTCTTGAGGTAGCTATGAGTCTCCGGGAGATTCTCACAGTTAGTTCCTTCGCGTTCGTAGAGATAGGGGACCGCGTCGAGGCGCAGACCGTCGACGCCCATCTCGAGCCAGAAATCGAGCACGTCCTCGACCATCTTGTGCACCGTCGGGTTATCGAAATTCAGATCCGGCTGGTGCGCGTAAAAGCGATGCCAGTAGTAAGCCTTCGCGACCGGGTCCCAGGACCAATTCGAAGTCTCGAAGTCCTTGAAGATAATCCGCGCGTCCTTGTAACGCTCCGGTGACTCACGCCAGACATAGAGGTCCGCGAAGGCGTCTTCAGTTGAAGTAACTTCCCCCGCGACCGGACGGCCTGCGGCCACGCGCGCGGCCACGGCCCGGCGCGATTTTTGAAACCACGGATTTTGATCCGACGAGTGATTGATGACCAACTCCGTAATCACCCGCAAGCCGCGCGAGTGCGCCGCCTCGAGGAAAGCCTTGAAGTCCTCGAGCGAACCAAACTTCGGATTGATGTCGTAATAATCCGCGATGTCGTAGCCATCGTCGCGCATGGGCGAGGGATAAAACGGGAGCAACCAGATCGCGGTGACGCCCAATTCCTGGAGATAATCTAGCCGGTCGATGAGCCCGCGAAAGTCGCCCATGCCGTCGCCGCTGCTGTCTTGGAATGTCTTAACGTGCAGCTCGTAAATGATCGCGTCTTTGTACCAGAGTCGATCGGATTTACCGCGGGAAGATTCGTCGGACATGTCGTTCGCACCTTTGCCGCAGAAAGCGGCGGGCGCAATTTTCTGGAGCAGAACCGGATTGTAGGGCGACCGCTTCGGTCGCCCTGATTTGGAAACTGCGCAGGCGAAGCGCCCGCCCTACAATTGGCGCGCCCACAGGCGTTGCACGGTGGCGAGCACTTCTTCGTGCGGCACGACCACTTCGTCCCGGGTCGCGAGCGTTTTCAATTTCACCGCCGGCCATTCGTCGCCGTAGAGCAGCGTCGCGCATGCGCCAAGCGCTTCGGCGGTTTGGAATTGTTTCCCGACTTTCGCCGGCGCGAGCGCGCAATCGACGCGCCAGCCGGCCTCACGCAGCTGCTGCAATTGCCGCAGCGCATCCGCTCTTCGCTCTTCTTTCGCGATCACGAGGTAGAGATCGAGCGCGTTTTCCTGACGGACGAGATCGGCCATCCGCGCGGAAGCCGCGGGAGAATTTTTGATCAACTCGCTGAGCACGACATCGCCCATGGCGAACCCGACCGCCGGCAGGGAGACAGCGTCGTCGCTTAACTGCGCGATCAACTTGTCATAGCGACCTCCCCCCGCGATCGCGCGCAATTCCCCCGCGCGATCGAAGACTTCGAAGACCACGCCGGTGTAGTAGGCCAGCCCACGCACGATCGCGAGATCGATCCGGACGAACTCCGCGAAGCCACGCTCCGCGAGCTGCGCGACCAGCTGCTCGAGCTTCTCGCTCCGTCCGCCGCCGTCGAGAATCTCGAAGACTGGACCGGCCAGCTCGCCGAGCTTTTCCGCGGTTTTTTCCCGCGGCTCGCGCTCGGATCTGTCGATCACCTGGAGGAGTTCGGTCCAGCGTTCCAGAGGCACCTGTTGAGCGGACAGCAGATCGGTCCAAAACGTGCGGTCGCTCAGCCGGACAACGATATCGCTCGCGGAAAAGCCGAAGCCGCGCAGAAGATCGATCGCAAGCGCGACCACTTCCACATCCGCGCCTAACGAGTCGTCACCGATCAAGTCGCAGTTAAGCTGGTAGTGTTCGCGGAGCCGTCCGCGCTGCTGTTTCTCGTAGCGAAAACATTGCGGGATCGAGAACCACTTGAGCGGCTTGCGGAATTCCCGCGCATGCGCCGCGACGACGCGCGCGAGCGTGGGAGTAAGCTCGGGCCGCAGCGTCACTTCGCGGCCGCCTTTGTCGGTAAAGTTAAAGAGCTGAGTGACGATTTCCGGGCCGCTCTTCTTCTGGAGCAACTCAGTCGGCTCGAGCACCGGGCCGTCCCATTCGACGAAGCCGTAGCGACGGCAAACCGCTCTCCAAGAGGCAAAAACAGCGTTGCGAAAGGCGCAATCGTCCGGGAGGAAATCGCGGAATCCAGGCAGGGGCTGCATGATTAAATGAAAAGCCGGCAGGAAAAAGGCCTAACAATGAGGCCGGAAGAAAAGGCGGGCACGAATAGAAGACACCATTGAATAAACGTCCGCCAGGACCGGTCGGACCTAAACACGACGGAGACCATCCGTTTAACCAAACCAAAGGACAAACATGAAACTCAATACATTCACGAAATTAATGGCTGCCGGAGTTGCTGGAGCGTTCGCGCTCGGCACCGCTTTCGCGCAGGAAACTTCCACAACCACGACAGCGACCACGGGCGGCACGACTGATGTCAGCGCGAGCACCACGACAGGTGTGGCGGGGACGACGACGGCCACCTCCACCTCGACGATGGATGGGACCGGCACCCTCACCACCCTCTCGCCAAGCGGCAACTCCATGACCGTGCGCACGACCACCGGCGCGGAACCGACCACCTATTACTACACCGAGAAGACGACCGTGGTCGATCCGACCGGCGCTGCGGTGCAGGTCTCGGCGCTCCGCCCGGACATGCCCCTGACCTACACCTACGCGAAGGAAGGCGATCGCATGGTCATCACGAAAGTGACCCTCGCGAAGCCGATCACCTACTACGAGAAGAAGGAAACGACGACCACGACGACGACCGAGCCCTAATCGGGAGCGTCGTTAGTCTGATTACTTAAAGAAGCGCCCGCGAACCGTTGGTTCGCGGGCGTTTTCTTTAGTTGCGCGGGCGTCCCCCCAGCGGGGGGGGGTATATACGCAGCCCGGACCACGCGCCACACAAATGCCCCCATAACGTGGGGGACAGAACGGTGCCGAGGCCCGCGCGGTCGATGA
>JBBSUP010000105.1:0-11288 GCA_038234295.1 Chthoniobacterales bacterium
CGGCTATCCGCCCGCGGCCGACCGAACGAACTGCGCTTTTCTACCTCCAAGCTGGGGCCGAAGAGTTTCCACTGCTCATCAGATATAAACATGCCTAACGATAAGCATCTTTATAGTTACAGAAAAGACTTTTCGGACAGCTTCTAGCTTTACGGGGACGGCGGGACGAAGTTTCTAAAAATGTCCGAGACATGCGAGACTGGCACGGAACCAAGGTGAGGAACCCGGCTTCTACAAATTTGGGATTGCACCTGACGTAACGCGGAGCCTCTCTCGAGAGTAGGCAGAGGGGATGAATATTCCTGTTGGATGTGGATACATGCTCGGCCGCGAGCCCGAACATAATTGGACTGCGGATTACACGGATTCGGAAATCACTCGCAGCCAGACTGGGTAACCGGACTCGCAACGGCGTAGACCGGCCTCGGCGAAGGCGGAAGGTCGTCTCGCTGTGCCCATCCGTGGCAAAAATCCTGTACGACGAGGTTTTCAAAGGAAGCCGAAAGTAGCGACCCACCTCAACGTTGCCTATCGGGGGTTTCACCGATTTTTCCGCGCTCCACGAATCTGCCTGAAGAATGAATTGGCCCAGTCGAGAGCGCCTTGCCGGAGGGCCTCGGCGTTGGGATAGCTCAGCTTGAGCTTGATGTGTTCGCGGTAGGTCTCGATCGTCTTGCGGCTAAGGCCGAGTTCCTGCGCTATCCGGCTGGTGCCGAGACCCGTGCCGATGAGTCGGAAGACATGGAGTTCCCTGTCAGTAAGGCTCGCGATACTGCGGGCGGGCGAACCTCGCGTTGGGAGGCGTTGCGCGGTGCTCCGACAAGTGTGTCGCCGGCAACTGCCGCTCGGACTGTGGTGATGAGTTGTGTCGCGCTGGCGTGCTTCGTGAGGTAGCCGGCTGCGCCGGCGCGAAGAGCCCGGGTGGCGTAAAGCGGATCTCCGTAATCAGAGAGTGCGATAATCCGGATGCCTGAAAAACGGCCCGCGATATCTTTCAGGAACTGCATCCCGTCGCGATGACCAAGCGACAGATCGAGGAGAAGAAGATCGGTCTGACCACGTTCCAGATGCCTTACCGCGGCAGCTTCATCTCCGGCGACGCCAGAGATGGAAAAGTCCGGCTCGGCAGAAATGATAGCAACGATTCCCCGGCGAATGATTTCCGCATCATCGACAACCAGGACGCTATGGGGAGTTTGGCGTGACGCGCCGGCGCCGGGCTGTTCCTTACGCCGCATTCTTTGTAAACCGCTGGGGAAGCCGGCAATCTCAGCCCAAGAGGTTAATATTTTCGCGGGGAAGCGCGAACTTTGAGCGGAGGGGACATCGCGGGATGGATGTCTTGAAAGTGCCCACGATGACATCATGATGCTTACCTGAGGACCACATTGACGCTGGAGCCCGAGGTTGCGGCCAAAGCCAAAAGGGCGGCCGCGCGCTTGGGGAAGTCGTTCTGGGAAATCGTCAATGCCGCCTTACGCGTCGGGCTGGACAAAGTCCTCTCGCCGCCGGCAGCCAAACGCTATCGCACCAAGCCGCGGCCGATGGGGTTGCGCCAGGGATTCAGCTACGACAACATCAGTGAGCTGCTGGCGTGCGCGGAAGGCGAAGATCACTCATGATTCTGGTCGATGCCAATCTGTTGCTTTACGCCGAGGACAGCCTTTCCGAGCGTCATGCCGCCGCGCGGGAATGGTGGGACGAACAGTTGAGTGGCTCCGAGCCGGTGGCCTTCTGCTGGTCGGCGCTGAGTGCGTTCATCCGCGTGAGCACCAATGCGCGTTTGCATCGCCGGCCCCGGACATTGAAGGAAGCGACCGAACGCGTTGAGAGCTGGTTTCAGCAGCCGTGCGCCCGGGTGATTCACGTGACGGAGGAACATTGGAAATGTTTTCAACGGATGCTGCGAACCGGTAACGCGACGGGAATCTGGTGTCGGACGCCCATTTGGCTGCCCTCGCGGTTGAGCACAATTGCATCCTGCACTCGACGGACAGTGATTTCTCTCGCTTTCCCGGTCTGAAATGGCGAAATCCGATGGCTGCTGAGTAACCGGCGTGGAACGTGCCGATCAGATTTGTTGCGGAAGACGAATGAAATCACCGGGGTCGCCGGCCCCGGCTACAACGCGAGCTATCGCTGAAGGCTAGACCGCATGATCGTATCCCACTCCGAAGGATCGGGCGGCATCGCGAGGAGCTTTTGGCGTAGCGCCAGACGTTCACGCGTCGGCACTTCGACCAGACGTTGGTCGGCGGAGAAGGCCATTCCGCCGATGGCGCGAAGGTAGTCGGGAAGCCAGGCTGGCGGCGGCTGCGCGGTGTGAGGGATGCGCCAGAGGCGGGCGGCGCCGTCGTTGGTGACGGTGGCCACAAGGGAGCCACTAGCGTTGGCAGTGATATGACTTATTCCAGCCGGGTGGGGAAGAGGGAGGTAAAGGGCCTCGTGAGTTTTAGTGTCATAGCAGGTCACCATCGTATCTTCGACGCCCCCGACGAGCAGCGCCTTGCCGCCAGCGGTGAAATGCAAGGCCGTCGCGCGTCCGTTGAGCACAAACGCTTCGCCCGTCTGTTTTTCCGAATCGACTGACCAGATGCGCGCCGTATGGTCTTCGGAGCCGACCGCGATCGACTTCCCGCTGGGATCATAAGCAACCGAAAGTACTCGATTGGTGTTCAACAATCGACGAGGTGAAGAATCGGCTCCCCTTGTCTGCCAGAGATAGACATAGTCATCACGGCAACCGGTCGCTAACTCCTCACCCGAAGGCCCGACCGCCAGAGCGTCCATTTTCTCGGGATGCTTTCTCGCCTTTCCGATTTGGGTTCCATCTGGAATTTTCCACTGCAAAACATTCCCACTGAGATAGGCCACGAATACCGAATTCCCGTCGTTCGCGAATTCGAGGGCCATGATGGCGTCCTTCGTTGGCGGCGTCTCACCAATTTGACGCGCACTGGCTACTTCCCAGAAACGTACGATCCCATCGGCGCTCGCGGTGGCGAATCGTCCGCCGGGCGAGTGAAAGGCCGCCGCAGAAATCGCCTCACGCTGCCGCGCGACTGGAGTGACAAATCTATTCTCCTCGAGAGACCATACCCCGGCTGCGCCGCCCCTCGTGGCGACGAAGAGATGGTCGTCATCCCCGGCGAACGCGAGCCAGCGTACTTCGCCAGGCAAAGGGATAACTTCTCCGGACCACGAAGGCGGCGTTGCTTCCCAAATGTAGGCAGCGTTATCCCAGCCGACGGAAAGGATTTTGCTCCCGTCGGTCGGATTAAAAAGCGCGTGGAGGACGATGTCGTCATGGCGCATCGGGTTTGCAACAAGCTCACGGGTCGCGACATCCCACAGGCGCACCATCCGGTCACGGCTGCCGGTGAGCAGGCGCTTCCCATCTGGACTGAATGCGACTGAATCGACCGGTCCCTCGTGTTTCATCGGCCTTCCGACCGGACTGCCATCCTCCAGCGACAAAAGTCTCGCCGTCTTATCATAGCCAGCCGTGGCGAAGAGTTTGCCGCCGGGACTTATCGCCGTCGTCCAAACATAGTCAGTTTGTTTGAGCGGATCCGTGAGTGGCTGCGCGGTATGTCCATCCCAAATGCGGGCGGTATTATCCAGGCTCGAAGTCACAATCTTATTTCCGTCCGGGCTAAAACTAGCCGTAATAACCGTCGCGCCATGTGTCATCGGAGAGCCGATAGGTTGCAGTGTATGGGCATCATAGAGGATCGCGCCCCCATACCAGTAAGATGCGAGAATGCGGGATTCATCCGGGCTAAAAATCGCGAGTGAGACCCTTTGTGGAAGGACCAACTGCCCTAGCTCTGTGCCCGACGCCGCTTCCCAGAGGCGGACGGTATGGTCAAATGACGCGGTCAAAATTCGTTGGCCGTCGGAAGTGAAGACGCCGCTTGCGACATTCCGCACCGAGTCGAGCTCGGGACGGCCGTGCCGCATCGGCTGACCGATCATGGAGCCGCTGTGTAGGTCCCAGAGCTTGGCGAGGCCTTCTTCGCCAATCGTGAGCAATCTGCGGCTGTCAGGACTGAAACACGGCGCGCCACCGGGGGCGTCAAGATCGAATGTCCGGCCGACTTGAGCGCCCGTCACGGCATCCCATACCCTCGTCGTCTTATCATTACTGGCGGTAGCAAAGTAGCGCCCGTCAGGGCTAAAGGCGGCTTTCACAACGGCAGCGTCGTGGTAAACGCCGAAAAGGGGCAGCCGGTCGCGGTCGCCGCGACCGAAGGCGATCGCGCTCAGGAGATAATCGGCCGCGGCGCGGTTCTCCGGCCAGAAGCTGAGGGAACGTCCGAGCAGCGCCACGCCCTCGCGCCACGCTCCGTCGTGCAACCGTTGCCGGGCCGTTGCCAGATCCGCGCTGCTGGCGCGCCGCAGAGCGAGCTGTAAACTCTGGTTACTCTCCAGTGCGACCCGGCGTTGCTCCAGACTAACGAGCGTAGCTCCGAGCAGGATCGCGAAGGTGGTCAGGACAGCGGTCGCCAGGACCCTGTGGCGCGCTACCAGCAATTTGCAGCGCGTCCAAGCGCCGGCCTCTTCGGCGCTGGTCGCGAAACCGGCCTGGAAGGCCGCAATGTCGGCCTGGAAAGCCTTGACGCTGACGAAGCGGTCGCTGGGGTGCAGGCTCATGGCTTTGCGGACGACGGCGACTAACGAATCCGGCAGCTTCCGGCCGGGAAGGTGGAGGAGCTTTGCGCGCGCAGCTTTGCCCGCGACGACGGGTGCGACATGGTTGCCGAACAGGTCGCTGAGATTCTCACCGCTCTGGCGTCGCTCTTCGAAGGATTGGGCTTCTTTCGCAGTCAGCCTAGATGGTGCTTCTAGCGTGAGCAGAGCGTAGAGAATTGCGCCCAGCGCGTAGACATCGGTGCGCTCATCCGCCGCGTCGGCCTGGCCCCGGGCCTGTTCGGGAGCCATGTAGCCGGGGGTGCCCATGACGCTCCCGGGAAGCGTCAAGAAAAGATGATCGGTCGCTTCTTCGGTCTCTTCTGCTCTTTGATCGTTAGTTAGCGTGGAATTTACTGAGTCACCCTGGACGAGCGGAAGCTCGTCCCTCCGGAGGACCTTGGCGGAGCCCCAATCCATCACCAGCACTTCGCCGTAGTCGCCGATCATGATGTTCTCCGGCTTGAGGTCGCGGTGGATCACGGGCTCGGGCTGCGCGTGCGCGAAAGCAACAGCGTCGCAGACCTTTTGAAAGATGGTCAGGAGCGCGGGCAAAGGATATTGCCGCAAGGCTTCGGAGTTGCCCTGGGAGAGGCTGCGCAGGATCTCGTGGAGAGTGAGCCCTTGCACGAGCTTCATCGTGTAAAAGGGACTGCCGTTTTCGTCGGCACTAAGCTCGTGCACGGGAACGATACTGGGATGCTGGAGCCGGCCGGTGATGCGGGCCTCTCGGATAAAGCGTTCCTGATCTTCCCTGTTCCCGGGGCGCAGGAGCTTCTTCAGCGCGATCGGACGCTGGAGCGGCTTTTCCGTCGCGATCACGACCTGGCCCATCGCGCCACGTCCTACCTCTGCGCCAAACTCATAGCGCTCCCGCTGTAGCACCTCCGTGAGTTTCTCGGCAGCGCCCGACGGCGCGTCGCCACTCGCCAACGTCGGCCACTCTTCTCTCGGCAAGTGGCGCCAGGTCAGCTTCGCCGCGCCCAAGGTGATTTCGCTTCCTTCCCCTACTCTGACTGGCAGGTCGACGGGCTCGCCGTCGAGTCGCACACCACCGCGTTGTTCTAACTGTTCCCAGCCGGACGCCAATGCGAGGTTTAGTTCCTGGTCCGAGGCCCAATCGAGATGCACCCGGGATTGTCCGATGAGGGACTCATCCAACACCACCTGGCAGTCAGAGCTTCGACCCACGGTGATCGTTCCATTCCGTTCGGCAACGAACCTTTGCTCATGGTTCGGGCCGAGCACGAGGATTTCAACGAGAGAAGGCACTGGCTTTGCGAGAGGAGGAATCGAGGACGATCCTGGTGTTTCGCCCGATCCTTTCTGGGCGAACCCCAAAAAGAAAGCCGAATCTTTAGCAGGCGCCGACGCGCAGACTGGCGTCATCTCCGAGGAAGATGAAAGCTCGGCTGCCGGCCGAGATAAGGTCTCCCTCCTTCAACACCGCCTCGGTGATCCGCTTGGGTTGCTGATTCAAGAAGGTGCCATTGCGAGCTTGTAAGTCGCGCAGCACGTACAGGCCATCGACCAGCTCGATCTCGAAATGATGGCGACTCATCTGCTGATCGTCGCAAGCCAAGTCGCAGCCGGCGGGATGATAGTCGCTCTTCGAGAGGCGGCCTACGACCAGCTTCCGGTCAAGCGCTTGGAATTGTGCCTCTTCCGCTCTGCGAATTTGGTAGAGCAGACCAGGACCAAGTGGCTGCGCCGCGAGGTCGCGATAGAGCACCATAAACTGGCGGACCCGCTCGAGGATATCCGACGGCGGCGCTTTGACGCAGCGCTCGGTTTCCTGCGATTCAAAGACCAGTTGTGCAAGGGCCTCATCCGAGATTGCGGCGATGGGTGAGTTCATAACTTTGCGCTGGAATCTAAGCGGCCAGCGCCTCCTCCAGGTCCGCGCCGCGATCCAGCGCCTGCAACATCCGACGCAGCCGGGCCAGCACCGCGCGCTTGGCTTCGTAAACATTGCCCACAGATGTTTCGAATTCTTCCGCCACCTTCTGCGGGTCCCGTTGCTCGATCGTGACCGCTTTGAAGAGACTGACGGTGCGGGGTCGAAAGCAGTGCCTCTCGATCATTAAATCCAGTGCGCGAAAAATCAGCGCCATCTCACCGGCGCGCTCGGCGAGATTCGCCGGATCATCGTTGCCATCCACCAGCTCGAACGGTGTTCTTCCCGCGCCCAACTCGGCCGCGGCATCGATCGAGACATGCCGACCTTCCCGGCGACCTCGCCGCCGCAAGGCATCGACCACGCAGCAGCGCGCGACATGAAAGAGAAAACCGGTAAATCGCCCCTTTGTCGGATCGAACCGGGCAAATCCGACCCGTAGCATCTTGATCATCGTTTCCTGCAGGACATCCGCGCATTCCACCTCGCTCAGGGAATGTGAGGCCGCGAAGGCGAGGATCGGCCGCTCGTAGAGTGAATAAAACCGACCCCAGTCGTCATCCGAACCACCCGCCTGGATTCGAATGACCAAAGTGTGCTGGGTGGGAATCATGAACCAAAAAGAAACCGACCGTATCGGCGCAGATTTTTTTGGTCGAGCACATTTCGGTTTACCGGAGTCGATCTCTGGGGGATAGGACAGCCGCCTACCTTAGTTCCGTCCGAGGACGACAAAATCTCAGGAGTGATTTGGCGGGGTCCAAGTCAGCTCCATCCTTCACCGGTCTAAAATCGAACGCATCTCGCGTTGATTTGTCTCACCAAACCTATGAATTCAACGCAGGAAATCACCCAGCAAGTGCAGGAGCTGGGGCAATGGATCACGCCGCTGCGAGAACAGGTCGGACACGTCGTGATCGGGCAGAAATACCTCGTCGACCGGCTCTTGCTGGGGCTGCTCGCCAATGGCCACATCCTGCTCGAGGGCGTCCCAGGGTTGGCGAAAACCCTCACGGTCAAGACCATGGCGAACTGCATCCACACCGGATTTCAGCGCCTGCAATTCACGCCCGATCTACTCCCCGCCGACCTCATCGGCACGCTCATTTACAACCCGCGCAGTGGCGAGTTCACGACCAAGCTCGGCCCGATTTTTTCGAATCTGATCCTCGCCGATGAAATCAACCGCGCGCCCGCCAAGGTACAGAGCGCGCTCCTCGAAGCGATGCAGGAACGCCAGGTCACGATCGGCGATACCACGTACAAGCTGCCCGACCCATTCCTCGTCCTCGCGACCGAAAACCCGCTCGAGCAGGAAGGCACCTACCAGCTTCCGGAAGCGCAGCTCGATCGTTTCATGCTGAAGCTGAATGTCGGCTATCCCTCGAAGGCGGAGGAACGCCAGATCCTCGATCTCATGGCGACGTCGTCGCCGAACCTCGAGGTGAGTGCGGTCGTCCAGCCGGAACAGATCATCGCCGCGCGCGAGTTGGTGAACCAAATTTACATCGACGATCGGGTGAAGGATTACATCGTCGACGTCGTCTGGGCGACGCGCGAGCCGGCGAGTTACCGGCTGGAACTCGATGGACTCATCCGCTACGGCGCTTCGCCGCGGGCTACGATTTATCTCGCCCTCGCCGCGCGCGCTTACGCTTTCCTGAACGGCCGCGGCTACGTCACGCCGCAGGATATTAAGAGCATCGGCGCGGATGTTTTGCGGCACCGCGTGATCGTGAGTTACGAAGCCGAAGCCGAGAGCCTAACGAGTGAAACCGTGATCGAACGCATCTTCGCCGGTTTGCCGGTGCCTTAAGAGAAGTGACGAGTGACAAGATGGCCTTAAAACCGCCGAGGCGCTCCCGTAACGGCGCACCACTACTGTCATCCCGAGCAAAGCGCAGCGCAGTCGAGGGATCCCGTGGAGCAGCCGTGAAGCCCCGATGACACACCAGAACTATTACGTTTACATCCTCACGAACGACGACCGCCACTCCGTGCTTTACATCGGCGTAACGAACGATCTGGAACGTCGCGCGAGCGAACACTCCTTAGGCAAAGGCAGCGCTTTTGCGAAGCAATACAACGCGCACAAATTGATCTATTTCGAAACCTTCAGCGACCCCGCAAGCGCGATCGCGCGCGAGAAACAGTTGAAGAACTGGACCCGGGCGAAGAAGGAAGCGCTGGTTGCCAAGTCCAACCCGGAGTGGCGCGATCTCTTGCTCGAGATCTACTCTGTCGGAAATCGCAGCGGAGCTTCGCGGTAATGCCACGGGATCCCTCGACTTCTCCCGCTTTCGCGGGATCCGCTCGGGATGACGGGGGTGGCGAGCGCACTCCGGCGGAGATTCTGAAGAAGATCCGCGCCCTCGAGATCAAGACCAAGGGTCTCGTGCAGTCGGCTTTTGCCGGCGATTATCACAGCGTCTTTAAGGGTCGCGGGATGAACTTTGAAGACGTGCGCGAATATCAGCCGGGCGACGAGATTCGCGCGATCGACTGGAATGTGACCGCGCGTCTCGGGACCGCGTTTGTGAAAAAATTCACCGAAGAACGGGAGCTCACCGTCATGCTCGTGGTCGATGTCAGCGCCTCAGGAAATTTCGGCAGCGTCACGCAATCGAAACGCGAACTCGCCGCGGAAGTCGCCTGCCTGCTCGCCTTCAGCGCGATCCGAAATAACGACAAGGTTGGCCTGATTCTCTTCTCCGATCAGGTCGAGCTTTTCATTCCGCCGAAGAAAGGCCGCTCGCACACGCTCCGCCTGATTCGCGAGATCCTTTTCTTCGAGCCGAAAGGGCGCGGCACCTTGCCTGGTCTCGCGCTCGATTATCTCAATCACATCGTCACGCGCCGCTCCGTCGTGTTCTTCGTTTCGGATTTCCAGGCGGAAGATTTTTCGCGCGCGCTCACGGTCACAAGCCGGCGGCACGACCTCATTGCCATCCGGATCGATGACCAGCGCGAGGAGGTGTTGCCGAATATCGGTATCATCACTTTGGAAGACGCCGAGACCGGTGAGCAGATCGAGATCAACACCGGCGACCGGCAAACCCGGAGCCGGTTTAGCGCGCTCGCGGAACAGCGCCGCGCGGAGGTGATTCGCCTGCTGCGCCGGAACAACATCGATGCGATTTCGCTGCGCACGGGCGACGATTATCTCCCGGCGCTGCGAACCTTTTTCAAACAACGGGAACGGCGCATGGCGCGTCGTTAGGCTGAACTTTGATGCACCTATTTCTCGCTCAGGAATTCCACGATATCGCACCGCCGGTGGACTACTTCGTCCTCCAGCCGTGGATGGTTTTCTGCGCCGTCGCCGGTCTGCTTCTGCTTATCGGGCTTACGATTTGGCTGGTGAAATGGTGGCGTCGCCGGCCGGCGAAAATCCAGACCCCGCGGGAGCGCGCGATCGATCAACTCGCGCGGATCGAGAACCAAATCGAAACCTTGCCGCCATATCAATTCAGCATCCGCGTCTCCGATATTTTGCGCCGCTACGTGACCGAGCAATATCAGCTCCCGGTCACGCGCCAGACCTCGGTGGAATTCTTGAACACCCTCGCCGCGACCTCGTCGTTTTCCGCGGACGATCAAGGTTTGCTCAGCGATTTTCTAAACCGCTGCGACCTGATTAAATTCGCGCGCTACGACGCGACGACGGAGGACAGCCGGCTGCTCCTGCGCGAGGCCGATCGGTTCGTGAAAGGAGGCGCCCTTGAACCCGCTTAAACTTTGGCCCGAAGGCTCCGGCTGGGGTTTCTCCTTCGCGCATCCGTGGTTCCTGCTCTTGCTCCTGCTCGTGCCGCTCATCGCCTGGCTGCGCGGGCAACGCGGGGCCGCCGCGGCGCTCGTGTTTTCGTCGACCGCGACCTTGCAGGCGCTCGGGAAACGAAGCGCGTCCAACGCCGGCGCAATCATGCGCGGACTGCTCTATCTCGCGCTCGCGATTTTCATCATCGCCCTCGCCCGCCCACGACTCGGCAAGAGCCTGACCGAAGTGGAAGCGAGCGGCATCGACATCATGGTCGTGCTCGACGTTTCCGGCTCGATGTTGACGAAAGACTTCACCGTCGGCGGCGAATCGGCGACGCGGATCGACGCCATCCGCGAGGTCACGCGCAATTTCATCGACAGCCGGCCGAACGATCGCATCGGGATCATCGCTTTCGCGGGCCGACCGTATGTCGTGAGTCCGCTCACGCTCGATCACGATTGGCTTCTGCAAAATCTCGAGCGCGTCCGGATTGGGCTGGTGGAAGACGGGACGGCGATCGGTTCGGCGATGGCTTCGGCGGCGAATCGCCTGACGGATAAGAAATCGAAAAGCCGCGCGATCGTTCTCCTTACCGATGGCGAAAACAACGCCGGCAAGATTCCGCCGAACACCGCCGCGGAAGCGATTAAGGCACTTCATATTCAGCTCTACGCGATCGGTGCGGGAATTAACGGCATCGCGCCGGTACCGATTTTCGACCAGAACAATGGCCGCCCGATCACCGACGCCTCGGGCAACATGATCTACCAAAATCAGCGGGTGGAATTCAACGAGGCCGGATTGAAGGAAGTCGCGCAGATCGCCGGCGGCCATTTCTTCCGCGCGACCGACACCGACTCGCTCGAGAACATTTATGGCGACATCGACAAGCTGGAGAAGTCGACGATCGCGGTGAAGAAATACCAGCAATACCGCGAC
>JBBSUP010000106.1:0-11120 GCA_038234295.1 Chthoniobacterales bacterium
ACGGGATCCCTCGACTCCGCCCCGCGGCCGCGGGGCTCCGCTCGGGATGACCCGACTTTAGACGCCCTCTAAAGAATTTGAAGCCTTCCGCGCGTGGCTCAAGGACGAGAGCGCGCCGGCAGGCGCGATTGGCGGCGACCGGGTTTCTCCGCATCTTTCCCCGGCTTGATCGCGCAATATTCCCGCCTCTTTCGCTGGCATGTGCTGCGCTATCTCGCGCGTCATCCGCTCCTCGCGACGCTGAATGTCCTCACCGTCGCGCTCGGCGTGGCGCTCTATCTCGCAATCCAAATTGCGAACCAAAGCGCCAATCGCGCCTTCGCGGCGAGCGTGGAGGTCGTCGCCGGGAAAGCGCAGCTCGAAATCACGGCGTCGGCCGGGAATCTGCCGGACGAACTGCTCCCCCAGATTGCGCGCACGCCCGGCGTCGCGGCGGCGACGCCGCTGGTCAGGGGGTTCGTTAGTCTGCCGCAGTTTCCCGGGGAATATCTCGACCTTCTCGGGATCGACGTTTTCACGAACGAACCCTTTCGCACCTACGAGCTGACGGGCTTTTCCCAGCCCGGTTTCGATTTTCAGCAATGGCTGCATGGGCCGTGCGTGATCGCCTTGAGCGCCGCACTGGCGCAGCGACATCACCTTCGCGCCGGCGATGAAATTACGATTCAAAGCAACGGTGAGACCCGTCGCCTAACGATCGGGTTTTTACTGCAGCAGGAAGCCGCCGAGGTCGCGCCCGACGAGCATTTCGCAGCGATCGACGTCGGCTGGGCCCAGGAACTTTTCGGCCGGCGCGGGAGGCTCGATTCCGTTTCGCTCCGCCTGACCCAGAAGGCGGATCCGTCCTCGGTCGCGGCCGCGTTGCGCAAGATATTGCCGCCCGATGTGATCGTCGCCCCGCCCGCGCGCCGGAGCGACCAGGTGGGAAAAATGCTCGCGGGTTTTCAGCTCAACCTCGCGGCCATGAGCCTCGTCTCGCTTCTCGTCGGCATGTTTCTCATCTACAACACGGTCGAGGCTTCGGTCGTGCGGCGCCGGCGCGAGATCGGGATTCTACGTTCGTTAGGCGCGAGCCGCGCGGAGGTGCGCTGGCTCTTTCTCGGGGAAGCCGCCGCGCTCGGTTTGCTGGGGATCGCGGTCGGGCTCGTGGGCGGCTACTTCCTCGCGCGCGGGCTCGTCGGCGCGGTCGCGGAGACGATCTCATCCCTCTACGTTTTAGTGCACGTGCAGCAGTTGCAGATCGCGCCGTGGATCTGGCTCAGCGCGATCGCGCTTGGGCTCGCCTCGGTCTTGATCGCAGCCTGGCTGCCGGCGCAGGGCGCGGCCGCGACCGATCCGGTACAGGCGTTGCACGGCGGTTTGCGCCTCGAGCGTTCCGCCCGTCTTTCGCGCGGCTGGATTTCCAGCGGTGCGCTCTCGCTCTTGCTCGCTGTGTTGTTTTCATTTCTCGCCCTGCGAACCGGTCCGGCCTGGCTCGGCTTCGGCGCGGCGTTTTTTGTGCTCGCGGGTTTTTCACTCGCCGCGCCGGAGCTGATTGCGCGCTTCGTCCGCCTCTGGAAATGGCGCGCCATCGAGCCGCGCCTGGCCGCCCAGAATCTGGGACGCGCGCTCCTCCGCAACTCGATCACGATCGCCTCACTCGCCGCGGCGGTGGCCATGACCGTCGGGGTCGCGGTGATGGTTTTTTCTTTCCGCCAAACCGTTGGCGATTGGATCGAGCAGACGCTCGTGGCGGATCTCTTCATCGGTCCCGCGGCAAACGAAATCTCCGGGCCGCATTCGTTCATGCCGCCGGAAGCGATCAGATTTCTCGAGCAAAATCCCGCGGTCGATTCGGTCGATACTTTTCGCGCGCTGGAGTTGTCGTTTCGCGACCAGACGATTTCGGTCGCAGTCGTGCGCGGGAGCGATCGGCGGAACCTGCGTTTCTTGCAGGGCCGCGCTGACGAGATCATGCCGCGTTTTTACGGCACGCAATGCGTGCTCGTCTCGGAAAGTTTCGCGCGACGATTCCAGGTCGCGGCGGGAGACGTGATGCAGTTGCCGACGCCGAGCGGGGTCACCGCGTTCCCGATCGCCGGCGTCTTCTACAACTACACGAACGATCAGGGACTCGTGTTTCTCAGCGGAAATAACTTCCGCAAACTCTGGCACGATGACCGGGTGAACAGCGTCGCGGTTTATATAAAACCGGGCGCAGCGCCGCAAAAACTCACCGAGGATTTTCGCGCCCGCTTCAGCAGCCGCGGCGAGTTTTCGGTCTACGCGAATCGCGCCCTGCGGCAGCGCATCTTCGAGATTTTCGACCAGACCTTTGCGGTCACCTACGTGCTGCGCACGATCGCGGTGGTGGTCGCAGTTGTCGGCATTTTCCTCGGGCTGACGACGCTGGTGGCGGAGCGCGCCCACGAACTCGGCGTGCTCCGCTCGATCGGCGCCTCGGCCGCGCAGGTGCGGCGGCTGCTCCTCTGGGAAAGCGGGATGATCGGGCTGCTCGCGAGCGTGCTTGGGCTGGCCGCGGGCTTATGCCTTGCGGTGGTGCTCACCGGCGTGATCAATCGCGCGTTTTTCGGGTGGACGATTCAACTCGCGTTTCCCTGGGCTTCGCTGGCGTGGACGCCGCTTTGGATCATCGCGGCCTCCATCGTGGCGGGTTGGATTCCGGCCTGGCGCGCGGGGCGGCTCCCGATCGCGGAGGTGATTAGAAGCGAATGAAATCCGTGCTGCTGTTTTTCATTTTAGCGCTGTCCAGCTGGCAGATCGCCGAGCCGGGATATCGCTACGCCTTCCCGCGCGACCATCACGTGCACGCCGGCTTCAAAACCGAGTGGTGGTATTTCACCGGCAACCTAAATGGCCAGCGGGGCCGGCGTTTTGGTTATGAGCTCACCTTTTTTCGGCAGGGCATTCGTTCGCCTAACGAACGCGACGCGGCCGCTTCGCGCTTCGTCGTCGATGACCTGAAGTTCGCGCATTTCACGGTGACCGATGCCGCGGGCAAGACTTTCGTTTTCCAGCAGAAGATCAGTCGGGGCGCCTTCGCCGAAGCGGGTTTCGGCGCCGGGGCGCGCCTCGCGTGGATCGATTCGTGGGACTTAAAGATGAACGCGGACGGCTCCTTCGAACTCGCGGCGGAGATGCCGGCGGCGGCGCTTCGGCTTCATCTCGTGCCGCTAAAAGCGCCGGTGATTCATGGCCCTCAGGGGATCAGCGAGAAGGCGGCGGGGGAAGGTCATGCCTCGTATTATTATTCGATCACGCGACTGCGCACGAGCGGCGAGCTGCGCTTAGGCGACGAGCAACTCGCGGTGACAGGCGAGAGTTGGTTCGACCACGAATGGGCGACGAATCAGCTCGCCGCCGGGCAGGCGGGATGGAACTGGGTTTCCGCCCAATTCGACGACGGGAGCGAGCTCATGCTTTACCAGATGCGCCTAACGAACGGAACGATCGATCCGGTTTCGAGCGGCACCTTTATTCGGGCCGACGGCAGTTCTCGCAGCCTAACGAGCGCGGATTTTCATCTGACTCCGGTGCGGTTTTGGAAAAGCCCGAAGACAAAAGCGACTTATCCCATTGGCTGGAAGATCGCGGTGCCGGACGAACAGCTGCAGTTCGAGCTCAAGCCGGTGCTGGAAAATCAGGAGCTGGTTTTTACACCGCTGGTTTATTGGGAAGGCGCGTTCGACATCATCGGCAGCCGAACCGGAAAACCGCTCGGCGGGAAAGGTTATCTCGAACTCACCGGCTACGCCGGGCCGCTCTCGGAGCTGAACCGTTAAGCGAGGTGCCGGAACGCCAGCCTTGTAGACGCCTCCCTCTGCGAGGCGCGAGCGCGACGTCGATTCTGCGGGCGACGCCGAAACCCGCATTTCGCAGAGCGAAACGTCTACAGCCGGCGCGATGCGCTACGCCTGCGTGTGCCGTGCGAAATGCACTTCCGCGCCCTTCGGCAGGAGCCGTTTGCGGCCGCGCTGACGGCGACGAGCGAGGCAGGCGCGACCGGCTTTGGTGCTCATGCGCGCCCGGAAACCATGCTGCTGTTTCCGGGTTCGCTTCGATCGCTGTAAGGTGCGTTTCATAGGTAAAAACGGGGTTTCCCGGGAGGAGGTGGGCCGCTACTTTAGGAGCCCGGGCCGATTTGTCAACGCGCCGGGATTGCCACCAGCCCCTCTTTGTGGAATAACGACCCCGTGAGTGAAATCGTGATCCAGCCCGCGGTCTCGGAAGATTTGGACGAATTGTCCAGTCTCCTCGGCGAGCTTTTCAGCGAGGAGAGCGATTTCCGGCCGAATCGCGACAAACAACTGCGCGGGCTCCGGCTCATTTTCGAGCAGCCGAATCGCGGCCGCGTCTTCGTTCTGCGGGTGGATAACGCGATCGTCGGGATGATGAATCTGCTCATCACGATCAGTACGGCGGAGGGTGGATTCGTGCTCCTCCTCGAGGATCTCGTGGTGCACAAGGAACATCGCGGGCACGGTTACGGCTCGCAGCTTCTCGATTACGCGATCGAGTTTGCGAAACAGAAAAACTTCCTCCGGATCACGCTCCTGACCGATCGGCCGGAGCTGCGCTCGCAATCGTTCTTCCGGAAGCACGGCTTCTACGAGTCGCCGATGTTGCCGATGCGGCTGCTGATTTCGCCGGTAAATCGCGAGCCGGAAATCGGGTTGTAAAGCGGCTCTTCGTTTTCCGTCATCCCGAGCTGGCGCAGCGCAGCGAGGGATCTCCCAAGCGTTTCTCGAGCCCGCTCTGGTGGGCTGCATCGAACGACGCCTGCGCGATCCCTCGCCGCGCTGCGCCGGTTCGGGATGACAACCTGTGTGCGCGGAGTCCTCTAGCGGGTTGCGCCTTTGGAGGCGGCCTCTAAGCTGGCGGCGATGGCTGAGGAAGCTGGTTTTGTTGATCTCGGATTCGCGCGCGTCGATATCGACCGCCGTCGGCGGACGGGCTTTCCCGAAGTGATTTTCGGTCTGGGCAAGACGCCGGAAGAAGTCGCTCGCATCGCCGCGGTGATCCTCGAACGCGACCCGGTCGTGCTCGCCACTCGGGTCCGGCCCGAACATTTCGCGGCGGTCCAGCGCGACTTTCCGTCCGCGGTTTTTCACGAGCGTGCCCGTTGCCTGACGATCGAACGTGAGCCGCTACCAAAGCTTGCGCGCGCCATCGGCGTGGTCGCGGCCGGCACCTCCGATTTGCCGGTCGCTGAGGAAGCGGCCGTCACGCTGGAGATTTTTGGAAATCCGGTGGAGCGCATCTACGACGCCGGCGTGGCGGGGCTCCATCGGCTCCTCGCGGAAACGGAGCGGCTCCGCGATTGCGCGGCGCTCGTGGTCGTCGCCGGAATGGAAGGCGCGCTCCCGAGCGTTGTCGCGGGATTGGTCGATAAGCCGGTCATCGCGGTGCCGACAAGCGTCGGCTACGGCGCGAGTTTTGGGGGACTTGCGGCATTGTTAGGCATGCTTAACAGCTGCGGCAGCGGCGTCACCGTGGTGAATATCGACAATGGCTTCGGCGCCGCCTACGCCGCCGCGACGATCAATCGGCTACTGGAAGTCAGGCTTCCAGCCTGACTCGGCCGACCGGCTGGCAGGATGCCTGACTTCCGAAGATGCCCGCGCTATGATGCGCCATGCCTACCTCCGGCGGTTCCATCCGACTTTTCCGCATCTTCGGGATCGAAGTTTTCCTCCATTGGTCCTGGTTCCTGATCGCGATCTACGAAGTGCAGCAATGGCGCGCGATCTTCACCTCGCCGGTCTGGGCGGTCGTGCTTTACCTCGGGCTTTTCGTGTTCGTGACGATGCACGAATTCGGCCACGCCCTCGCCTGCCGCCAGACCGGCGGCACCGCGGAGAAGATCTTCCTCTGGCCGCTCGGCGGCATCGCGTACGTCAGTCCCCCGTCGCGCGCCGGCGCAATGCTCTGGAGCATCGCGGCCGGTCCGCTTGTGAATGTCGCGCTCATCCCGATTCTTTCGTTCGCGCGCCTCGCCGCAGCCAAGGCCGGCTGGGTGAACGACAACCTCGACGCGTATCTCGTCCTCGTCTGGCTCTGGCGGATCAATCTTTGGCTGCTCATCTTCAACATTCTCCCGATCTATCCGCTCGATGGCGGACAGATTTTGCGCGCGCTGCTCTGGTTTCCGCTCGGGCAAATCCGGAGCCTGCTTGTGGCCACTGCGATCGGTTTTGTGGGCGGCGCGGCGCTGATCCTTTTCGCGATCTGGCAGCGATCATTCTGGATTGGGCTGATCGCGTTTTTCCTGCTCAGCCGCTCGGTGGTGGGTTGGAAACAGGCGCGCCTTCTGCAGGCCGAAGAAGCGGAATTGGCCGGCACCACGCCGCCGAACCCGGAGCTGCCGGAGAAGAAGGCGATGCTGTAGCAACCTCGGGCGCGAAAGTTGCCGGCGCTCCGTTCGAAAGTTTTTCAGCGCTGCCACGACGAAAGCGATGCGCCACGGCGTCATCCTGAGCGGAGTGCAGCGCAGCGGAACGCAGTCGAAGGATCCCGCGGAATGGCTGGAAAGCGCCGAACCGCGACTCTTTCCTGCGCGACCGCTTCCCAGAAACCCGGCGGGATCCTTCGACTCCGCTGCGCTCCGCTCAGGATGACGGCGTAGTGGCAGACGATTCAGATGGAGATGGAGACGGAGATGGAGACGGAGACGGAGATGGAGAAGGCGTCGGCGGGGGCGTCGTGGTTTTGGTGATCCACTCCTCCAGCTCGGGCACGAGCCGTTTCTTGAATTCCGCGCGGAAACCAACCTCATCGACCGCCTTCGCCACCGACTCGGCAGCCGACTTCGGCAGGTTCGCTTTGGCGTAAGCTTGCAGGACCTCCGCGTCCTTCGGATCGGTGGAGAAGCTGAACAATCCCGCGGCGAAGCTGTTGATCCCGAGCGCGTCCTGTTTCGCGAGGAGCGCCTTCATGTGCGCCTTCGCAAAATCCCAAACCAGCTCCCCGTGCTCTCCGTAGCGAGCCGAAAAGCTCGGCAACGTCCCGGCACGGCTCGTCGGCAACTCGTCCGTGAGCGCGAGCGCAAGCGTCCGCGCGACCAGCTCCGGCGCGATCGCTTTACCGAGTGCCTGATAGTAGTTGCCCTTCTCTTCCGTGCTCGTCGTTTTCTCGCCGAGCTGGTGGAGCTTTTCCCAAGTGTGATGATCGGCGTAACGGCCAACGACCGAAAACACTTCGGGGCGCAAATCCGGCGGAATCGCTTCCGGATTTTCCAAGAACTTGTCGAAGCGCGACCGGCAACTCGCGATGATGTTGGCGTCGCCGAGCACCCCGAGCCCGCGGATCAACGACGCCCGCAGCAACGTCGTCGCGGCCGGCTGGCCGGGCTTCGCATTCCAGCCAATGCGGTCGAATGCCGGGTGAATCAGCCCGCGCGCATATTGCTGGAAACGCGGCCGGAGGGGATCGCCCACGAGCAGCCGATTGATCATGCTCAGGGTGTCAATGATCTGGTCGAAAACCGCGAGCTGGTCCTTATCCGTCACCTTCTCGGCGAGCTCAAAGTAATGCGCGAGCGGCTGTTCACCCGCCTCGACCTGCGCCCACGCGTCGAGGAGCAGATTCACCCGATCGGATTCGGCGAGGCCGCCGGCGACTTTCAGGAGCAACTTCCAGGAGTCGTCGTCGTAGGCGACGCGGTAGTAGCCGGCGTCGCCGATGTTTAATTTCACCGCGCGATCGTTGGGGACTTCGTTAGGCAAGGTCGCCCTCTTCTCGCGCAGCAGGAAAGTGCTCGGGGCGGCGATGCCTTCGACGCCATAAGTCAGAGGCACCTGCCATTGCTCGGCCGGCGGGTTTGGGAAATGCACCGCGAAGCGCTGCTGCTCGACTTTGAGGACGCTGCCGTCACGCGAGAATTTTATCTCCGGAAAACCGGGCTGCTCCGTCCAGGCCGGGGCGATTTCGCCAACCGGTTTGCCCGAGACTTCGGTGAGCGCGTCCCAGAGATCGGCCGTCGTCGTGTTCGAGTATTTGTGGGTCGCGATATATTTGCGAATGCCGTCGCGGAAGACGTCCGGGCCGAGAAAACTCTCGAGCATGCGGATGATCGAGCGCCCTTTTTGGTAGGTAATTTCGTCGAAGGCGCTCCCCGCTTCCGCCTCGGTTTTCACCGGTTGCTGCACCGGATGCGTGGAGGAACGCGCATCGGATTGCATCGCCGTGTCCTTCGGAAAGCCGATCCGTCGCGTGGCATTGCGCGGCTCGGAACGGCGCAGCCATTCGTTCCAATCCGGGTTGAAATGGTCGGTGCACTTCGCGCCCATCCACGAGGCGAAGCCTTCGTTCAGCCAGAGATTATCCCACCACGCCATCGTCACGAGATCGCCAAACCATTGGTGCGCCATCTCGTGCGCGACGACGGCGAAGACATCCTGCTTCGTCCCGAGCGCGGAACTTTTCGGATCGAAAAGCAGGACCGCTTCGTAGTAGGTGATGCCGCCCCAGTTCTCCATCGCGCCGCCGAAACCGCCGGGAAGCGCGATCAGGTCGAGCTTCGGCAAGGGAAACGGGACGCCGAAATATTCGTTGTAGTAATGGAGAATTTTCGCGGTGCTCTCGAGCGCGTAACGACCATTCTCGGCTTTGCCCTTGGTCGTCACGACGCGCAGTTTCACGCCGTCCTGTTCGCTCTCGATCGTCTCAAATTCCCCGGCGCAAAGCACGACGAGGTAGCTCGCCATCGCCGGCGTGAGGCCGAAGCGAACTTCGCGGCCGGCGTCAGTCTTCTTCTCCTCCTCCACTGGCATGTTTGAGACGGCCATGAAGCTGTCCGGCACGACCGCGGTGAGCTGAAAACGCGCGCGAAAACTCGGCTCGTCCCAGCAGGGAAACATCCGGCGCGCATCGGTCGCTTCGAATTGCGTGCCGAGGAGAATCTTCTTCTCGTCGCTCCCTTTTTGCTGATAGCGGGCAAAGAAAAGACCCTGGCCCTGAGCATTGATTTTGCCGCTGAACTTCAGCGCGAGTTCGTGTTTGCCCGCGGCGAGTTCGCTCGGCAACACGAGGGTGAGCGTCTGCGCGGCGGGGTCGAGCTGGATCGCTTTCTTCGCGAGCGCCTGGCCATCGACTGAGGCAGTTGTGATCTCGAGCTCGAGGGTATTGAGCACGATTTGCTGCACTGGTTTCGTCACGTCGAGCTGTACCGTCTCCGAGCCGGCAAAGGTGAGCTGTTCGAGGTTGGGCGTGATCCGGATCGCGTATCGCTCGGGTCGCACGTCTTTCGGCAGCTTCCCCGGCGTGCTCGCGAAATCGAATTTGTCTTCGGCGCGCACAGGGGAAAGGAGGAGGAGAGTCACGAGGGCCGCGAGGAGATAACGCATTGGGCAGTTAACGCTGAAGGCCAATTGGCCGCAACGGCCCACGCTTGAGTGCCGCGGCGGGGTCATCCCGAGCGGAGCGCAGCGTAGCCGAGGGATCCCGTGGGGCTGCCGTGAAGCTCCGAGTCGTGAAGATCCGCGCGACGTCTTCCACGAAACCCGCGGGATCCCTCGGCTCCGCTGCGCTCCGCTCGGGATGACAATGTTATTGGACGATCAGCAACAGCAACAACTGCCCGGCGCCGACCTGCGGGCCCCTGATCACGAGCGGGCTGTTTTTCGACAGCGTAGCGTCGGTTTCCAGGAGCACGTGACGATCCTGAAAGAGCTGCAAATTGAGCCGGTAGCCATCTTTCCGCGGCCCGCGCGCATCGACGTGGAGCGAGAAATGTTTGCTCGCGGCCATCCAGTTTTCCTCGCCGCTCTGCAGCGTCTTCCGGGATTGGCCGATGAGCACGAATTGATTATAGCCAAAAGTCCGCGCCAGCGTGCCGGCAATCCGATGCATCTCCATCGGTGGCACCTGCGGTCGCGGGGTATTCGTCGCCACGACGAGTCCGCTCCAGACCATTTCTCCGCCTCGCGCCGGCGCGCTCACGGCACAGAGGAGCACCAGCGTGAGGAGCACGGAGAAAAGCGAGCGACGCATCGATTACTTCGCGGCGTATTCGCTCGGGAGCGACTTCAGGCCATCGACCCAGAGGACGGTGACGTGCTCTTCGTCTTTCGTCTGGAAAATCGAAACCGTGGCATCCGGATTCACCCCCGGATCGACCCTCGCATTCAGGATCTGGGTGAGGTATTCGGACTGATTCGCGACCGGCTGCTGACGCATCACGAAGAAGGTGCAGACCGCAAAAACCGCGAGCGAACTCGCGCCGAGCCAAAGCAGCCGGCGGATCGACCACCAGGTCTCGCGCGGCACCGGACTCGCGTCTTCCGTGGTTGATGCAGTTGCCGTCTCGCGGGCGATTCGCTCGCGCAGCTGATGGTGGAAAAATTCCTCGTTCCCCATCGCGCGCGGCTGCAGCTGCGTGCGCAAAAAGTTGCCGAGCTTCTCCGCCTGCGCCTTCTCCGCGAAAGCCCCGGCGCTATCGTCGAGCGACGCTTCGAACCGCGCGCGCTCCTTCTCGCTCAGCTCGCCGTCGATCCAGGCGATGAGATTTTCCTCAAACGTTTTCATAAACATCTCGCAGCAAACCCTGCAATTTTTTGCGCGCGTAGAACAAGCGCGACATCACCGTGCCGATGGAACAGCCTAACGACTCCGCGATTTCGTGATACTGCATCCCTTCGATCTCTTTCATTAAAATCACCGCCCGATGCTCGGGCGTGAGCTGAGAAATAGCGTCATCAATCCGATGCTGGATTTCCCCCTGCTCCATCCGCTCATGCGGGAGCGCGTCAGCCTTCGGCACGGTGCGCGAGGCCGGGTCGATGTCGCGCAGTTGGATCGCGTCGTCGAACTCCGCGCCGCCGCCCTTGATCTGTTTCTTGCGCAGCGAATCGATCGTGACGTTCATCACGATCCGATAAATCCAGGTGTAAAAGGACGACTGGCCGCGGAAACGCGCGATCGATTTCCACGCTTTCACGAAGCTGTCCTGAGCGAGATCCCAGGCGTCCTGCTCGTTGTGCACCATGTTGTAGATCATTCCAAAAATCCGGCCACGATAACGACCAACCAGCGCATCGAAGGCCTCGGTGTCCCCCTTTTGTGCCTGCAGCACGAGGGTGGAATCCGGGACATCGGCCTGCGCCGCAGTCGCTTCCGTATCC
>JBBSUP010000107.1:0-11040 GCA_038234295.1 Chthoniobacterales bacterium
CCTCTTCAACGGCGAGCCATGGTACGCCGTGCTCGGCCTCTACGACTTGCGTAACCGCTTCTACTCGCCCGATATCGGCCGCTTCCTCCAGCCCGACCCGATCGGATTCGCGGGTGATGCCGTCAACATCTATCGCTACTGCGCCAATAATCCGGTTAACTGGAGCGACCCGAGCGGCCTATTGAGCTGGTCGGATGTCGGGAAGTTTTTCGGGAACTTGCTGAGGAGCATCAACGGTATCATACCAGAGTACCCGAGAATTACGGTTACCGGTCAAGACGTACCACCTGACTCTTCGGCAGAGACGGCAGGTTCTTATCCCGTCGGACCAGCCGGACCACTCGATTATGCCCCCAACAATGGCGGAATTGGCGGAGACGGGAGTGACGGTGGGGGAAGTGGTGGCGGGACCGCGAAGCCAAATAACAACCCGACTCCTAAAAATCCTTGCCTTGAAGCAGCACGCGCTCCGAGGCCAAGTGTTTATGCGGCTGCCGGACAAGCCGGGGCAGCTAACCCGATCACGAGCATCGAAAATTTGCTTTCGTTCGGCAGGGGCGGGGCGCTAGATGCACAAGTCAGGTACGGAGCTTCGCCAGCCTACGCGAATTACGCGTTTGGAGTCTATATGGCTGCTTCGGACTTTACTTTGCGTCAAGCCTTGGCCCTTGCTGACACTTACGCTCAATTCTTCAGTACGTACCGGAATGATATTCTGAAGGACCGTCCCCTGCATCCATTTACGCCTCAAGCCAATGTCACGAACATCACAAATGGATTCAACGCGCAGGCGGCTGGAACACCATGTCAATAGGCCGGGCTAGTCAACCACGTAGCGAGCGAGAGCCGACGAGCAAAAAAGCAGAGCACGGCCGCGTTGCAATCCGCAGGGTGATATGTCTTTCCAGCGTTCTGCTGTGCGTCCTGATGGCTGGTTGTAGAGATGTTAAAACGGTTTGGTCCACCGAATCATCTTCTCCGGATGGCCAGTGGGTGGCTGCTGCTAATACGGACCAGTATGGCGGTCCTGGGACAGCAGGCATCATATCGACCGTGTCACTGAGGCCAGTGAAAGGCCGCCGGGACACGATAGACATTTTGACGCTTTCGCAGAACGCGGTGAAAATAGATCTGAAATTGCGTTGGCTGAGTCCTGCTCATCTGGAGATCACATACAAGCAACCTGCATCGGTAGAGTTCCAAGCGATCAAGTGCGCCGGAATCGACATCACTGTCCGAGATACCTCACCGAGGGAGCGTTAGAGGGTCCGGAGTAGGGGAGCCGGTAGGGGTCAGGCGACATTTTCTGACAGAAACTGAAACGGCGACATCGCCCAAGGCGGCGATCACGCCTGAAAAGCAAGAGTTAGCGCAGCTGCGCCGCAGTTGACTTTGAACGGCCCAACCAGCGCCACCGCCTTCGCTAAAAGACTCCGCGCCCTCTGTCACGCCGGCTGACTTCCACGAGCCGCTCGCTTTTGGCTCGCTATCATACAATGGGCGGTGAGGCAAAGTGCCGCCTTGGTCACTCACGTCTGCGCGTTCATGTCATCTGCCGCTCTCCAAAGGAGGCCTCCGGCAGAGGCGGTTCGCTGCGGTTCGTTCCTCACCTCCGCCCACATTTACCTCACCGCGCATTGTCTGATCTAGTGGGGCAGCCGGTGCGCCAGAGGGCTGCGGGGGAGGAAAGTATCCGGGGGGGAAAGCGAAGGCGGCGGCGCAGATTGGCCGAAGAGAGAAGAGCTTCGCGCTGGCGCGCTCGTGTTTGCCCAGCCTGAACGGCTGGAAGAAAAAGAAAGAGCGCGTCCGTGCCTAACGAGTCGGGATGAGAGTCGCGGGGCGGGCGGGCGTGGCCGTGCGGTGCATGGCTCTGCTAACGCAGTCCATGCACGCGCCACGTGGCCCCCGCCCACCCTGGCCTGGTGCTCCGCCAATCGCTAACGCTCCGGCTGCGCACGCGCTCGCTTTGCTCGCTCAGGCCCCCGCGAACAGGGACAGGCCAGAAAGAAGAGAAGAAGAAAAACGTCTCTTACCGAGACGACACCTCGCACAACGCAGTTCCGTCTCGAGCTGGGGATCCGATCGGGGGTCAGAGCTTACTATTGACACTGTCGGCGAGAGGCAGAAGATAGGTGATGGCACGACCGTTGCGGATCGAATATGAGGGGGCGCTCTATCACGTCTTGAGTCGGGGCGACCGGCGCGAAGCGATCTTCTTCGACGAGGCGGATCGAGCGGAGTTCCTGCACGCGCTGGAGCAGGTGTGCGGTAAGACCGGCTGGCAGGTGCACGCCTATTGTCTGATGACGAATCACTTTCACCTGGTCGTGGAGACACCGCAGGCCAACCTGGCGCTGGGGATGAAATGGTTTCTCGGCACTTTTACGCAGCGCTTCAACCGGCGGCATCGGTTGAGCGGGCATCTCTTTCAGGGGCGCTACAAGGCGCAATTGATTGATGAGCGTTCGCCCAATTACCTGCGTGCGGCCTGCGATTACGTCCATTTGAATCCGGTGCGAGCGGGCTTGGTCGGGGACGAGGAGAAATTGGAGAGCTATCCGTGGAGCAGCTACAGAGGGTATCGCGGCCATCCCCAGGAACGACCGCCGTGGCTGCGGACGGATCGACTCATGGGGGAACATGGATTTAGCGACGATACGCCCCGGAGCAGGAGGGAATTTGAGCGGCGGATGGCGTCGGCGCGAACGCGCGCAGGGAGCGAGGAGGAGGAGCAAGTGCGTGGCGGGTGGAAGCTGGGGGCGGAGGATTTCGCGGATTGGCTGGCGGAGAAGCTCGCGCGCCCCGGGCGGCGGGGGGAGCGCGCGGCGGAACGGGTGGAGACGGACACGGCACTGGCGCAGCGCCTGGTGCGCGACGCGCTCGCGGTGGTGCGCTGGCGGGAAGCGGATTTGGCATTGCAAGCGAAAGGGCACCCGGTGAAAGTGGAGTTGGCTCGGCAGTTACGCAGTCAGACGCCGATGAGCCGGCGATGGATCGCGGAGCGTCTGCACATGGGCAGTGTGAGTTATGTTTCCAACCTTCTTGCCAGTGTCGATAGTAAGCGGCCAAGTGTCAGGTGATGGGCGTCACTTCGAACTGTTGTAAGTTTTCGGCCTGCCCTTAAAAAAAGCATCAGATTTCGTCACAGAGACCGATAAATAAGCTGTTTACGGCCTTTGTGGCAAAATCTGATGTGAGGAGGCGGATTTTATTTACGCGACGTGACCCTGACGCCCATCACCTGACACTTGGCCAGTAAGCTCTGACCTTGTATGCGCCGACCCCGAATGCCCCCCGCTGCCCCCGTATGCCCCCGAAAACGGCGCGAAAATGCCGCAGGATTTGCTCAAGAAGTAGCCGGTTTTTTATCCGCAAAGGCGCGGACGGCGGAGAGTCAGCTGTTGTTCCGGGTGCGGATCAGCACGCGCATCAGCTCGCGTCCTTCCCGCCCGGGATGCGTCTGTGCCGGGACCCATTCGCGCTCGACTGTGAAGGAAGGCCCGAAAATTTGATCGAGCTCGGCGACGCTGGCGGGGAAAGGCGGGCCTTCATCGTCGTTGTCGGGATTGAGGAAAAAGATCGCGATGAAATGGCCGCCCGGTTTGAGCAGCCTCGCGATCGCGGCGACGTAATCCTGGCGACGTTTCGGATCGATCGCGCAGAAGCAGGTGTGCTCAAAGACGACGGCGAACTTCCCGTCGAGCTCGGCCGGCAGCGCGAACAAATCGGCGAGCTCATATTCTTCGTTCCCGACCTTCGGAAACGAGCGCGCCTTCTCGATCGCGAAGGGCGCGAGATCGATTCCGAAGACGTGATTCTGCGGCGTGCTCAGCGCCCGAACGTCATGGCCGGAGCCGCAGCCCGGGACGAAAATCTCACCGGCAAGCGGCCCGTCGGTCGCGAGGAAATCGAGCAGTGCGGGATGCGGTTTTCCTTTTTCCCACGGTGTCTCGCGCTTTTCGTACGCCTCCTGCCAATCGGTTTGCGTTTGTTTCATCGGTGCGGTTCACTGGCAACCTCCCGCATGTTCGCCGCCTTTTCGAATCTTCTTCTTCGCCCATGAAACCGCTCCGGGTTGGCGTCGTCGGGGTTGGTCACATCGGCAAAAATCACGCACGTCTTTATGCCGCAGGCGGGACGGCGGAGTTCACCGCGATCTTCGATAATGAACCGGTCAACGCCGCGCAGATCGCCGCGCAATACGGTGTCCGCGCGACCGCTTCGCTCGAGGAATTTAGCGACCTCGTCGATGCCGCCTCCATCGCCACCCCGACGGTTTCGCATTTCGAGATCGGCCGCGCCCTGCTCGAAAAAGGGAAGCACCTGTTGATCGAGAAACCGATCGCGGAAGACACCGCACAGGCGAGCGAACTCGCCGAACTGGCTAAGGCGCGCGGCCTCGTTTTGCAGATCGGCCACGTCGAGCGTTTCAATCCGGTGCTCGGCGCGCTCGAGGCGCGGCTTTCCCGGCCGCGTTTCATCGAAGCGCATCGCCTTTCGCCGTTTCCGAATCGCAGCACCGACATCGGCGTCGTGCTCGATCTCATGATTCACGATCTCGAAATTATCCTGCATCTTGTGCGCTCGCCGGTGCAGACGATCGACGCCGTCGGTGTGCCCGTCTTGAGCCGGCGCGAAGACATCGCGAATGCGCGGATTCGTTTCGAGAACGGCTGCGTCGCGAACATCACTTCGAGCCGGATCAGCCCCGAGCGGATGCGGAAGATCCGCGTCTTCCAGGAGGACGCTTATCTCTCGCTCGATTACCAGAACCAGACCGGCGAGGTCTATCGCCGGAGCGCAACCGGGATCGAGCGTTCGGAGGTGGAAATCGAGCGCGAAGAGCCGCTCAAGCGCCAGCTTCTCTCCTTCATCGAATGCGCGCGGGGCGGACTGGAGCCGAAGGTTTCCGGCTTCGAGGCGACGGCCGCGCTCGAGCTCGCGGTCGAGATCACGAAGCGCATCTCCGAAGCGCAATGAGCGCGACGATCGCAGTGTCATCCCGAGCGGAGCGAAGCGCAGTCGAGGGATCCCGCCGGGTTTCCCTAAAGCACGCGCACAGACGCTGCACAGAAACCCCACGGGATCCCTCGACTACCTCCCGCCGCGGGGCTCCTCTCGGGATGACGTGATGTCGGCGCCTCTCATCTACTTCGTCGCGGGCGAAGCGAGCGGCGACAATCACGGCGCCGCCCTCATGCGCGCCATGCAGAAACTCGAACCGGACGCCCGCCTCCTCGGCCGCGGCGGCCCGCAGATGAAAGCGCTCGCTGGAGGCGAAAAGTTCACCGATTGGATCGACGAGGCCGCGGTCGTGGGTCTCTGGGAAGTGCTGAAGCACTACCCGTATTTCCGCCGGCAATTTGCGCAGACGCTCGACGAAATCGCCGCGGCGAAACCGGACGCTGTGATCCTGATCGATTATCCCGGTTTTAATCTTCGCCTCGCCCGGGCGCTACACGAGAGGTCGTTAGGCGGGAAAATCATTTTCTACATCAGCCCTCAGGTCTGGGCCTGGAATCGCGGGCGCATCCCGAAGATGGCGCGCTGGCTCGACCTGATGCTCTGCATTTTCCCCTTCGAAGCCGAGCTCTACGCGCAGTCAGGTTTGCGGGCGAATTTCGTCGGCCATCCGATGCTCGAGACGCTTGCGGCAAGGCGGGTCGAGGCGCCACGCGAAGCTGATCTCATCGGACTTTTCCCGGGCAGCCGCGCGCGCGAAGTGCGCAAATTGCTCCCGATCATGATCGGCGTGATGCAGCGCTTGCGCGCGGCGCGACCGAAGCTGCGCTTCGAGATCGCCGCGGCTTCGGAACCGCTCGCGACCATGATCCGCGCGGAATTGGCAAACTCGGGCGAATCGTTAGGCAACGTCGCGGTCTTCGTCGGGCAGGCCGCCTCGACCATGCAGCGGAGCGCGGCCGGGGTCGTTGCTTCCGGCACCGCAACGTTGGAGGCGGCTTACTTTCGGATGCCGTTCGTCCTCGTTTATCGGGTCGCGGCGCTGACTTATCTTGCCGGACGAATGCTGATTCGGGTAAAACATCTCGGCATGCCTAACGTTCTCGCGGATCGTGAAGTGGTTCCGGAGTTCATTCAGCAGGACGCGCGACCGGGCGCGATCGCGAGCGAAGTGCTGAGTTTGCTGAGCGATTACGGGCGGCGCGAAGGCATGGTTGCGGACTTCCAGGCGGTCATTGCCAAACTGGGACAGGGCGGCGCCAGTGAGGTTGCGGCTCGGGCCATTCTCAAAGCGGTTGCGACGACCTGAGACTGATCGATCTGCATTTCGATCTTCCGCTGGCCTCTTCTTCGCGGCGATCGCCGAAATGTTGCGGGTGCTGAAGCAGGCGTTGTAGCCGGGAGCACTGACCGGGTTGGTTTTGCGTGTGGCCAGCTCTAGACCAGCCGGGGTCCCGCCTACGGCGACAACGAGGTGGCCGCAAAGAGCTGGCGCTCTCCCGGGACGCCTTTCAAAACCTGCGCGCCGCGGTCGATGAAGCTGATCGCGGCGCCCGCCACCAGATCGCGCACCGTGCTCGAAACCAGCACCTCGCCCGGTTGCGCCACCGCTGCCACGCGCGCCCCAATATGAACCGCAATTCCGCCGATATCGTCGTCGGTCAGCTCGATTTCGCCGGTGTGTAATCCGGCCCGAATATCGAGGCCCAGACTCGTGACCGCCTCGCGAATGGCGCAGGCGCAGCGCACGGCGCGGGCCGGTCCGTCGAAGACCGCGATGAAGGCATCGCCGACTGTCTTGACTTCGCGTCCGCGAAAACGCGCCAGCTCTATGCGCACGAGCGCGTGATGCTTTTCGAGAAGCTCCAGCCACGGCCGATCGCCGCGGCCGACGAGCCTTTCGGTCGCCGCGACGATGTCGGTGAAGAGGACGGTCGCGAGCACGCGGTCTGGTTCCCGGTCCGGCTTTGTTCCGGTGAGAAATTGCTGGATCTCGTCGACGATCGCGTCCCGACTCTCGGTCCACCAGACGTGATCCGTCCCCGGGAACTCAACGAAGCGCGCCCCCGGAATCTGTTCGGCCAGATAGCGGCCTTCCTCGATTTTTACATCGCGGTCGTCCTGTCGATGCATCACCAGACTAGGAACGCGAATGCTCGGTAGAATCGCTCGCACATCGATCTGCGTATTCATTTTCAAGAGGGCGATAGCCGCGCCCGGGCTCACGCAGCGACGGAGATATGTCACGAGTTCATCCAGCTTTTTCTGGTCAAGGCTCGGCGCGATCTCACCCAGAGCGGTTGACCAATCGCGCTCGATCGCTTCATAGCTTGCCTGCCGTTCCGCCGGCGTCGGCGCCCAGGGATAATCCGGGCCCCAGATGCGCCGGGTAAAACAGCCGAAAGTGCAAAGGGCAGTGGTGCGTTGAGGATAGGTGGCGGCAAAGAGCATGCTCATGCTGCCGCCTTCAGATGCGCCAAAAATCGCCGCCCGTTTCGAGTCGACGGCGTCCAGGACCGCGCTCATGTCTTCCATCCGCTCCTCCAAGCCCGGCAACCGATGATTCGGGACCCGGTCCGACATGCCTGTGCCGCGCTTATCGAAAAGGATAAGACGGGCAAAGGAAGCAAGCTGCTCGAAAGCGGCGGCGAGGTCCGGCAATTCCCAGGCAAGCTCGACATGCGAAAGCCAGCCCGGCACATAGATGATGTCGAGCGGACCGTTCCCGACCACCTGATAGGCGATATGGACTTCGCCGCTGCGGACGTATTGAGTCTTGGGTTGCATGGGCCGGCTCCAATGGAGGCTGGCACAAGATGAGCCGAGCTTGGCCCGAGGCAAGGCGTGCGGGCGGCCTGATGTGCGATCTTCCGGGTTGGACGTTCCCTTGCCGGCGTTTAGAATCCCCGCGAGAAATCCCGTGCCTAACGAATTAATCAAGCTGCAAAACTTCATTGGGAGCGAATTTATCGCGCCCGCCAGCGGGAAATATCTCGAGAACATCGAGCCAGCGACAGGCCAGGCGTACTCGCTCGTGCCCGACAGCGACGCGGGTGATGTCGAGCGCGCGGTCGCCGCGGCGCAGGCGGCCTTTGCGGGATGGGCGGCGACGCCAGTCGCGGAACGCTCGCGCATCCTCCTGCGCATCGCGGAGCTGATCGATCGCGACTTGGAAAAACTCGCGCGCGCAGAATCGATCGATACCGGCAAGCCGCTCGCACTCGCGCGCAGCCTCGATATTCCGCGGGCCTCGAGCAATTTTCGCTTTTTTGCGACGGCGATTTTGCATACCGAGAACGAGGCGCACGTCATGGACGGCGTCGCCTTCAACTACACCCTGCGCCAGCCGCGCGGCGTGGTCGGGCTGATCTCGCCCTGGAATCTGCCGCTCTATTTACTGAGCTGGAAGATCGCGCCGGCGATCGCGGTCGGGACTACGGCGGTCGCGAAGCCGAGCGAGCTGACGCCGATGACGGCCTTCTTGTTAGGCGAGATTTGCAACGAGGCCGGTTTGCCCAAAGGCGTGCTCAATATCGTGCACGGGACCGGCGCCAAAGTCGGCGCGCCCATCACCGAGCATCCGCAGATCGGCACGATTTCTTTCACCGGCGGGACCGTCACCGGCCGCAAAGTGGCGGAAGCCGGCGCGCCGCTCTTCAAGAAAGTCTCGCTCGAACTGGGTGGAAAGAACCCCAACATTATCTTCGCCGACGCGGATCTCGACGCCGCGATCACCGGGAGCGTGCGCTCGTCCTTCGCGAACCAGGGCCAGGTTTGCCTTTGCGGCTCGCGCGTTTTCGTCGAGCGACCGGTCTACGACGAATTCGTTAGGCGCTTCATCGAAAAGGTCGCGAAGTTGCAGCAGGGCGATCCGCTCGAAGAGCAAACCGAGCAGGGCGCGGTCGTCTCGCAGACGCAGCTCGAGAAGGTGAAGTTCTACGTCAACCTCGCGGAAGAGGAGGGCGGCACGATCGCGCTCGGCGGCGTTGCGCCGTCCGCGCCTAACGATCGCTGCCGGAACGGCTATTTCTTCCCGCCCACCGTGATCACAGGGTTGCCCGTCGGTTGCCGGGTGAATCGCGAGGAGATCTTCGGACCGGTCGTAACGATCACGCCGTTCGACCACGAAGAGGAAGTGATCGGCTACGCCAACGACACCGAATACGGCCTCGCCTCGAGCGTTTGGACGCAAAACCTGAGCCGCGCTCACCGCGTCGCGGAGCAGATCCACACCGGCACGGTCTGGGTGAACTGCTGGCTCGTGCGCGATCTGCGCGTCCCGTTCGGCGGGATGAAACAAAGCGGCGTCGGCCGCGAAGGCGGCGATGAAGCGCTCCGCTTTTTCACCGAGCCGAAAAACGTCTGCATCGCGAAATGAGAACCTTGAGGCAGTAGTCATGTGTCGAAACATTAAAACTCTGGCCAACTTCGCGCCCCCTGCGACGGCGGAAGAGATTCACGCCTCAGCGTTGCAATTTGTGCGCAAGCTCAGCGGCTTCACCCGCCCGTCGCGGCCTAACGAACAGGCTTTCGAGCGCGCGGTCGCGCAGGTCTCGATCGCCGCGCAGGTGCTGCTCGATTCGCTCGATCTGAACGCGCCGCCGAAGGATCGCGACGTAGAAGCCGCCAAGGCGCGGGGGCGTTCCGCGAAACGTTTTGGAACGCCGGCTGTCTCTTTGCGATGAGCGATTCCTTCGAAAGTTCACGCGCGGCGGAGCCGGTTGGCGCCTTCCCGCATGCCCGCCGCGCCGGTGGCTTGCTATTCCTCTCCGGCATCGGCCCGCGCGTTCGTGGGTCGCAGGAGATTCCCGGCGTCGTCTTCGATGCGCAGCGGAAGGTGCTCAGCCACGACATCGCCGCGCAGTGTCACGCGGTTTTCGAGAATGTGCGGCTCGTACTCGAAGACGCGGGCGCTTCCTGGAAGGACATCGTCGATGTCACCGTTTTCCTCACGGATATGGTGAACGATTTCCCGATCTTCAATCGCATCTACCCCGACTACTTCGCGGGTGAGGGGAAACCGAATCCGACCCGCACCACCGTGGAAGTCGGAGCGCTCCCGACTCCGATCGCGATCGAGTTAAAAATCGTCGCCATCGCGCGATAACTTCTTCGCTACTCGCGCTCAAACTCCGCCACTTCCTCGAGCAAACTCTGTGCGCGGCGCAGGGTGGAACCCGCGGCGCTGTTGTCGAGACCGCGCGCAAACTTTTCCCGGCCGGGCCGGCGTGAGGTCAGCAGAATCGCGGCAAAGATGGCGAGGGAGACCAGAGCACTGACGACGAACCATCCCACGACGCTCGGGTTATGCGTCCAAACATCCGCGCCGAGGGCGTAGAAAAGCATAAGCATCGCCGGAACCCAGATGAAGCAGCCGGCGATCCCAAACCAGAGTCCTGTCTGTAGATGCCAGCTCCGGATCGCGGCGAGCTGCTTTTGCAACATCACCACGGGCGCCGCGTAATCCGCCTGCCGGATCAGGAAAAGATCGCGCGCTGCGAAAATGATCAGCATTAGCCCATAGAGGTGGAGCGAGATCCCGTAAATCATGAGATGCGCGACCCCAAGGTGATCGACCCAGAAGCTGCCACCGATCAGCGCGAGCACCGCGCCGGCGATGATCTGGATGATTTGTCCGGTCACGAGCGGCCGGAAGGTCGAGCGGAAGCGGCCGAGCTTGCGCTCCTTGAATTCATGGAAAGCGAGCGCGTTCTGGCGCTCGAGATTACGGTTCAGCGTCTGCCAGGCGGCTTTGAGATCGTCGAGTTCGGAATAGGTCATGAGTTATCCTTTTGGAGCCTGACCATCTCCGCACGGAGACGCTGTTTCAGGCGATTGAGTTTGGTTGCGACATTGGTTTCAGTGAGGCCGAGAATCGCGGCCATCTCGCGGTGACTATGCTCGTCGAGGTAAAGCAGGAGCAGACCGCGATCGAGGGGAGGGAAGGAGGCGATCACTTGCTGGAGTAAAATGACTCGCTCATCCGGACTCTCGGGTTCATGGGCGAGTGGGAGCTCGCTCTCTTCGAGCGGGAGAGCTTGGCGCACGGGATGAGTGTGACGCCGCAGAAACGAGATC
>JBBSUP010000108.1:0-10843 GCA_038234295.1 Chthoniobacterales bacterium
AACCCTTCCGTAAAACTCGCGCAACCCATGAGCGAGAGCGACCCCAGACTTAGCCCGTGAAAGGCGCCGCCTAACGACAGCACCCGGTGCCGTTGCGTGGCCGCGCGGGCAAACTTGAGCGCGCCTTCCATCGCTTCGGTCCCGGAGTTACAAAAGAACACGGCGTCGAGATGCGGCGGGGTCCGCTTCGTCAGCGCCTCGGCGAGCAGCCCGCTCAGAAGCGAGCAATCCATCTGCACCATGTTCGGCAGATCCAGCTCGAGCACGTCGCGGATCGCTTTCTGCACCGCGGGATGGTTTCGGCCAATGTTGAAGACGCTATAGCCGCTCAGGAAGTCGAGATAGGCGGCGTTATCCATGTCGTAGAGATACGCGCCTTCCGCCCGCGCATAGACCTTGTCGAAACCGATCACCCGCTGGGCCGCGACGAGGGTGCGATTGAGATGGCGTTCGTGCAGCTGGTAGTTTTCGCCGAGGCGCGCAGCGATCATTTCCTTCAAATCCAAAGCCATGGCGGAAGCTTGGCGAAAGGTGCCCGAAAAGCAACCGGACGCGCTGGAGAGACGACCGCTGTGCCGCCCGCCTCGTCGCGCAACTCCTTCTCGATTGGAAACACGGACGGGACGGCGCCCGTCCCTCCAGCTTCGCGCTTTCGCTTTGTCTTTCTACCCTGCCCGGCTCAGACTTCCCGCAAGTGAAAATCGCCACCATCATTGTTCGCGTTTTGCTCGGGGTGGTCTTTCTCGTCTTCGGCCTGAACGGCTTTCTCCATTTCCTGAACATGCCGCAGCCGCCCCAGCCGCTCGCGGGCCAATACATGACCGCGCTCGCTTTGAGTGGTTACCTGAAGGCGGTCTTCGCGCTACAGATCGCAGGCGGGTTGCTACTGCTCGTCGGGCTCGCGCCGCTCGGAC
Source organism: Chthoniobacterales bacterium (assembly GCA_038234295.1). Lineage (GTDB taxonomy): Bacteria > Verrucomicrobiota > Verrucomicrobiia > Chthoniobacterales > UBA10450 > Palsa-1392. The sequence continues at coordinate 915 of JBBSUP010000108.1, forward strand.
TGGTGATTCTCTGCCCGATCATCGTGAACATCCTACTCTTTCACGGACTGATGGCGCCGGAAGGGTTGCCGCTCGGCCTCGTCTGCGCGCTACTCGCGGTCTTTCTCCTTTGGCGTTACTGGGCAAATTTCGCGGGCCTCGTTCGGGCGCGGGCGTGATCATTCTGCACGATCCGCGCTCCGCGGAATACGTCGCCGCGGGACATCCGGAAAGACCGGCCCGCGTGCTCGCGAGCGCGGAGCATTTGCGCGCAGCGCATCCCGCCTGGGAATGGCGGGAACCGGAAATCGCGTCGGACGAGGCGCTGCTCCGCGCACACACGCCGGAGCACGTCGAGCGAGTACGCACGACGCGGCATGATTTCGATGTCGATACGCCGGCTTACCCCGGCATTTTTGGGCACGCGGCGCGAGCTGCGGGCGCGGCCTGCGCGGTCGCGCGTTTGTCGTTAGGCGGAGACCGCGCGTTCAGTCTGATGCGGCCGCCGGGGCATCACGCGACCCGCGCTCAGGCGATGGGATTTTGCTTCTTTAATCACATCGCGGTGGCGGCTTTGGAAGCACTTGCCACTGGCGCGGAGCGCGTCGCGATCTGGGATTTCGATGCGCACCACGGCAACGGAACGGAAGCGATCGTCGCAGGTCACGAGCGCGTCGCGTTCGCCTCGATTCACCAGTTTCCCGGCTATCCGGGCACCGGCATCAGGTCGTCGGGCAACATTCAAAACTTCACCGTCCGCCCGTACGCGAAACGGGAAGTGCACCGCAACGCGGTCGAGCGAGCTTTGCAGCAGTTGCTGGATTTTCGCCCCGACCTGCTGCTCGTCTCCGCTGGATTCGATGCCTTCGCCGGCGACCCCCTCACACAGACGACTTTGGAACCGGAAGACTTCGCCACGTTCGGCCAATGGCTCCGCGAAACCGGCGTCCCCGCGGGCGCAATTCTCGAAGGCGGCTACAGCGACGAGCTGCCGCAGTTGATCGACGCCTTCCTGACCAGCTGGATCAGCTGAGGGCGGAAAAAATTTGGCAACCGCGGACGCCGCGCGAATAGTTCCGCCTACATCGGGCCGTAGCACAGCTTGGTAGTGCGCTTGAATGGGGTTCAAGAGGTCGCTGGTTCGAATCCAGTCGGCCCGATTTTTCGTTCGTCTCGTCGGCCGTGTTTCATGTTTACGTCCTCCGCAGCGGCAAAACCGGTCGCCGATATGTCGGTTCCTGCGAAGATTTGGAGGGACGGCTGCGCCGTCACAACTCCGGCCACTCCAAGGCGACCCGCCATGGAGTTCCGTGGACGCTGGTGCACAGCGAGCCCTTTGCCGGGCGCGCGGAAGCGATCCGCCGGGAATTGTTCTACAAAACCGGACGCGGTCGCGATGACCTCTCTCGACGCGGGCTGTAGTGCGGTCGCCGCGGCGACAGGTCGCTGGTTCGAATCCAGTCGGCCCGATTCCCTGCCTCAGCGATGAGCGTCTCGCCCGACCGAATCCGCCAGCTCAATCAACGTCCGCCGCGCGCCGGCGATTTCGTTCTTTACTGGATGCAGCAGTCGCAGCGCGCCCAGTGGAATGACGCGCTCGAATATGCGGCCGCGGAAGCGAACGAGCGCGCGCTGCCGCTCGTGGTGTGCTTTGGCCTAACGAGTTATCCGGACGCGAACGTACGCCATTACACCTTCATGCTTGAAGGGCTTCTCGAGACCGCCAAGGCACTAAACAAGCGACGCATCCAGTTCGTCCTCCAGCTCGGCGATCCCGCAACGGTGGCACTCCAGATCGGCCGGCGCGCGGCGCTCATCGTTTGCGATCGCGGCTATCTCCGTATCCAGAAAGAATGGCGCGCGGCGCTCGTGCAGAACGCACAGTGCGCGGTCCTGCAGGTGGAGTGCGACGTCATCGTGCCTGTCGAAGTCGCGTCGGAAAAACAGGAGTTCGCCGCCCGGACTTTGCGACCGAAACTCATGCGCGTTTTCGACGACTACCTGGCAAAGCCGAAGACCGTGCGTTTGCAGAAGAGTTCGTTAGGCCTGCGCCTGGGCGGCGAGGCAGTTGCCCTTTCGCTCCTGCGCAAACTCAAGCTCGACGAATCGGTTCCGCCGGTGACGCAATTCTTTCGCGGCGGCACCAAGGCCGCGGAGAAAATCTTCCGGCGTTTTCTGCGCTCTAAATTTGCTGACTACCGCGAGCACCGGAACCAGCCGCAGACGAGCGACGTCTCGCACATGAGCAAATATCTCCATTTCGGCCAGATCTCCTCCGCGTGGCTGGCGCGCGCGGCGCGCAAGCACCCATCCGCCGGGGCGGAAAACCTCCGCAGTTTCATCGACGAACTGCTCGTGCGGCGCGAGCTGACGATGAACTTCTGCAACCAGAACGAGCACTACGACCGCTACGCGGCGCTCCCGGAGTGGGCGCGGAAGTCGTTAGGCAAACATCGCGCGGACCGACGCGAGCACACCTACTCGCGGGCGGAGTTGGAAGCAGGTGCGACCCATGATCCCTATTGGAACGCGGCCATGCGCGAGATGCGCGTAACCGGTTACATGCACAACTACATGCGCATGTATTGGGGTAAGAAAATCATCGAATGGTCGGAGACGCCCGAGGCCGCGCACGCCACCGCACTCGCGATCAACAACAAATATTTCCTCGATGGCCGCGACGCCAATTCCTTCGCAAACATCGGCTGGCTCTTTGGCCTGCACGATCGCCCGTGGCCGGAGCGCAAGGTCTTCGGCAAGGTCCGCTACATGAACGCTGCCGGGCTCGAGCGGAAATGCGACATCCGCGCTTACGTGGTGAAGGTGAACGCGCTCGAATAAGCCTAACGAAAGCGATTCTCCGTTGTCGGGCGGGCGCTTCGACTGCCCCGGTTCGATCGAACCAAACTGGGCAACCGAAGCGGTCGCCCTACAATTTGGCCGCCTCGGCGCGCACTTTTAGACGCCCACTTAGTTCTTCGGCGCCAGCTCAGCGACGATCTTCTCGAAACGCGGATCACCGCGCAACGAATCCCAGGCCGGGTGGAGCTTGAGGTAGCCATAGCTCAGGGTGCTGGGGATGCGCAGAGTCGCGGCGATCTGCTCGACCGCGAGGTCTTTCTCGCCGCACCAGGCGTAGATCACACCGAGATATTTCATCAGCTCTCCGCCGTCGATCGAGTTCTTGCTGATCGGGAGCAGCTCGACGCCGCGACGGCCTTCGCGCATCGCTTCTTCCTTGCGCCCGAGCCCGGCATCGATCAGCCCGAGGACAGTAAAATTCGGGCCGTAATCAGGCTGTTCGCGGGCGATTTTTTCTTCCTCGACGCGGGCGGCGAGGAAGGCCGTCCGGGCCGCCGCCGTGTCACCGCGAGCGCGGGCCGCGAGCGCTTCGCAGTAGGAGCGGGGAAAATTCAGATCGGTGGAGATGCCGACGGCCGGAATGGCAGCGACGGCGCGAGCGGCGGCCACTGGATCGCGTTCGCAGAGGCTCACATATAACCATTGGTCAGCCAGGGCGTCGGCCGAGTCCGGATTTTCGGCAAGGATGGCGGCGATGGTTTGGTGCAGCGGCCGCGTGTCGGCGCGCCATTCGAGCTCGACCAACGCGCGAGAAACCCGCGCATCGAGATCGCCCGGCGTGATCGCCAAGGCGCGGTCGAGCGCTGCCGCCATCGGTCCGAACTGCCGGAATTCCTGATAACTGGCGGAGATTTGCTGGAGCAGAAAGGCGTTCCGAGGGTCGAGCTTGAGCGCACGCTGCAGGCTGCGCGCGGACTCGGGCCAGAGGCCCTGCCGACGATCGATGTAACCGGTCAGCTCGAAGGCTTCGGAATTGTTCGGCAGGGCGCGTTCGGTCAAGGCCAGCTCGACGCGCGCTTTCTCGTAATCGAGATAGCAGCGATAAAGAAAATTAGCCTTGGCCAAATGGGTCTCGCCGGCGTCGGGACGCAGTCGAATGGCTGTATCGAGAGCCGCTTGTGCGAGCGCGAGACGGGCCGGGGTGTGATCGAAACCGAAAAAATAAATGTAGTCGTGGGCCGCGGCCAGCGTGCACCAGGCGAGGTAAAATTTCGGGTCGCGCGCGATCGCCCGATCGAGCGCCTCCACGGCTTGTTGCAGCTTTTCGCTGATCTGCGCATTGGAGAGGCTCGAGACGAGTTCTTTGCCCTCGATGTAGTAACCATAGGCGATGAGGTCGGAGGTCGGGCGTTCCTGGAAGCCTGCTTTTTCCTGGGGGGTGACGCTCGCCTGGAGCTGGGCCGCGATTTTTTCCACCAGTTCGATCTGATGTGGGGAAACGATGTCGAGCTCCCGCTCCCAACTCATCCGCCACAACCTGTCACTTCGACGCGCGTCCGTGAGCTGCACGGTGATCCTCACTTTGTCGCCGGTGCGCTTGACGCTGCCTTCCAGAAGGTGCCCGGCGCCGAGACTCTGCGCGATCTTGCGCAAGTCGCGGCCCGGTCCGGGAACGTAACTGCTGACCGAGGTGCGGCTGATCACTCTTAAGTCGGAGACCTTGCCCAAATCGGTGAGGATGTCGTCCTGCACCGCGTCGGCGGAAACCAGGTTCTCGGTTCCTTCGCTCAGATTCTCGAAGGGCAAAACGGCAATGCTTCGTTCGGGGAAGGAGGAGACGTAGGCCAACTCGGACGAGATCGGCGCAGTGATTTCGGGGGCGAGACGGCGGGCCAGAAACCACAAACCGAAACCGAGAGTAGCGGCGATGCCCGTGACGATGACGGTGGTAAGAACGCGCCGCCGGTTGGAGACGCCAAGCCGGGGTTCAGATTTCCTTGGAATTTGCTCGTCAGCCGGGGAGCTGGTGGACGGCTTCGGCTCGGTCGCGAGGCTGGTAGGAGCGGACATCTTCCGGGTTTGCTAGCAGGAGGTGTTCCAAGAGAACGACTCGCGGGCAAATTGAAGGCTCGATGGTAGAAAATGCGAAATTTCTTCCGTCGGGCCCGAAAGTAGCTTGAACCCGGTCTCAAGCTCCAATGTACAACCTCCACGACCGACCGATCCGCCAAAAGATCATGCTCGTGATCATGCTGATCTCCGGCGTCGTGTTGCTGATTGCCTTCGCCGCGCTCTTTTATTTCCAGGCCTACACGCTGCGGCAGCAGTTGGCGCACGAACTCGCCGTGGTGGGCGAAATCACCGCGCACAATTGTAGTGACGCGGTCATGTTCAAGGACGAGGCAGCCGCCGCGGAAATCCTCAGCGGATTAAAGACCATGCCGCAAATCGTGAGCGCGCGTCTGGAACTGACCAATCGACAGCGGCTGGCGTTTTTCGGAGCGGCCGGCGACGAGGCCGAGATCACCTCTGCGCGCACCAACGCCGCCTTCCAGATTCATGGCAATCGCATCCTCCTGGCCCAACCCGTCCTGCTCAATGGCAAGCGCGAGGGCACGCTTTTTCTGCTCGCGGATTTGCACGCGATGACTTCGCAACTGCTCCGGCTTTTCGGCGGCATCTTCGCTCTGGTCCTGGTCGCGTCGCTCCTTTTTGCCTTCGTGCTGTCGAGTCAATTCCAGCGGTTCATCACCAACCCGATCCTGCAGCTGGCGGGGACGGCGCGCACGGTCGCCGATCAGAAGGACTATTCGGTCCGCGCGACCAAAGTGTGCGAAGACGAGCTCGGCGTGCTGACCGACGCCTTCAATCAAATGCTCGCCCAAATCCAGGCGCAGGACAGCGCGCTCCAGGGCGCCCAGACGAAGTTGCAGGAACAAATCAACGCCCTCCAGCGCGAGATCGGCGAGCGCAAACGCGCCGAAGCGGCCCACGCTCGGCTCACCGCCATCCTCGAGGCCACGCCCGATATCGTGATGATCGCGGCCCCGAATGGAACGGCATTTTATTTGAATCACGCCGGCCGGGAGGTCCTCGGCCTTGGCGACAAAAAGGATGTCAGCGAATTGAGGACGCTCGACTTCCACCCGGCGTGGGCGCGTGAGATTTTCTCGAAACAAGCGCTCCCGAAGGCCTTGGAGGAGGGATCCTGGGCCGGCGAAACCGCGATCCTTAACCGCGCAGGCGAGGAAGTGCACGTCTCGCAGGTGCTCATCGCGCACAAAAATGCCGAGGGCGGCGTCGAATATCTCTCCAGCGTGCTGCGCGACATGACCGAGCGGCGGGAAGCGGAGGAAGCACTGCACGAGTCGCAACAAAAGTTGCTCGAAACCTCGCGCCTTGCGGGGATGGCCGAGGTCGCAACCGGCGTGCTCCACAACGTCGGCAACGTCCTCAACAGCGTAAACGTCTCCGCCAGTCTCGTGATCGAGAAATTGCGCCGTTCGAAAGCACCCAAACTCGCCCAGGCGGCGGCGCTGCTCACTCGCCAGAATGGCAGTCTCGGCGAGTACCTAACGAACGACCCAAACGGACAAAAGCTTCCGGGTTATCTGGCGAAGCTGGGCGAATTCTTCATCGCCGAAAACGCCGAGCTGCTCGACGAAGCCGATCAACTCGGGCGCAACATCGAGCACATCAAGGAAGTGGTGGCGATGCAGCAGAGCTACGCCAAGGTCAGCGGAGTTTTCGAAGACCTGCCCCCGCAAGGTCTGGTCGATGACGCCATCGCGATGAATCTCTCCGCCTTTGAGCGCCACGGTGTGACGCTCGAGCGGAATTCTTCCGCGGTGCCGCTCGTGCGGATCGATCGGCACAAGGTCTTGCAAATCCTGATCAACCTCTTGCGCAACGCCAAGTATGCGCTGGACGATTCCACGCAGGCCGACAAACGCATTACCGTCTCCATTTTCGCGCCTAACGAGCAAAGGGCTCACATCGTGGTGGCCGATAACGGCATCGGCATCTCCCCGGAAAACCTGACCCGGGTCTTCGCGCACGGCTTCACCACCCGGGAAGAGGGCCACGGCTTCGGCCTGCACAGCGGCGCGCTCGCCGCGCGCGAGATGGGTGGTTCCCTTTCCGTCGCCAGCGCCGGTCCCGGGCATGGCGCGAGCTTTACTCTCGAGCTTCCGATCGCATCTCACTCACCGCAGACATGAACTCAAATCCGTTAAATTCCGTGCCAGAAAATCGCCGCATCCTCGTGATCGATGACAACCCCTCGATCCATGAAGATTTTCGCAAAATCCTCAGCCCGTCCGAGGATGTCATCCTGGCCGCTGGACTCGATGCGGATGAAGCCGCGCTTTTTGGCGAGACGAGCACCATCGTCCGCTCGCTCAGTTACCAGATCGACTCCGCTTTCCAAGGCGAGGAAGGGCTCGAGAAAGTGCGGGCGGCCGACGCCAGCGGGGAGCCCTACGCGGTTGCCTTCGTCGATGTGCGGATGCCGCCGGGCTGGGACGGGATCGAAACCATCGCGCGCATCTGGAAGGAATTTCCCGATCTCCAGATGGTCGTCTGCACCGCTTACTCGGATTATTCCTGGGACGAAATCTCAAAGACAATCGGGAACACTGATCAGATGCTGGTGTTGAAAAAGCCATTCGATAATGTCGAAGTCCTGCAAATGGCGCACGCGCTCTCGCGTAAATGGGAGCTGACTCAGATCGCGCACCGGCAGATGGAAGACCTCGAGAAGCTGGTGAATGAGCGCACCGCAGAGTTGCGCTCCGCGAACGACGAGCTGACCAGCGAGGTCGCCGAACGCTCCATGGCCGAAGCGGCTTTGCGCCATTCCGAGGAACGATTCTCCAAGGCCTTCCACGGCAGTCCGCTGCCGATGGCCATCCGGCGCTCCGACATCAGCGGCTACCTCGATGTCAACGCCAGCTTCGTCGCGCTGCTCGGCTCCTCCCGCGAAGCCGCTCTCGCCGACGGCACGTTGGTCTGGTCCGAGCCCGAGACCGACGGGAAAATCGCCGCCGCTCTCAGCGGACAACAGGCCATCCGCGAGTTGTCCGCTTCCCTCCGCACCCAGGCCGGCGAGATCCGCGACGTGCTCGTCACCGCGCAGAATCTCCAACTCGGCGACGTGCCTTATCAACTGCTCATCGTTCAGGACATTAGTTCCCGCACCCGGCTCGAAAACGATCTCCGCCAGGCACAAAAGATGGAAGCGGTCGGCCGGCTCGCCGCCGGGGTGGCCCACGATTTCAACAACATCCTCACCGTCATCCTCGGCAACACCTCGCTCCAGCTGCGCAACCCGCACCTCGACGAAAAGCTCAACACCTCGCTGCAACACGTCGAGCGGGCCGCGGAACGTGCCACCGCGCTGACCCGGCAATTACTCGCCTACAGTCGCAAGCAAATGATTCATCGGCGCCCGCTCGCCCTCAACGAAGTGGTCGAGCAAACCGTCGCCATGCTGCGTCGCATCATCGGCGAACAGATTGCGCTCGAGACGCAGCTCGCGCCGGAGCTGCCTCCGATCTTCGCCGATTCCGGCAGCGTCGATCAGGTGATCATGAACCTCGCGATCAACGCCCGCGACGCCATGCCGGAGGGAGGCACGCTCACGGTCGCCACCTACGAAGTCGATTTCGATGCAGAAACCTGCGCGGCCCATCCCGAGGCGCAGCCGGGAAAACAGATCTGCCTCGACGTACACGATACCGGCAAAGGCATGGACGCCGCGACCGTGACTCGCATTTTCGAGCCGTTTTTTACCACCAAAGGCCCGGGCGAAGGCACCGGCATGGGATTGGCCACAGTCTACGGCGTGCTCAAGCAGCATGGCGGCTGGATCGAGGTCGAGAGCGAGCCGCAACGCGGCACTTCGATTCGCGCCTATTTCCCGCTCAGCACGGATGCAATCGCCGACGTGATCGTGGACGCGGAAAAGCCGGCGGCGACGCCCGACGCGGACACGAGCAACATCACCATCCTCGTGGTCGAAGATGAAGAAATGTTGCGCGATTTCGTCGGGCAGGCGCTCGAAACTCTCGGCTACCGCGTGCTTACGGCCGCGAGCGGACGCGACGCGCTCACCATCTGGGCCGAACACCGCGACGAGATCGATCTGCTCCTCACCGATGTCGTCATGCCCGAGTCCTTCTCCGGCCGGCAGCTCGCGCACACGCTCATCGTGGAAAAGCCCGACCTGAAAGTCATCTTCACCAGTGGCTACAGCGCGGAGTTACTCGGGGAAGATTTCGAGCAGGAAAAACGCTTCGGGTTTCTCGCGAAACCGTACCTTCCGGACCGACTGGCCGCGACCGTGGCTGAGCATTTGCAAGGGCAGACCGCGGGACTGAACTGATTTCCGGCGGCCAATTGCGGCGCCGATTCTTCCACCGTAACCTGCGCGCCTATGTTGAGCGCCGGAATTGTAGGTTTGCCTAACGTTGGCAAATCGACCCTCTTTAACGCCGTCACCCGCACCCGCAAGGCGCAGGCGGCGAACTATCCCTTTTGCACGATCGACCCGAACCTCGGGATCGTGACGGTGCCCGACGCGCGGCTTGAAGCGCTCTCGCAGCTTTCGCACTCGCAGAAAATCATTCCGGCCGCGATCGAGTTCGTCGACATCGCGGGGCTCGTGAAAGGGGCGAGCGCCGGGGAAGGCCTCGGCAACCAGTTCCTCAGCCACATCCGCGAAGTAAACGCGATCGTGCAGGTCGTGCGCTGCTTCGAGAGCGGCGACATCCATCACGTCAGCGGCTCGATCGATCCGGTGCGCGACATCGAGGTCGTCAACACCGAGCTCATCCTCGCGGACCTGGCGTCGTTAGGCAAAAGGCGCGATCGCCTGCAAAAAGAAGTGCGCGCCGGGAACAAAATCGCGAAGGCTGAAACCGCCCTAATCGAGAAGCTGCTGCCGCATTTGGACTCCGGAAAACCGGCGATCACGCTCGAGCTCGCGGACGAAGAAAAGGTGACGGCGCGCGAGTTTTTCCTCCTCACATCGAAGCCGACGCTCTTCGCCTGCAACGTCGGCGAATCCGATCTCGGCGCGGTTGTAGCCGGGGGCGGTCCCCCCGGCAGGCTGGGCGAATTACCCGCGGCCGGGGCCCCCGCCCCCG
>JBBSUP010000109.1:0-10630 GCA_038234295.1 Chthoniobacterales bacterium
ATCTCTTGTGGTGGGGGGTGTGTTTTGTGTGCTGGGGGGGGGCGGCTCTGCTTTTTTTGTTTTTTTCCTGGTTCGGGGTGCGCCCCCCCCCCCGCCCCCACAGTAAGCGCGGCGATCTCGCGGGCGAGTCCAAAGTGACTCAGGAGGTCGCCGCGGTTGGGCGTGATCTCGACGTCGAGAATCGTGTCGCTTGGAAAGACTTCGCTGATCGGCGCGCCGATTTTTGCTTCGGGTGAAAGAATAAGCAGCCCGGCGCTTTCGTCGGAAATTCCGAGCTCCTTCGCGCTGCAAAGCATTCCCTGCGACTCGACGCCGCGGAGTTTACTCGCCTTGATTTTGAAATCGCCGGGCAACTCCGCGCCGGGGAGCGCGAGCGGAACTTTGTCGCCCACTTGGTAATTTTTCGCACCGCAAACGATCTGCCGTGCGATGCCGCTGCCGTCGTCGACCTGGCAGACGCTCAGGCGATCGGCGTTCGGGTGTGGGGTCGAGGAATTGATCTGCGCGACAACGACGTGCGCGAAGTTCGCGCCGCGTTTTTCGATCCCTTCGATCTCCACGCCGGCGAGGGTAAGGAGATCAGCGAGTTGCTCGACGTTGTCCGGCAGCTCGACGAATTCGGCGAGCCAGTTCAGGGAAAATTTCATCGGCTATTTCCGTCATCCTGAGCGGAGCGCAGCGGAGTCGAAGGATCCCGTCGCGCGGCTGGGAAGATTTCGATGTCCTGGCCTCGGAGCTTCAAGGTTGCGCCACGGGATCCCTCGACTGCGCCCCGCGTGCGCGGGGCTTCGCTCGGGATGACCGGTATGGTGAGCCGCTCTTTCATGTCGTGAATTGGCGGAGGAAGCGCAGATTATTCTGCGCGAAGAGGCGGATGTCCGGGATGTCGAACAGGATCATGGCGAGGCGATCCATGCCGAGGCCGAAGGCGAACCCGGTCCACTTTTCCGGATCGTAAGCGGCGTCGCCGCGGGCCCGGTTTACTTCCTCAAAAACGGCCGGATGCACCATCCCGCAGCCGGCGACTTCGATCCATTTCTCGCCGCTTTTTAGGGCCTTCGATTTCACGTCGATCTCGAAACTCGGTTCGGTAAAAGGGAAATAGTGCGGACGAAAACGGACCGCCGTATCGTGCCCGAAAAGTTCGCGCAGGAAATATTCGAGCGTGCCCTTCAGGTCGGCGACGCTGACGCCGGCATCGACGTAAAGACCTTCGATCTGGTGAAACTGCGCGCTGTGCGTCGCGTCCACTTCGTCGCGGCGAAAAGCCGCACCCGGAGCGATCACGCGAATCGGCGGCGCGGTGCTTTCCATGGTGCGGATCTGCACCGTCGAAGTGTGCGTGCGCAGGAGCCGGCCGTCGGGCAGGTAAAACGTGTCGGCTTCGTTCCGCGCCGGGTGGTCGGGCGCGGTATTTAGTGCATCAAAGCAATGCCACTCGTCCTCGATATCCGGGCCTTCCGCGAGGGCGAAACCCATCCGGCGAAACAACCCGATCGCGCGATCGAGCATCTGCGTGAGCGGATGGAGCGCGCCGATTTCGTGAGGCGTGCCGGGCAGGGAAATATCGAGATCGGCGAGCGCGCCGGCTTCACTGGCGGCGCGGACCTTTTCACCCGCTGCCTCAAGCGCGGCGGTGACCGCGGTGCGCGCCTGGTTAAGAAGTTTGCCGACAACGGGGCGCTCTTCTTTCGAGAGTGTCTTCATCTGCTCGCTCCACGCGGAGATGCTCCCGCTGCGTCCGAGAAAACGGACGCGCGCGGCGTCGAGCGCGTGTTCATCAGGCGCCGCGGCGATTTCGGCGAGCGCGGCGTCGCGCAGTTCTTCCAGCGGATGCATCAGGCGGTAGACGCTTCGCTCTGCGTAGCGCGGGAGCAAGCAGTGGCTCTCAAAGGATACATGACGCTGTCCGTCGCGCCTCCCAGAGGGAGGCGTCTACAGTCGCGCTGCCATCGGCGCTGGTTACGCGGCCGCGTGTGTCTTCTTCGTCTCGTCCGTCTTCTTCTCGAGCGCGTTTTTCACCTGGCCGATGATGTTCTGGAACGCCGGCGCATCGGTGATCGCGAGATCGGAAAGAATTTTGCGGTCGAGGCCGATGCCGGCGGCTTTCAAGCCCTCGGCGAAACGGCTGTAGGTGAGACCTTCCGCTCGGACCGCAGCGTTGAGCCGCTGAATCCAGAGCATGCGGAAATTGCGCTTGCGGGTTTTGCGATCGCGATAGGCCCAATACTTGCCTTTCATGGTCGCGTCTTTCGCGTAGCGAAAGAGTTTCGATCGGCGACCCCGATAACCTTTGGCGGAATCGAGGACGCGTTTGCGGCGCTCCCGGCTGGCGGGCGCGTTGGTGGCTCTTGGCATGTTGTTTTTCCCCCGGAAAACTCCGGCGGATCTCCTTTCAGCGAATTGTTATTTCGTTTAGCGCTGCCCGACCTCATTCGCTGAGTTGATCCGGTAAACGGATCAGGTGGGCAGTGCACGGGACGCTTTGGAAACGTCGGGCTGGGAAAATAGCGGGAGTCGCGGGAAGGGCAACCGTTTTTCTAGCGCGTGTCGGTCACGAGGAAACGGGCCAGCCACTGCCACCATTCCGGCGGTGGCGGACCTTCGAGCCGAGCGGCGCCGGTGACAATTCGGCGGGCGGCCGCGACCTTTTTTCCCTCTCCTTCCGCGGTGCGGTCGCGCGGTTGCATGCCCGCGAGTTCGGTCGCGTCGAACCAGACGAAATGGCAAAGTCGGCAGACATCGACGGCAGGTGCCTCCGGCGTCTCGGCGAGCGCGACTTCGGTCATGGCGTTGCGACAGCAGGGGCACGGACGGCCCGGTTTTCCCTCGCCATTGATGGCGCGCAGCCAGAACGGATTAACCGATTCGCGGGTAAAGGTCCGGCGCAGAAGCTCGACGTTCAGCGCGCGACCGCCGCAGGCGCGGCAGAGCCAGAAGACGCCGTGCTCCATCCGCACCTGATCGAGGGTTGCGCCACAACCGGGGCAGGTAAATTCGTCAACCATCGCCGCAATTTAAATTCGGATTGGCCGGTGGCGGAAGGTTTCTTACACTGCGGTCGTGCATTGGTTCAGCCGTCATCGCCTGCTCGTCCTCGCGGCGATCTGTGGATTTTTTACCGGACTTGTCTTTCTCCTGCACTTCACGCCGGGCGTGCCGTTTTTCTCCGCCGTCTGGTCGGGCGAGAAACGCTTCGAGAGCTTCCTCCAGACGGAAGGCCGCAAGACCGCGACTCGGGACGACTTCGTTTTTCTCGGGATCGACCAGACGACGATGGAGCTGCCGCCCTTTGCGCCGGAGGAGCTGACGAACAATCGCGCCCTCAAACTCATGACCGAGCGGCCGTTTCCCTGGTCGCGCGAAGTCTGGGCACTGCTCCTCGACCGGCTCTTCGCCTCCGGCGCGCGGGTGGTCATGTTCGATCTCATCTTCAATCCTTTAAACGACGGCGACCCGGCCTTCCACGTCGCGCTCGACCGCTACCGCGGGAAGGTCGTGCTCGGGGCGAATTTTGATGCCGCACAAGGGATGCTGGCAGTCGTACCTAATCCTGTCCTCATCCCGCCGCCGCAGATGCAGGACCCGCGCGTCGGCTACGTGAATTTCTTTCCCGATCCGCTCGACCAGCAGACGCACGCCATTCCTTTCACCATGACCGAGAGGCAGCTCGCCGGGCTTCCACCCTTTCCTGGCGAGGAGGTTTTTTCTTCGCTCTCGGCGCGCGGCCTGAAACAGATCGGACGCGAGGCCGATATCCCACGCGATAACCGGGCACGCCTGATTCGTTTCAGTGACGACGACGCCTATTCGGCGCGACCGCTCTACGAGGTTTTCGATCCGAAATTCTGGCACGCCAATTACAAGGACGGCGCGTTTTTTAAGGACAAAGTGGTCATCGTCGGCGCCTCGGCCCAGGTCTTGCACGACGTGGTGGATACGCCGATGGGCCCCGGCCGTCCCGGCCCGAAATTGCACCTCGAAGCGATGGCCGCAGCGCTGGGGCACGAGTTTCTGCGCATGACGTCGTTGAACGTCGACTTCGCGCTCGTGGCCGCAGCGGGGCTGCTCGCGTGGGCGCTGCTCGCGTTCGTGCGGCGACCGGGCCTGGTGCTTTCGCTCCTGGTCGGGATCGCTCTCGCCTGGCTCGCGGCGGCGCGGATCAGCTATGATCGGACTGGGCTGCTCCTCATCACCGTGCCGGTGCTGGCGACTTTCCTCCTCAGCGGGCTGGCGTCGTTAGGCTACGAATACATGATGGAGCGGCTCGAGAAGGTCCGCACCCGGCGGACGCTCGAGCGTTACGTCTCGAAAAATCTGGTGAAGGAAATCCTCGATAACCCGGGCGGTTTCTACAGCTCGCTCAAAGGCGTCCGCATCCCCGCGACGATTTTGTTCTCCGACATCGTCGGTTTCACCAGCCTGACCGAGAACGCCGACCCGGAAGCGCTCGTCGCGCAGCTCAACGAATACCTCAGCCGCATGACCGCCGCCGTCTTCGAGAACGGCGGCACGCTCGACAAGTTTATCGGCGACGCGGTGATGGCGGTGTGGGGCAACGTCCGCAGCCAGGGTATGGAAGCCGACACGAAAATGGCCGCCCGCGCCGCGCTCGCGATGCGGCGGGAGCTGAAAGTTTTGAACGACAGCTGGTTCGCGCGCGGGGTCGCACCGTTCGCGATCGGCATGGGGATCAACCAGGGCGACGTCCTCGGCGGCAACATCGGCTCGCAGGAGAAAGCCGACCCGACCGTGATCGGCGACGCGGTAAACCTCGCCTCGCGCCTCGAGGGCCTGACCAGAACCTACGCGACCGATATTTTGGTTGGGCCGACCGCGACGCAATTAATCCGCGATGAGTTCCACGTCCGGAGCGTCGCCCGCGTGCAGGTGAAAGGAAAAAACGAGCCGGTGGAAATCTCGGCGTTGATCGGCGCGCGCGCCGACACCACGATCGATCCCGAGCTGCTCCGGCGCCTCGAGATTTACGAAGAGGCGTTCCATCATTTTCGGACTCGGGAGTTCCGCGAAGCAAAGATCAAGTTCTCGCAGTTCCTCGAATTTTACCCGACCGATCACCTCGCCCGGATGTATCTGGAGCGCGTCCTCGAATACGAGGAAACGCCGCCGGACGAAGCCTGGAATGCGGTGGAGGTCTTTAAGAAGAAGTGATATTGCAGGAGAGATTTATGCCGAAAATTTCGATCGCGCTGGGAGAGGACAAGGCAACTCACGAGCTGACCGACGAGAAGGTCACGATCGGGCGCGCGCCGGATAATTTGATCCAGATCGACGACCCGTCGGTCTCGAGCCGGCATGCGCACTTGCTGCTTGTAGGCGAGCGTTACCAGCTCGTCGATCTCCACTCGACCAACGGCACGCGGGTGAACGGCGAGACGGTCACGGAAGTGATCCTGAAGGTCGGCGACCGGGTGCGTTTCGGGAATGTCGAGGCACGCTACGAGTCGGAGAAAACCGGCGAAGCGCAAGCTCTCCCCGAGGCCGATGAGATCGCGGCGCGTCCCGCGGAGACAAGCGAGAAGCCGGCGGATTTCGCGAATGCATCGCCGTTTCCGGACCGGATAAAAGAGAAGGACACGGCTGGTCTGGCGGTTTATGCGGCGGGGTTTGTGGCGATCTTGGCGATGGTGGTGAGTTTGCTCAATCTTCTGCGGCTGCACGGGCCGATGTAACTGCGTCGGGGGTGGAGGCAGCGCGCGCTTGCTGTCCGGCAGAGCCCGCGCCTTGGTGTCCGACATAGCCCGCAACTTGCCGTCATCCTGAGCGAAGCGCAGCGGAGTCGAAGGATCCCGTGGGGCTGCTGGGAAGGTTCCGCGCGAGGTCTTACAGGAAACCCGGCGGGATCCCTCGACTGCATTCCGCTGCGCTCCATTCCGCTCGGGATGACACTGCGCTGTGATCCTGTAGACGCTTCGCTCTGCGAAGCGCGAGAGTGGCGCGCCATACCGTGGCGAGCCCGATCCCACGTCGCCCCGAGGGCGACGTCTACAACAGGGACTCGTTCGCCCGTGCTCTGATCTCCTGCGGCGTCCATCCTTGCGCGCAGAGCGCGCGCAGACTGCGCGCATCGTCGCGCTTGGCGAGGCGCTTGCCTGACGAGTCCAAGACAAGCGGCGCGTGATAGAACTCCGGCGCCCGTAGACCGAGCGCGCGGTAGAGCAGCAGTTGCCGAAACGTCGAGAGCAACAGATCGGCCCCGCGCACGATTTCGGTGATGCCCATCGTCGCGTCGTCGACCACGACCGCGAGCTGATACGCGGGCACGACGTCTTTCCGCCAAACGACAAAGTCGCCGAAATCCACGCCTGCGACCGCCCGTTGCGGTCCCGCGCAGCCATCGACGAATTCGAGCTTTTCTCCAACCGGCACGCGGAAACGCCAGTTCGCGCCCGCCGGCGTGGAGCGCGACGCTCTGTCGTCGCGAGGTTCTGGACTGGCAGCATCCGCGGCAGAAAAGCGCGACGACAGAGCGTCGCGCCTCAACGCGGGTTGGTTAGGCGGGCGGCAGGTTCCAGGATAAATCGGCTCTTCGTCCTCTGCGTGCGGCGCGGCCACGGCGCTGAAAAGATCGCGGCGCGAACAACTGCACGGGTAGATCAGTCCCGCGTCGCGGAGTTTTCGCCACGCGTCGAGATAGAGCGCGCCGCGCTCGCTTTGCCGCATCGGTTCGCCATCCCAGCGCAGGCCGAACCACGTCAGGTCCTCGAAAATAGCTGCTTCAAATTCCAGACGCGACCGCGCCTGATCGAGATCCTCTATCCGCAAAAAGAGCTCGCCGTTTCGCTCTCGGCAACGCTCCTGCGCCCGCCAAAAAGTGAGCGCGTGCCCGACGTGCAGATAGCCGGTCGGCGAAGGCGCGAGCCGGCCGCGATACGAAACTTCCGATTTGCCCCCGCCGCTTTTCAATCGGAAAGCTTCCGCCTGAAAACTCCGGCCGCCAAGCGCCTGCTCCTCTTCGACATCGACCACACGCTAATCGATAGCGGCGGCGCCGGCGTGCAGGCGCTGCGCGATGCGTTCGATCAGGAATTTGGAATCTCAGACGACCTCCGGGGCATCGAGATCGCCGGCCAAACCGACACCGGCATCATTCAGCAGATTTTGCAGAAACGGGAGGTGGAGCTTTCGGAGAAGAACATCGCGGCATTCCTCGAGCGTTACCTGAAATTGCTCGCGACGGAGCTCCCGCGCCGCGAAGGCACGCTCCTGCCCGGCATCTCAGAACTGCTCCAGCGCCTCCGGGAGGAACGGCGCAACGTGATGGCCCTCCTCACCGGCAACATGGAGCGCGGCGCGAAGCTGAAGCTCGAGCATTACGGGGTCTGGCATATCTTTAAATTCGGCGCGTTCGCGGACGATCATCACCTGCGCAATGAGCTCGGACCGGTCGCGGTCGAACGCGCTTTTGAAGAGCACGGGATCCGCTTTTCTCCGGGCGAGGTCGACGTGATCGGCGACACGCCGCACGACATCGCCTGCGGCAAGGCGATCGGGGCGCGCACGATCGCGGTGGCGACGGGGGAGTTTTCGCGGGCGCAGCTCGCGGAGCACGCGCCGGATTTCATCGTGGAGGATTTCTCCGAGGCTCAGGCGCGGATGGCGGAGCTCGGGTGGTGACGCGGCGATTGACGACGCGCGCGCAAGTGACATCGTTCTTTCACCCATGACGGAAAATCCGCCTAACGTCGTTCCGCTGGAAGGCGAAATCGACCTCCACGTTTCCCCGCAAATCGGCGCTCGGCTCGCCGCCATGATCAAGGAAAAACCAAAGAAACTCGTGGTCGATCTCTCGCAGGTGACCTACATCGACAGTTCCGGCCTTGCCGTGCTCATCGAGGCGATGCAGAACGTCGGGAGCTACGGTGGCAAATTTGCGCTCGCCGGACTGCAGGATGGGGTGCGCCCGATCTTCGAGATCGCGCGGCTCGATCAGGTGTTCCGGATTTTTCCCGACACCGCCTCGGCGCTCGCGGCCTGACGCAACACCGCCAGGGTCCGCTCGACATTCACGGCGATGTCGTAATGGCTCGCCCGCTCCAGGATCGCCGCCCGCGCCCGTTCGCGACGCTCGGCGTTTGACCAAAAGAGGAGCGCCGCCGCGATCGGCTCGATCTCCGCGGCATTCGCCAGGATGCTGCCGTGAACGCCGTTCTCGATGATCTCGCTGAAGCCGTTCGCGCGCGTTGTGATCACGGGCAAACCAGCGGCGAGCGCTTCGAGGCAGGCGTTGGAGAAGGGATCGTAAAGCGTCGGGAGCAGGAAAATATCCGCCGCGGCATAGAGCGCGGGAAGCTCGCGGACGGCGCCGAGCATGCGCACAAACTTCCCGTTCCGCGGCCGGCGCCAGCCGCGTCCCGCGACGATGAGGCGGAACTTTCCGCCTAACGACTCCACGGCTTCGCGCGCGTAACGCAGGCCTTTGCGCTCCCAGCCGGAGCCGACGAAAAGCACAGCGATTTCATCCGGAGCAAGTCCGAGCTGTTGCCGGCGCGCCTCACGCAATCCCGCGCCGCCGCGGAACTCCGCGAGGGGCACGCCATTCGGCACGACGGTGATTTGCGCCTCGGGATAATCGTAAATTTTCTCCGCTTCCGCCTTCACGAGCTGGGAGTTGGTGATGACCCAGCCGGCGCCGCCGTGGAAGAGCGCCTGCTCGAGCTCAATCGTGTCGCGATGACTCCGGCCGAAGGCGCGAACGAATCGCCGCGCGAGCGAGGACGCGGCGGCGCGCCGTTCCAGCCAGACGCGGTGAATGCCGTCGCCGGCGCGGTAGACGTCGCAGTTCCAGACGCGCTCGAGACTGAGCAGCTGGTCGCAATGCTCGCCTGGCTTCGCCTTTTCCAACTCGTCGGCGAAACGCCGGGCCGTCTCGCCCCGCAGCCGCGTGATCGGCCCATACGGCCACTCCGTGGCGGGCCAACTCGCGTCGGTAAAAAGCCGCGTCTCGTGCCCGACCCGGGCGAGGCCGCGAGCGAGCCGCTTCAAATACGCTTCCGCGCCGCCGGTCCGCGAATGCCCGCGGCGCACCAGCCCGATCGTCAGGCGCGAGCCGTTTACCGCCATGGCCAGCGGGGGCTTTGATCTTTACTTGCCGATTTTACCAAGAATATTGGGAGGGTCATGGTGGGTGAAACACTTAATGCCCCGCCCCCGCACGCGTCGAGAAAAGCTGCCAGGCGCACTCTGCCGAAGCAGTTGTTGTACTCGATTTTCGCGCGCATCGGTGGTTCGGGTCTGGATACGGATGCCTTTGAAACGCTGCGCGCTTCAAGCCAGGGCGGTTTTCTCGGGAAAGCAATCGCTTACGACAACCGGCAGACGGAAATCCCGGCGGCGCAGATCGAGTCGCTGCGCTGGCATCCGGTGAGGCTGTTGTCATTTCTCGAGAGTCCTTACTACTACGGCGCAAAAAAGAAATACCTCGATTGGATCACCTCGCGGCACCTCGCAAGCGGTCGCTACGATCTTTTTCATTCGTGGTCCGGCGATTGCCTGCTCTCGCTCCGGGCCGCGCATAAATTGGGGATCCCGTCCGTGCTCGAAATCCCGACGTGGCATCGCGATCGCGGGAAGATCAAGCGCCCGCAGCAGCTCGAAAAAGCGCAAAACCGGCCCGACCTGCCGCTGACGAAGCGCTGGAAGGAAGACCTCCTCCTGCAGCGCGGTCGGTTCATCGAAGAATACGATCTGGCCACGCTCATTCTTGTCCTCTCGGAGCGCGCCGCAGACACGTTTCGCGTCCAGGGTTTCCCGGAGGAGAAGTTGTTTTATCTCCCGCGCGGGGTCGACATCGAGCGCTTCACGCCGGGCGAGCGGCCGCCACTTTTTCGCGCCGTTTTTTCCGGGGCGCTGATCGAGCGCAAGGGCGTCCACCATCTGCTCGAGGCCTGGGTGCGGCTCGATTTGAAAGACGCGGAGCTCTGGTTGGTCGGCTCGATCCACGACGAGATGAAGCCGTTTCTCGAAAAGTATGCGCGCCCGAATGTGAAGGCGCTCGGGTTCGCGAAGGAACCGGAGCAGTACCTGCGGCAGGCGACGATTCACATTTTTCCCTCGCAATGCGAAGGCAGCGCCAAGGTCACCTACGAAGCCGCGGCCTGCGGACTCCCCCAAATCACAACCCGCGAAGCCGGTGATGTGGTCGAGGACGGCGTGCAGGGAATCATCGTCCCCCCGGCCGATGTCGACGCCCTTGCGGCGGCGATCCAACACCTCTACGATCATCCGGAAATCGTCGCCCGGATGAGCATCGCCGCGCGGGAGCGGGTGGTGGAAAACTTTACCTGGGACCATTTTCGCGCGCGTTTGCTTAAGGCATACGCGGTGGCGATGCAGATGGTTCCTCCAGCCGGTTGAACGTTCTCCTCATTCAGCTCAAGCGGATCGGCGACCTGACCCTGACCGTCCCGGCGATCGCCGCGGTCCGGCACGCTTTTCCGGACGCAAAGATCTCGCTCGTGGTCGCGCAGGGCTCGCGCGGATTGGTCCCGGCGATCCCGGGGGTCGATCTCATTTTTGTCGCGCGTGGGCGGTTGTCCGACTGCCGGACCTGGCTCGCGCTCGGGCGCACGAAGTATGACTACTGCCTCGACTTCTCGCGCACGGATCG
>JBBSUP010000110.1:0-10335 GCA_038234295.1 Chthoniobacterales bacterium
ATTTCGGGGGAATGGACCGCGCCGCGCACACAGCATTGTCATCCCGAGCCGGCGGAGCGCGGCGCGGGATATCGCAAGCGTTGCTCGCTGCTCCCCTGGCAAGAGGACGTCGAGCGGACGCTTGGGTGGTCCCTCGCCGCGCTCCGTCGGCTCGGGATGACAACTCCAAAGAAGCGCCCGCTTCATCCCGTTCGCTCGCACGATCGACGCTCGAAACACGCGCCGCGCCTTGCTTTTCCGCGCCAGTCGTGCTCAGTGAAATCCCGCTTCGGCCACCCCTTGCCGCGGCCCACGGATTTACCCAATGCTATTGCTCATTCTTGCCCAAGCCGCACCCGCCGCGCCCGCTGCCGGTGGTTCCAGCCTCATCTCACTTCTGCCGATCGTTTTCATCTTCGTGATCGGCTACTACGTCATGATTCGTCCGCAGATGCGGCGACAAAAGGAGGCCGCCAAGCTGGTATCCGCGCTTAAGACCGGCGACGACGTCGTCACGTCGGCGGGGATTCACGGCCGCATCACGAATGTGAAAGAAACCACCGTGATCGTAAAAGTGGCCGATAACGTGAAAATCGAGATGGAAAAATCCGCCGTCGCCACCGTCCTCAAGCCCGCCCAAGCCTGATGTCATCCCGAGCGGAGTGGAGAGAGCGCAGCGCACGGAACGCAGCCGAGGGATCCCGCGGAGTTTCTGTGAAGCTCTCGCGGTTTTTCTACGATCAAGCTTTAACGAAACTCGACGGGATCCCTCGACTCCGCTGCGCTTCGCTCGGGATGACCAACAACTGATATGACTCCTGCATTCACTTTCTTCCTCGGGCTGATCCTGCTCGTTCTTTTCGGCTGGTATTTCGCGACCGATTTCGGCCCGCGCAAACGTCTCATCGCGACGCTCCTGATGGCGTTGCTGGTCGCGTTCAGCATTCTCACAATCTATCCGCCGAGTAAGAAAGTTCAGCTCGGCCTCGACATCAAAGGCGGCACTTCTTTCCTCATCCGTCTGATCCCCGGCGAGCGCGCGATTACGAAAAATAATCTCGACCAGGCGGTCGACGTCATCCGGAAGCGCGTCGATTATTTCGGCGGCGGCGAACCGGTCATCAGCCCAGTCGGGAATGACCGTATCCTCGTGCAGATCCCCGGGCTCGACCCGGAGAAAATCGCCGAGGCGCGCCAGCAACTCTCGCGCGTAGCCAAACTCGAGTTCCGCCTCGTTTATCCGGATAACGGCGAGCGTCTCCGCGCGATCGATGCCGGCACGGAAGTGATCCCGCCGGAGTATCGAATCGAGACCTATACCATCGAACCGCGGGCGGAGGACAAGAAGGCGACGCAGGAGCGGCTCCTCGTGAAGAAGAAAGCTGATCTCGGCGGCGATCGCGTGACCGAGTCGAACGCTTACTACGGCCCGGACGGCTGGACCGTGCAGCTGAAGTTCGATAGCGCCGGCGCGAAGATTTTCGGGCAAATCACCGAAGCGAACGTCGGCCATCGCTTTGCCATCGTCCTCGACAACGTGATCCAGTCCGCGCCGAGCATTCGCACCGCAATCTATGGCGGCGACGCCATTATCACCGGCAATTTCGGCGAAAAAGAAGCGCGCGGCCTCGCCAGCGTCCTCGAGAATCCGCTCCAGACGCCCGTGAGCATGGAAGAGCAGCGCAGCGTCTCGCCGACGCTCGGGCAGGACTCGATCCGCAGCAGCATCCTCGCCGGTCTCCTCGGCCTCGCGATCACGCTCGTGCTCGTGGTGATTTACTACAAATTTGCGGGCCTGATCGCGAACCTCGCGCTCGTCGTCAACATCATCCTGCTCATGGGCGCGCTGACGATGTTCAACTTCGTCCTCACGCTCCCAGGCATCGCGGGCATCATCCTCACGATCGGTCTCGCGGTCGACGCGAGTGTGCTGATTTACGAACGCTTGCGCGAGGAACTCGCGGCCGGGAAGTCACTCAAGCTCGCAGTGCAGACCGCCTACGAAAAGGCGTTCTCGTCGATCCTCGATGCGAACGTGAGCACGCTGATCACAGCGGCGATTCTCTTCTGGAAAGCCAGCGGACCGGTAAAGGGCTTCGCAATTTCACTCACGCTCGGCATTCTCGCTTCGCTCTTCACGGCGCTGATCGTGGGGCGGAATTTGTTCAGCTGGTTTGTCGATACCGGCCGGGTGAAGAAGGTCTCGATGCTGCACCTTATTTCGTCGCAGCATATTAACTTCCTCGGTAAAGGCTTCCTCGCGGTCATGTGCTCGATCGCCTTGATCATCGCGGGCGCGACTTCGTTCATCGTCCGCGGCGACCGGAATTTCGGGGTCGATTTCAAGGGCGGCGATTTGCTTTCCCTGAGCGCGTCGAACAACGTCCAAGTCGGCCAGGTACGCTCGGCGTTGAAGCCGCTCCATCTCGATAACGAGCCCATCCAGCAATCGCTTCAGAGCAATCGCAACTTCATCACCCTTCGCCTCCCACTGAACACCAGCGAGAAAGCGGAGAGCGCGATCTATAGCGCGATTCCGAACGGCCAGTTTAAAGTGGAAAGCAAAGAGCGCGTCGGCTCCCTCGTCGGTGGTGAGCTGGCCCGGAATTCTCTGTGGGCGCTCGGGCTCGGCATTTTCGGCATTCTCATCTACGTCACCTTCCGGTTCGAGCTCTCGTTCGCGATCGGCGCCATCGTTGCCTTGCTCCACGACGTGCTCATCACCGTGGGCGTTTTCTCGCTCCTTGGGCGGGAGCTGACGTTGCCGCTGGTCGGCGCGATCCTCACGATCGCCGGTTATTCGATCAACGACACCATCGTCGTCTACGACCGAATCCGCGAAGGTCTGGCGAGCGGCGCGCGCGGCTCGATCGAGCAGATCATGAACGCGAGCATCAACCAGACGTTGAGCCGCACCATTCTCACCAGCTCGGTGACGCTGATTCCCATTCTGTGTCTCTTCTTCCTCGGCGGCGCGGTGTTGCATGACTTCTCGCTCGCCATCATTATCGGCGTTGCGGTCGGCACCTATTCCTCGATCTTCATCGCCTCGCCGATCGTCCTCTGGTGGACCCGCGCCCGGGGCGGGAGCGCGAGCAGCCTGCGCCGGGAAGTGACGCAGAAGAGCACGGTGACAACGCCGACCACGGCAAGGTAATTCGCGGGCTGGTTGAAGTTCGCGGTCGCTTTTTTTTTCTGCTCGGCAGCGCGTCCTACTCGGACACGTTTCTCACTTCACGCTCTCGTGGGAGGTGCCGGCTCTGGGCGAAGTCACCGGTTACAACATCTACATGGGAGAACATTCGGCGATTGTGAATGAAGACGGCCGCAATCTCAGCCTTTCCGCCGGGCGCGTGCAGCTGGGGATCAGCTGAGCGTTCCGGTGTTTCTCACGCACGAGCAGACCTACTTCACGATTACGGCCATGAATGACTTGGGCGAAAGAGCACCCTCGACGAACTTGTCGTGACCAAGGACGGCGGCGCCGCTCTCGTCCAGAGCGGGCTCGGTCGTTAAAGCGCAGATCCGGAGCTTAAAACCGCCCCGAAAATCGCCTGAAACCGGCGGTTGACGCTCCACGCCCCGGGCCTTAGGCTCGCTCCCCATTCAACGGGAAACTTTTTAATTTCAAAGGATTCGAGGAGAAATAATCGCCATGCCAGAAGTGATCGTACGTAAAGGGGAGCCGGTCGACCGGGCCTTGAAGCGGCTAAAGAACAAACTGGACGCGGAGGGCATTCTGGAAGAAGTGCGCCGGTTGCGCGCCTTCGAGACCCCTTCGCAGAAGACCCGGCGCAAGGCCAAGGCCAATGCGAAACGCGGCCGCGCCAAGTTCCGGTTCAACGCCAACTAACGCCCGAGTCAGGCGGACGTTAAACCGCAGAGAGCGCGGAGGTTGCCGAGGGAGTTCTTTCCCAGCGTGCACTCCGGGCTCTCTGCGGTTTTTCTTTTTCCCCCGGCGCGCACGGCGCGTCCTGCCACCCGACTCGCGGTCGGGAATGGGGCAGTTGTAGACGCCTCGCTCCGCGAGGCGCGGGGGGAGCGCCCCTATCTTCTCGCCAAATTCTGCCGTGCCCTCGCGTTTCCCAGAGGGAAACGTCTACAGACCACCGGCCCGCGCCCAAGAGTGGGGACGCGCCACGACGCGATAATTTCACTATTCTACTCGCAGTCGCCGACGATGCGGAAGCCGAGGTCGTTGCAGGAGTAGGTAGGAGCGTTCGCGCCGCGAGTGGTGGTGCGCAGGCTCTGGAAGCGCGATTTCCAGCTGCCGCCGCGATAGACGCGTTTCGGTCCATTCTTCGCGCCCCGGGGATTTGTTTTTGGCGTGCCGCGATACGCTTCGAGGAAATCGCCGCACCATTCCCAGACGTTCCCGGCCATGTCTTCCATCCCGAACGGACTCGCGCCGACCGGGAACGCGCCCACCGGTGAGCTCTCCGGGAAACCGTCGTCGATCTCGCGATCGCTCCAGGCGAAGACGGTGTTGCGATCGGCAAAATTCGCGAGGTCGCCGCGGTTTTCCTGGTTGCCCCACGGATACAATCGACCATCGCTCCCGCGCGCCGCATATTCCCACTCGGCTTCGCTCGGGAGCCGATAGGGGCGGCGCTCGCGCGAGCTGAGCCATTGGCAAAATTTTATCGCTTCCGTGCTGCTGACGTAAACCGCCGGGTGCGTGGGACCGGCGCCGGGCGCGCGTTTGCGGGCGTGGCTCGGATCGAACATCTCGTATTGCGCGTTCGTGATCGGGTGCCGGGAAAGGTAGAAGCGGGTCAACGTCACGGGGGTGACCGGCTGTTCGTTAGGCTGGGCGTCGGGCCGGTTACTGCCCATGCGGAAACTACCCGAGGGAACGAGCAGCATCTCGGCTCCGATGGTGCTTTTGAAGGCTGGAAAACGCAGTCGTTCCGCCTGCACGTTGATCGCGACCACGGGCGCGACCTCCACGACCGGTGAGGCAGCTATGATCTTCGGCGCGGCGACCACGACGGGCTTCGGGACCGGCTTTGCAACGGGCTCCGGCAGGCTCGTGCTGTCCACTTCCTCGAGGTAATCATCGACCAAATCTTCCGCGTCCCCAGGTTCGAGCCCGAGGTTTTCCGCGACGTTGATGAAGGCGTCGCGCTGGTCGTCGGTCAGGTCCTCGCTCCCGAGGCCGCTGAGCCGGAGCATGCGCAGGAAATCTTCTTTCGGGTCGAGCTTGCGGGCCGCTGCTTTCGTCGCGGCGGCAGCCTCCGCCGCCGTCGGCGGGACTTTCCGGACCGCGCCGGCGAAGACGAGCTCGTCCTCGATCAGCTCCTTCATCCGCTCGTCCTTGAGCCCTTGTTCGCGGCCGAATTGCATGAGCGACTCCTCCTCATGCGGGAGGAGCGTTTTATCGTTCAGGGCAAACGCCAGGTACTTCTGGAACTCAGCCACGGCGTGATTTTCGGCCTGCTCCGCGAGCTGCTCGTCGACTTCCCGGCGCCGCTCCGGATTCAATAACTCGACGCGCGCCTCCGTGAGAAAACGCGACGATTCGTCGAGGCCGGACCGGAGGAGTTGCGCCAGCGGATTGCTCGGCTGGTTCTTTAGCGGCAGCTTTTTCTGCCACCAAAGCAGCAGCTCGCGGAAGCGCTCCTCGATCAGTTCGTTGCTCGGATTCGTCCGCGCATCGAGGCAGAGGCGTTCGTAAAGATCGGGCGAGTTATAACGGTTCCAGCCATCCCATTTGCGCGGATCATCCGGCAGCGGGATGGGAAAATTCAGCACCGGGCTCGGCATTTACGCGACCGTCAGCTGCCCCAGAGCCTTGGTCGCGCGATCGAGCTCGCCTTCGGTCAGGCCAGTTTTGCGCTCAATCGAGACCGTCGCGCAATTGCCGCACGCCTGCACCGCCACCTCGAGGACCTGGTTTGCGTTGTATTCGTAGGTCAGCTCCACCGGCGAGCCCTTCGGCAGGAACGGCGGCAACTCTACGTCGCAGATCCCGAGCGGCGTGCACTCGCCCGGGAGCGAACTTTCGCCCTCGACGATGCGGACGATCGCGCGCTGCATGTTCGCGGTCGCGGTGCCGAAGGAATTCTTCGCCGTCGCCGGCATCGCGGTCATTTTGCGAATCATCGGGAAGACGTATTCCTCGAGCTGCGTTTCATCCCAGAGGACCACGCCGAGCGTGTGGGAAGTGATGTTGCGCACCTGGATGAGGCCGCCTTCGCGAGAAGAAAATTGCTGGCGCGTCTCTGCCGGGAGGGAGTGCTCGCCGGAGGTTTCCTCTTCCTGCAGGAGCGAAAGCACCGCCTGGATCGCCGCGCCGACCGCGACGGCCTCATCCGGGTTCACATCCTCCGCCAGCGGCACATTCGAGAAATCGCTGATCATGGTCCGCACCATCGGCATCCGCGTCATGCCGCCGACGAGCAGGATCTTGTCCACGTCCTTCCATCCCATCTTCGCCTCGCTCATGACGATCTCGCAGATCGCCTTGCACTTCTCGACGAGATGCCGCGTCATCTTCTCAAAATCTTCCCGGGTCAGCTCGAGCTTGATACTCTTGCCATTGTGATTGTGCACGAGGGTCGTTCGCGTCCGGCTGGAGAGTTGGATTTTCGCGGCGAGCGCGCGGCTTTGCAGATCCTGGTAACTCTGCAGATCGAGGAGCGGATTCTCGCCGTGCTGGCGATCGAATTCCTCCGCGACCCAGTTCACGATCACGTCGTCCCAATCCTTGCCGCCGAGCCGGTGGTCGCCGTTCGTCGCGACCATCTCGAGGTTGCGCGACTTGATCTCCATGAGCGTGACGTCAAAGGTGCCGCCGCCGAGATCGAACACGAAAACGGTCTGGTCCTCGTCGAGTTTATCGAGGCCGTAGGCGAGCGCCGCGGCGGTCGGCTCGTTGATAATCTGGAGCACATTCAATCCCGCGAGCCGCCCCGCCGTGATCGTCGCGGTCCGTTCCGAGTCATTGAAATAAGCCGGCACCGTGATGACTGCGTCGGTCACCGGAACCTTGAGATATTTCTCAGCGTCGGCTTTCAGCTTCTTCAGGATGAGCGCGGAAAGTTCTTCGGCGGAAAAATTTTTCGCCTCGAAGTTGCGATTGAATTGCTCCTTCGATTTGCCCATCTCGCGTTTCACGAAATCGACGATTTTCTCCGGCTCGGCGACGGTGTTGTTCTTCGCCACCGTGCCGACGATCGCGTTGCTGCCATCGAAGAAGATGACCGACGGCGTGATCCGCTCACTCTCGGTGTTGGGAATGATCTGCGGTTTTCCGTAGGCGTCGATATGGGCGACGGCCGAGAAGGTCGTACCCAGGTCGATCCCGACTGCTTTGCGATTGCTCATGGTGTTTTGAGAGATTTTTGCTGAGTGAATTTCTTTAGGGACGCCTAACTGAATGCAGTTTTCATGCCCGCTGCGGACACAATCGAATTCAGGAGAAAAACGCGCCTTCTTCGCGGAGGCCGCGGAAAATTTAAGGGCAGCGCGCTTACGCCTCGCCGCCGGCAGGTGCCGCAACGCTCGCCGCCGCGAAACGTTTCGCGATCACTTCCTCCGGCCGCAGGATTTTTCCCTGCCAGAGAAAACCGCGCCGCAGACGCGTGACGATACGCCCGTTTTCCTCGGGCACATCCGTCGTCTCCATGCTCACGACTTTGTGCAACGCCCGATCAACCGTGTCGTGCTGCTCCATTTCCGTGACCTCGAGCCGATGAAAAATCTCGATCACGAAATGGAGAACGTTCTCGAGATTCTGCCGCAATTGCGGCGGCACCTCGGCCTCGGCGACGACTCTTGAGAGATCGTCAAAAAGCAGGAGCAGATCGCGAATCACCGGTTTCTGAAGCGAGTCGCGGACAAAATTATCGCGGTAACTGTTGAGCTCGGCGTGGAGCGAATCGAAGAGCTTGTGGTTGACCGATTCCGTGTCGCGAATCGCCGTGAGCTGCTGTTCGATCCTCTGGAATTGCGCCGCTTCAAACTTGCGCATGACCGTCTCCTCGAGCGCTTCCAGCCGCTGCCCGAGCGAGTGCATGCCGCTGATCAAAACCGAAATGCCGGACGCGACCCGCGTGTCCTCCGTGCCGGCGGCCTGGACGCTCAGCTCCTGCATCACCGCGGCGAAATCCGCTTCCATTTCCGTCCCAGAGCTCATGCTTTACGACCGCCCATAAAACCGCCGAATCGCTTCGACCAGACCGGGCACGTCGTATTGCCGCGCTTCCACTGCGACCGTCAGGCCGCGCTCGCGCGCTGTCTTCGACGTGATCGGGCCGATGCTCGCCACCTGCAAACCCGCGGGCCAGTCCAGACCGAGGGCGAGAAAGTTTTCGACGGTTGAGGAACTTGTGAAGGTGATCATATCCGCGCCTTCGGTCGCCAAGCGCGCGCCTGCTTCCGTCCGGTCAGCGGTTTCCGCGACCGTCCGATAGGCAAACGCCACGTCGACAATGGCTCCCAAGGCTGTGAGTTCCTTCGGTAGCACATCCCGGGCCTCTTCAGCGCGCGCGATTAAAATCCGGAGATTTTCCACGTCGCCTTCCTTCTTGAAAGCCTTCACCACGCCCTCGGCGACGAACTCTTCGGGCTGGAGATTGACCTTCAGGTGAAACTCCCGCACCCGCGCGGCCGTGGCGGAGCCGATCGCGGCGATTCGCGCCGCGCCGAGGTCGCGCGCGTCGTCGTAGAGCTTGTAAAACATCTCGAAAAACGCCGTCACGCCGTTCGGACTCGTGAAAACGATCCAGTCGTAGCCGTGCGCATCCTGCACCAACTCCGCGAACGCGCGCAGGTCGCTCGGCGGCGCGATCCGAATCGTCGGCAGCTCGATCACGTCCGCGCCGAGATCGCGCAGCTTCGTGCTCAACGCGCCGGCCTGTTTGCGCGTGCGCGTGACGACGATGCGCTTGCCCGCGAGCGGACGTGCCGCCGCCCAGTCCAGTTCTTTGCCTAACGAGACGACCTCGCCAAAGACGGCGACGGCAGGTGCTTCAAAGTTCTCCTCGCGCACGCGCTGCGCGATGTTTTCGAGCGTGCCCTTGAGCACGCCCTGGCGCCCGGTGGTGCCCCAGCGCACGAGCGCGACCGGAAGATCCGCGCGCACGCCGTGGTCGCGCATCTCCTGCGCGATTGACCCGATCCGTTCCACGCCCATGAGCATGACCTGCGTGCCGCCGAGTTTCGCGAGCGCCCCGAAATCGATCGCGCTCTCGGTTTTCTCCGGATCCTCGTGACCGGTGAAGAAGGTGACGTGCGAAGTGACGCCGCGCTGCGTCACCGGAATGCCCGCGTAAGCCGGCGCCGCGATCGCGGAGGTGACTCCGGGGACGACCTCAAACGCAAGCTTCGCCTGCGCGAGGGCGAGCGCCTCTTCGCCGCCGCGGCCGAAGAGAAACGGATCGCCGCCTTTTAGCCTAACGACTTCAAAACCGGCGCGCGTTTTCTCGACGAGGAGCGCGTTGATCTCGTCCTGCTTCAGCGTGTGCGCGCCGGCTTTTTTTCCAGCGTAAATGAGCTCCGCGCTCTCCGGCGCCCAGGCGAGCATCTCGGCGTTGCAGAGGTAGTCGTAGACCAGCACCTCGGCGCGCTCGATTAATTGCCGCGCCCGCAGCGTCACCAAACCGAGATCCCCCGGCCCCGCGCCGACGAGATAACAACGTCCCTGCTTTTTTTTCTCAGCCATAAATTAGGTGCATCAAAGATTGCGCGACCGCTTCCGGTTCGGCGCTCGCGCCGGTCGTGTTCGCGGCGCGCAATTCCGGTGCAAAGACCTGTGAGCGCATGTCCAAGGTCGGGCCATTCACCGTCGCCTGCACACCGACCGGCGAGTCGCAGTCGCCATCGAGCAGCCGCAGAAACTCGCGCTCCGCGCGCAAGGCCAGCAGCGTGTCGCGATCGTTAACGGCCTCAAATATGCGCCGCGCGCGCGCGTCCTCGCGCCGGATTTGCAGCGCGATAATCCCCTGCCCGCCCGCCGGCACGAAGTCGTGAGGCGAAAGAATTTCGCAATTGTAGGGCGGGCGCTTCGCCTGCCCCGATTCATGAACCTGGGCAGGCGAAAGCGCCCGCCCTACAATTTGCCAGCCGAGCCGCTCCAACCCGGCGCGCGCGAGCACAATCCCGCTCCACGCCTCGTTTTCCTGCAACTTCCGCAGACGCGTCGGCACATTCCCCCGGAGGTCGACGATTTCGAGATCGGGCCGCCAGAGGCGCAACTGATGTTGCCGTCGAACGCTTCCGGTCGCGACCGTCGCGCCTGGCGGCAGCGTCTCCGTTTTTATCACCAGCACATCTTCGGTGTTCGCCCGCGGCAAAGTGGCCACGACTTCGAGTTCATCGTGCCGTTCGCTCGGCAGATCTTTCGCGCTGTGC
>JBBSUP010000111.1:0-10205 GCA_038234295.1 Chthoniobacterales bacterium
GACTCTCATCCTCAACAACTCATAAATCCGCTGACTGGTTTTGCGATTGACCACCGTCAACTTGCTCGCAGTCAGGGCCGAGACATCGGTGCAAAACATCTTGAACAACTCCTTGAATTTGCGCTCTGAAATCCTTGCATCATAAATATATCTGTTTCTCATTGCAGCCCAGTATCATAGACGCCGTCACAACGTCTAATCTGGGCAAGACCCTTTGTCTTTGCAGTAAAATTCTTCTCAGGAATTTTGAGCGCGGAGGCGCAGAGAAAGAATGATTTCCTCAAGAGCGTGTCATGCACTTTGCTGGTTAACGTGACGCGAGTCTCGCTGGTGCAAAGAGGCCAAGAGTCGGCTCTGGGGAGCGCACGCGCCTCGCGTGCTGGTTTGAAAGCCCGGCCTCGCCCATTTGGGCTGCGTTACGGCGGCGCCTCGCCGAAACGAACTTGTTCTGCACGAGGCCGGCCCAGATGTCCCTCCCGCGAAAGAGAAAGTTCGCGCTGGCTGGGAGCGCCAGCGCCAGCACGCGAGGCGCGTGCGCTCCCCAAGCGGGGGGCCGCGACCCTCTCGCCCGCAACGCAAAAGTGCAGGACACGCTCAAAGCTCTGCGCCTCTGCGTCCTCCCGCGGTTAATCATCGCCCCCGCCGCAACTTGACGACGCGCCTCGCCAAAAGTATCGTGCGCGCCTAGTCCGTTGCTGGATTGGAGTGGGAGCCGGTGTCCCACTCTTTTTTGTCGGCGGACGCCGATTTTC
This sequence comes from Chthoniobacterales bacterium, assembly GCA_038234295.1. Taxonomy (GTDB): domain Bacteria; phylum Verrucomicrobiota; class Verrucomicrobiia; order Chthoniobacterales; family UBA10450; genus Palsa-1392. The sequence goes on from JBBSUP010000111.1 coordinate 753, forward strand.
CATGAACGCCGAATTCATTGCCATGCTCGACTACTTGGAGCGGGAGCGCGGGATTAAACGCGAAATCCTCATCGAGGCGGTCTCGAACGCCCTCCTCTCGGCCTCGAAGAAGAGCGTCAGCGCCTCGCGCGATCTCCACATCGATATCAACTCGAAGACCGGCGAAATCCGTGCGCTCGCGAATTTGCTCGTGGTCGAAAAAGTGACCAATCCCGCCGACGAAATCTCCCTCGACAAAGCGCGCCGGATCAAAGCCGAAGCCGCGGTCGGCGAAGAAATCGAAGTGGAAGTGACGCCGAAGAATTTCGGCCGGATCGCCGCGCAGACCGCGAAGCAGGCGATGATGCAGCGTATCCGCCAGGTCGAGAAGGAGATGATCTACGAGGAGTTCAAGGATCGCGCGGGTGAGATCGTCAGCGGCACGGTCAGGCGGTTCGATCGCTCCGACGTTATTCTCGATCTCGGAAAATTTGAAGCGATCATGCCGCAACGCGAACGCGTCGTGGTGGAAGACTACAACGTCGGCGATCGGCTCCGCGCTTACGTCGTCGCAGTTGAGAACGGCATCCGCGGTCCCGAGATCATCATCTCGCGCAGTCATCCGAATTTCGTCAGGCGTCTTTTCGAGCTCGAAGTGAGCGAGATCGCGGACGGCACCGTGGAAATCCGCGGCATCGCCCGCGAAGCCGGCTACCGCACGAAGATCGCGGTCTTTAGCGACAATCCGAAAGTCGATCCGGTCGGCGCCTGCGTCGGCATGCGCGGTTCGCGGGTGAAGAACATCGTCCGAGAGCTGAACAACGAGAAGGTCGACATCATTCGCTGGAGCTCCGATCCAAAGGAGTTCGTGCTTGAGGCACTAAAACCCGCGAAGGTGAAAAACCTCGTCTTCGATCTGGAGAAAAAGAGCGCCACGATTTCAGTCGATGAAGACCAGCTCTCGCTCGCGATCGGCAAGAAAGGCCAGAACGCGCGCCTAACGAGCCGGCTGACCGGTTGGGAAATTAACATCGAGAAAGAAGCTCCGAGCACGACCGCGGTCGAGCAGAAGGTGGCGCACGCGGCGCAATCGCTCGCCGGCGCGCTCCCGATCACCGAGGAGCAGGCGATGACGCTGGTGAAGACCGGCTTTACGAATTTGGAAGGTTTGCAGGATGCCGAGATGCAGGACCTCGTCGATATCTTGAGCGTGGACGAAGAGAAAGCGCGCGAGATTTACGAGGCGGTGCATGCCGGTGCCCAGGCAACTTAAAAATGGCTACGCGCTAAATTGCTCATGGCCATGAGCGGAAAAATTTTCAATGCCCACAAAAACGACGACGACAAAATCGACGGCGCGCAAAGCGCCGGTGGCCCGCAAGATCGCAACGAAAAGTGCGGCCTCGGCGAGCAAGTCGTCCTCGACGCGGGCTCGTGCGGCTGCCGCTAAGCCCGCGAAAACAGCGAAGTCCACCAAGAGCGCCAAGAGCAACGCGGAAGATCAGGTGCCGGTAGCTGTCTCGACGACCCAAGAAATGATTGCCGAACAAGAGAAACCGATGACGCCAGCGGCTCCGCCCGCGCCCGTCGCCGTGGCGGAAACGAAGCCGGCGCCCGCCGCGAAGCCTGAAGTCGCTGCGAAACCGGCGACCCGTTCCGCTTTTGCGCCGATCACCGGTCGCAAACCGGCCGCGGCACCAAAGCCCGCGCCTGCGGCCGCTCCTCCGACTCCGGCCGCCAAGCCGGTGTCCGAAGCCGTTTCCCTGATCGATCCCCAGACTCCGAAACCGAAGCGCGTTCTTTCGGAAGCCGAGATGAAGCGTTCCGTGCTTCCTCCGATTTCAAAAATTCGTGAACCGCAGCCCGCGCCCGAACCGGTCGCGCCGGCGCCGGTCGCAGACGCTCCCTCCGAGTTGGAAGCCACCGATGGCGCAAATGGCGAAACGGAAGTGGCCGAGGACGGTCGCCCGATCATTCACATCAAGCCGCCGATCATCGTGAAGGATCTCGCGACGCAGCTCGGGGTGAAAAATTTCCAGCTCATCAAGGAGCTGATGGATGACTTCAACATCTTCGCGAACCCGAACCTGACTGTGGAGCCCGAGGTCGCGACGAAGATCTGCGACAAGCACGGTTTTGCTTTCGAAATGGAGCGCCGCAAAAAGGATGGCGGTGTCCATAAAGTCGTCGAGGTCGTGGTCGCGCCGCCGCCACCGGTCATCGAGACCGAGGACGAGCTGAAGCTCCGCGGGCCGATTATCACTTTCATGGGCCATGTCGATCACGGCAAAACGTCGTTGATGGATGCGATCCGCAAGACGCGCGTGGCGGCCGGCGAGGCCGGTGGCATCACGCAGCACATCGGCGCCTACACCGTCGATTACGAAGGCACGCGCATTACTTTTCTCGACACGCCGGGCCACGCTGCCTTCACCGCGATGCGCGCGCGCGGCGCTGATGTCACGGACATCGTCGTGCTCGTCGTCGCCGCCGATGACGGTCTGATGCCGCAAACGATCGAGGCCATTAACCACGCGAAAGCCGCGCCGCATGTCACGATCATGGTGGCGGCGAACAAGATGGATTTGCCGGGCGCGAACCTCGATCGCCTCAAACAGCAGCTTCAGGAGCACGGCCTCACGCCGGAAGATTGGGGCGGCGAAACCATCGTCGTGCCGGTCTCCGCGACGAAGGGCACCGGCCTTCCGGAGTTGCTCGAAAACATGGTCGCGCAGGCGGAAATCATGGAGCTGAAATCTTCGCCGACGGCCACGCCGCGCGGCACCGTGATCGAAGCGCAGGTTGAGCCGGGCCGCGGTCCGACCGCGACTGTGATTGTGCAAATGGGGACGCTCAAAGTGGGCGAGCCATTCATCTGCGGCCATTACGGCGGCAAGGTGAAATCGCTTGTCGACGATCGCGGCAAACCGATCAAGTCCGCCGGTCCCTCGACGCCGGTAAAGGTTTTAGGTTTCTCCGGTTTGCCGAATGCGGGCGACGAATTTCTCGTCATGGAATCGGAGAAATCCGCCAAGACGCTGAGCGAAGAACGGCTCGTGCAGAAGCGCACGGAGAAATTGAGCACGCCGCAACGCGCGACGCTCGAGAGCCTGCTCCAAGCCGCCGACGGAAAGAAAGTTCTCCGCCTTGTCCTGAAGTGCGACGCGCAAGGCTCCCTCGAAGCGCTCATCGCGTCGCTCAACCAGATCGAGAGCAAGAAGATCGATCTCGACATGATTCACGCCGGCGTCGGCCCGATTTCCGAGTCCGATATTTTGCTCGCGAGCGCGTCGAACGCCGTCGTCGTCGGCTTCAACATCAAGGTCGAAAGCAACGCCGTTAACGCCGCGAAACGCGAAGGCGTGCAGGTGAAACTTTACAGCATCATCTACGAGCTCCTCGATCAGATGAGAGACGCAATGGCCGAGATGCTCGATCCGGAACATCGCGAAACCGTGATCGGCCACGCCGAAGTGAAGCAGGTTTTCCAGCTCAGCCGCGGCATCGTCGCAGGTTGTCTCGTCACCGATGGCCGCATTGGCCGGACCGCGCGGGCGCGCGTGCTTCGCCGTCGTCAGCCGGTTTACGATGGTGGCCTTTCGACGCTCCGCCGTTTCCAGGACGATGTGAAAGAAGTCCGCGTCGGTCTCGAGTGCGGCATCAAGCTGGGCGACTTCAACGAATACCAGGTCGGCGACATCATCGAGTGCTACCAGCTCGAACAAGTCGCGCAGAAACTGTAGCCGGGGGCGTTGACCCCGGCCGGCGTCAGCGCCGCCGGCTACAATTATTGCCATGAAACATCGATTGCTCCGCGTGAACGAACTCCTCAAGCGCGAGCTCAGCGCGCTGCTCGTCCGCGAAATGTCATTTCCAGATTTGCTCGTGACCGTGAACCAGGTCGACGTCACTCCGGACCTGAAAAATGCGCATGTTTTCATCAGCGTCCTTGGCTCGAAGGGCCGCAAAGAAGTGCTCCCAAAACTGGAAGCCAATCGTGTCCAACTCCAGGGCGCTCTTTCCAAGCAGGTCGTGCTGAAATACACGCCGCACCTCGTTTTTCACCTCGACGATTCGATCGAGCGCGGCTCGCGCGTGCTTGAGATCATGCAGCAAATCGAACCGCCGCCTTCCGTCAATCAGCCTAACGAATGAACACCACCACCGCCGAAGTCTCGCCCGCCGCCAACACGACCAACGCCACTTTTTCCGAGATCGCCGCGGCTTTACGCGAACATGAAACCTTCGTCGTGCTCAGCCACGTGCGCCCCGATGGCGACGCCCTCGGGAGCCAGATCGCGATGGGGCTCGCGCTCCAGCAGCTTGGGAAAAAAGTGAAAGTCTGGAACGAAGAAGGGTTGCTCGAGAAGTTCACCTTTCTTCCCGGCGGCGAGCTCGTGACGCTGCCGCCTAACGAACCCGAAGATTTTGACGTCGTCCTCGCGCTCGACACCGCCACCCGCCAGCGTCTCGGCGACAACGTCCTCGCCGCTGTCGGCCAGGCAAAGCTCTGGATCAACATCGATCACCACCCGAGCAACCCGCGTTACGGCGATCTCGTGCACATCGATTCCATCGCGCCCGCGACCGGCCAGATTTTGTTCGAGCTTCTCCAGGGCCAGGAGCTACCGCTCGATGAAGGGATCGCCGAAAATCTCTTCGCCGCGATCTCCACCGACACGGGTTCCTTCCAATATCCGAATACGACCGACCGCACTTTCGAAATTGCCGCCGCTATTTTGCGCTGCGGCATCAGCGTCGGCCGGCTCAGCCAGCAGCTCTACGAGAGCTACCCGCGCCGCCGCATCGAGCTGCTCCGCGTGCTCCTCGATCGCATGCGTTTCGACGCCGACGGGAAAGTTGCGAGCTTCAGCCTCCCGCTCGCGACCGCGCACGAGCTCGGCGTTATACCCGAGGACAACGAAGGCCTGATCGATCATCTCCGCGCGATCGAGGGCGTGATCATCGCGATCTTTTTCGAGGAACTCGAAGATGGCAAGGTGCGCGTGAGCATGCGCTCGAAAGACGATCGCGCCGATGTCTGCGAGATCTGCAAATCGTTCAAAGGCGGCGGCCACACACTCGCCGCCGGCGCCCGCCTGAGCGGCGGTCTCGACGATGCGGTGAGCCGGGTCATCGCGGCGTCGGTCGAGACAGTGAAAGCTCTCTAATGCCGTCATCCCGAGCGAAGCGCAGCGGAGCCGAGGGATGCCGTGGAGTTTTTGTGAAGCCCGCTATCGGAGCTTCCCAGAAACCCGGCGGGATCCTTCGACTCCGCTGCGCTTCGCTCAGGATGACGGTGATTTTCGCCTCTTCCTCTTTTTGCGCCAACCACTTGCCATGTCTTTAACCGCCACGCCCGACGGCGTCCTTCTCGTCGATAAAGCTCCGGGCATGACTTCGCACGACGTGGTCGCGCTCGTCCGGCGCCAGCTCCAGATCAAGAAAGTCGGCCATTGCGGTACCCTCGATCCGATCGCGACCGGTCTCCTCATTCTCACCCTCGGGCGAGGCACTAAAATCCAGGACCTCATCATGAGCGAGGACAAGGAATACGTCGGCACCTTGTCGTTAGGCGCGACCACCGACACGCAGGATCGCGCCGGACAAATCGTGGAAGAAAAACCAGTGCCGGAGCTGACCGGGGAGAACGTGACTGCGGCTTTCGAGAAGTTCCGCGGCGATTTCTACCAGATGCCGCCGATGGTTTCCGCGATCAAACAGGGCGGCGTGCCGCTCTACAAACTCGCGCGCCAAGGCAAAACCGTGGTGCGCGAACCGCGCCTCGTGCACGTTTACAGTTACCGCATCGACCGCATCGCGTCGCCGTCGATCGATTTCACCGTGAAGTGCAGCAAAGGATTTTACGTCCGCACCTACGCGCACGACATCGGCGCGGAACTCGGTTGCGGCGCGCATTTGCAGGAACTGCGGCGGACGCGTTCGGGGCGTTTTGATCTCACGCGCGCGGTCACGGTGGAGGAAATCAAGACCGCGCCGCCAGTCGATATTCTCGAGAAAATCCTGACCCTTCCGGAAGTCTCCCGGATGCGCGGCGCCTGAGCGCTCTCCACTTTGCGCTTACACGTTAACTTACACTTACCCTCTTCCCTCCCTTGGCGTTCTTTAAGGAGTGTAAGTTAAAGTGTAGGTGCAAAGTGGTCTGACTGCCGACGGCATGCTTATCCTGAACTCCATCCCGGAGCTAGAGCAAATTCCCGGCCCGCTCTTTCTCGCGATCGGGGTTTTCGATGGCGCGCATCTTGGCCACCAGGCTGTGATCGGGACGGCCGCGCGCGACGCCCAGGCTGCCGGCGGCACTGCGGTGGTCGTCACCTTCGATCCGCACCCGGCGAAAATCCTCCGCCCGCAGGAGAACAAGCGTCTGCTCACGGCGACGCAGCACAAGATCGCGCTCATCCGCGCGCTCGGCGTCTCACATCTGCTCGTGCTCCGGTTCGACCGGGAGTTCGCCGCGACGCCGCCGGAGGAGTTCGTTAGGCAACTCGCCTCCGCGGCGCAGCCGTTGCGGGAAATCTGCGTCGGCCAGGAATGGTCCTTCGGCAAAGACCGCGCCGGGAATCTGGCGCTTCTGCAAAAGCTTGGCGCCGAACTTGATTTCCGCGTTGTCGGCGTGGAGCCAATCACCGCCGACGGCACCATCGTCAGCAGCACCGCAATCCGGCGTGCAATCGAGGCCGGTGATTTCGCGACTGCGACGAAGATGCTCGGCCGCGAATACACCATCCTCGGCACGGTCGAGACCGGCCAACAGCTCGGCCGCAGCATCGGTTTCCCGACCGCCAACCTGAGCGCGCACAGCGAGCAATTCCCGCCGAACGGCGTTTACGCCGCGGAGGCGCTGCTCGAGGGGAAAAGCCTTCGCGGCGTGATCAATCTCGGCGTTCGGCCGACCGTCGATAGCGGCATGCCGAAGCGCGTGCTCGAGCTGCACCTCTTTGATTTCGATCGCGACATTTATGGCAGCGACATCGAAGTTCGCTTCCTCCGTTACCTCCGGCCCGAGCAAAAGTTCGAGAACCTCGCGGCGCTTCGCGCGCAGATTGCGCGCGATGTCGAGACCGCGCAGCGTTGCGTTTAACAAGCCCTGTAGACGCTTCGCTCTGCGAAGCGTGGCTCGAGCCCCGATCCCAGGTGAAAGGGAGAAAATGACCTCGCACTCGCGCTTCGCAGAGCGAAGCGTCTACAGCGCCGCGCTGTTAGCCTAAGATCTCTTCCCGGCCGCGCACGAAAGCGGCATAGCCGGCCGCGCCCGTCGCGACCACTCCGCAGAAAAGCGCGATCGTCGACACCATCCAGAGCGGCATCGCCGCCGCCGTCTGGATCGCCGAGACGAGAAAATGTCCGCCGTCCGACACGAAATAAGTGACCACACACGCGAGCACCGTGATCGCGAGCAGGAAAAAGCCGCGGAAGGAATTCTGAGTCGCGCGCCGACCCGGAAGCTGCTGCACGACGAGCGCGGTGAAGCCGGCATCGTCGATATACGACGCCTCGTCGCGCAAGCGCGTCTCCAGCCAATCTTCCTGCAGTGATTCGTCCATCGTTAGGCCGGCCCCCAGCCGACTAATAGCTTCCTCAACTTCTCGCGTCCGCGCAAGACGTTCGTCTTCACCGTCCCGAGCGGGATCTCGAGGACGCGCGCCGCTTCATCATGCGAGAGGCCGTTCTGGCAGCAGAGCAAAATCGCGGAGCGCTCGTGGAGCGGCAGGAGTTGGAGCGCTTGCATGAGATCTTGTTTCAACGCGGGATCGACCGTGTGCGGATCGGGCTCGGCTTCGAGGAGAGCTTCATCCACGCCAACCAGCTCTTTCCGTTTCCGCGCTTCCTCGCGAAAGCAGTTGTAAGCGATCCGGTAAAGCCAGGTCGAAAACTTCGCTTCGCCCCGGAAACTGCGCAGGTGTTTGTAAGCGCGCAGGAACGTCTCCTGCGCGAGATCGTCGGCCAGCGCGAGATCGCTCCGCGTAAGCTGGCGGAGCAATCCGCGGATGGCCGACTGATGATTACGCACCAGTTCCGCGAAGGCGTGGTGGTCGTCATCGACGAGAACGCGTGCGACGAGGTCGGCATCGGTCAGTGGCACGGGCCAATCTTACACCGTGGGGGAAGAGGGCGGCGGCACAGTTGGCGGCGGCTGCGGCGGCGCGATCGGAGTCGGAGCCGGATGATCGCGCAAATCGAGCCGCCAGAAGATGACGTAGCCGAGGCCGATCATGAACGGGATGATCCCAAGGCTCCAGGCGCCCCCATCCCAGTCGCTGCAGGCGCCGAAGAAGATCATGAGCGCAAGCCCGAAGAGGATCCACTTGATGCCCCGGCGCAGGTCGGAACGCTGTCGCACCACCGGCGGCGGATTCAGCAATGCTTCGGGCACAGGCTGACCTTTCTCCACCATCATACGCACGGTTTTGTGCATCGCGCGGTTCTTCGAAAAACTGAAATAAAGGATGACCGCAACGATTAACACGGGCATGCCGAAGATCGCAAAGAAAACGACAAACACGATCGGCAAAGCCATCCACGCCAGGTCCTCGGAGTGCTGGTCGTTGCTGTTGAAATTGAGGTGGCGTTTGATCTGGCGTTCGATGATCTGATCGATCTCATCGTCCGGATTGCGCGGGGAAGGGGAGGCTACGGGCGCCGGGGTGCTGGCGGCAGGCGCGGCCGGATAAGCGGTCGCCGCCGCCGTAGCCGTAGCTGCGGGAAGGGCCGGCGCCGCCGGGGTGAAAACAGGCGTGAACGAAGGCGTTGCGGTAGCCGCGGCATCCGGCGGAATCGTGGAAGCAGCAGGCGGAGTAGGAGCCTGCCCGTAAGCAGTCAGGCTGAGGAGAGCGGCGCAGAAGAAGGAGAGAATGCGGATGTTCATAATGGTTCTTTTGCTATGGGATGCGCCCGGGGCGGTTTTTAGATTCAACTTTTTGCCGAGAAAGTCCGAGGCGGGCCTAGGGACGTCCAAAATCGCGTCATCCCGAGCGGAGCCCCGCGGCTGCGGGGCGGAGTCGAGGGATCCCGTGGCGAAACCTTTAAGCCTGCTCCACGGGATTCCTCGACTGCGCTGCGCTGCGCTCGGAATGACCGAGTTTCCGACACGATGTCAGCGCAGAGAGGCTGGCTTGGCAAGCCGTCTCGTTAAGCCGTAGCCTTGGCGAAGGCTAAAGTCTTGGAGCGCTGAGAGAACGCGCCACCAGCCCGCCTACGCTTCGCTCCGGCGTGGCGCTCCAGCCACCGCTTTCCGCTGCGCTCCAAGCGGAGGCTGGAGCGGGTGACGAGACTCGAACTCGCGACGTCCTCCTTGGCAAGGAGGTGCTCTACCACTGAGCTACACCCGCAGCCCGCCGGTTTCGGCGGACAGCAATAATGTCCAGTGGCCCCGCGCGCGCAAGGCGAAACTAGCCGCCTTTTCCCGCGCCCGCCGCCCGTGCTAAAATGCGCTCATGCCTCATCTTCACACCC
>JBBSUP010000112.1:0-10149 GCA_038234295.1 Chthoniobacterales bacterium
TCGTCGCCGGGGCGCAGGCGCAGCCAAATGGCCAAATCCAAAGCAGTCTCGTCCGCATCACTTCCACGGAGGTGGAACCGGATTATCGCGCGCCGTGGAATTCCGGGCAGATCGGGCGGGGCGTGGGCGCGGGTTTCGTGATCGCCGGCCAGCGGATTCTCACGAACGCGCACGTTGTCTCAAACAGCCGCTACCTTACGGTCGAGCGCGAGGGCGATCCGAATAAGTACTCGGCGACGGTGTTATTCGTGGCGCACGACTGCGATCTTGCGCTCCTCCAGGTCGCGGACAGCAGTTTCTGGAAAGGGATGAAGCCGCTCGAGTTTGGCGGCATTCCTGCGCTGGAGTCGACCGTTTCCGCCTACGGCTACCCGATCGGCGGCGAGCGGATGTCGGTCACGACCGGCATTGTTTCGCGGATCGACTTCAACACTTTCACCCACTCCGCGATCGACTCGCATCTCGCGATCCAGATCAGCGCGCAGATTAATCCCGGAAACAGCGGCGGCCCGGTGCTGCAGACTGGCAAGGTCGTCGGCGTCGCCTTTCAGGGTTACAGCGGCGACATCGCGCAAGGTGTGGCCTACATGATTCCGACGCCGGTGATCAAACGCTTCCTTAAGGACATCGAGGACGGTCACTACGATCGCTACGTCGATCTCGGGATCACTTATTCGAAACTCCAGAACCCGGCGCAGCGGCATTATCTCGGCTTGAAAGATGACGACCGCGGTGTGCTCGTCGGCACCGTGATCGAGGCCGGCCCGTGCGGCAAAGTCCTCCAGACCGGCGACGTCCTTCTGGCGATCGACGGGCATCCGATCGCGAGCGATGCCTTCGTTGAGTACGAAGGCGAGCGCGTGCAGATGCCGGAAGTGGTCGAGCGAAAATTCAAAGGCGACAAGGTGAAGCTCGACCTCCTCCGCAACCAGCGACCGATGCAGGTCGAGATCACGCTCGGTTCCGTCTGGCCCTTTTTCGTGCAAGGTCACACCTACGACATGCGGCCGCGCTACGTGCTCTTCGGCGGACTGCTTTTTCAGCCGATGTCGCTCGATTTGCTCGAGGCTTATCGCATCAGCGATCTGCGCGTGCGACATTTCTTCGACTTCTTCGTCTCGGAACAAATCTACCTGCAACATCCTGAGGTCATCATCCTGACCACGGTGTTGCCCGACCCGATCAATAGCTACCTCATGCCGTACCGCTCCGGGATTGTGAATGAAGTGAACGGTCAGAAGATCGGGACGCTGCGGGAGCTCGCCCAGGCTTTCGAGCAACCGGCCGAACGCTACGTGGTGAAGATGGTCGGCGACGGTCCGCCCCTCGTCCTTAACGCGAAGGACGTCGAAGCCGCGCGCGAGCGCATCAAGACGCGCTATAGCGTTTTCTCGGAACAAAACCTCGACGAACAGGCGCCGGCCAAGCGCGCAGTCACCACGCAAACGCCATGAATTCAACGAACGCAGTTGTAGCTGGGGGCGCTGACCCCGGCGGGTATCGACGTGAGTTGAAAATTGCGGCCGGGGTCACCGCCCCCGGCTACAACTGGCCAGTTGGCGTTATTGTGATGCTTGTTGCGCTCTTAGCTGGTCTCACCCCGCTCCAGGCCAAGAAAGCGCCGGTCCCCTCCGGCAAACTTCCGGCCATGTCGCAGGGTGCGGTCCACGCCAAGGAAGTGTCACTCGTTAGGGTAAATGTCACGGGCCAGCCGTTCGATTACTTCAGACCGTGGCAAAAAAAAGCGCCGTTCACGAAACGCGCGCTCGGCGCCGTCCTGCCCCACGGCCACGTGCTCGTCACCGCGGATTTGGTTTCGAACCAGAACTACGTCGAGCTGGAACGCGCGGAATCTGGCGAGAAAACCGCGGCGAACGTGGTCGTAGTCGATTACGAAGCGAACCTCGCGCTGCTCGAGCCGACGGATAAGAAGTTCTTAGACGGCCTCGAGCCGCTTCAGCTCGCGCTCGACACCGTGGTCGGCGATCGCCTGGCGGCGTGGCAGCTGGAATCGAGCGGAACGCTGGTCGTGACCGAAGGCCTCGTCACCACCATCGGCGTGACCGGATACCCCGCCGAGGTCGGCGATTTCCTCACTTATCGCCTAAGCATTCCGATGCAGTACCGCGACAACAGCTACACCGTCCCGCTCGTGAAAGGGAACAAGCTCGCCGCGCTCCTTCTCCGCTTCGAGCCGCGCACGCAGGTCATGGATGCGATTCCCGCGCCGATCATCGCGCATTTCCTGAAGGATGCCGAGAACGCGAAATACCAGGGCTTCCCGTCGTTAGGCATCAGCTTTTTCCCGACGCGCGATCCGCAATTGCGCGCCTATGCCGGGGAGACGGAGAACGTCGGCGGCGTTTACGTGACCTCGGTGCAGCCCGGTTTGCCCGCGGCAAAGGCGGGTTTGCAGGAAGGCGACATCATCACCGCGGTCGGAGATCATAAAATCGACGAGAACGGCAACTACGTCGACGAGCTCTATGGCAAGATCGGGATGAACAATCTGCTTGGCGCGAAGGCGTATGTCGGCGACTCCCTCGCCTTCCAAATCGAGCGCGCCGGCAAACCGCTGACCCTGAATCTGAAGCTCGAGCATCGCGCCGCGGAGGACTTTGTCATCCCGCCCTATAGCCACGACGAACCGCCGTCGTATTACGTTCTCGGCGGCCTCATTTTCCAGGAGCTAACCCGGCAATATCTAAAGGAATGGGGCAGCGACTGGGAAAAAACCGCCCCGCAGGATTTCGTTTATCTCAACCGTTTCCAGGCGGAGCTTTTCCCGGAAGGAAATCGCCGGGTGGTGATCCTCAGCCAGGTGCTTCCGGCGAACAGCACGATCGGCTACGACGATTTTAGCTACCTCATCGTCAAGAAAGTGAACGGCAAGGAAGTGAAGTCGTTAGGCGACCTCGCCGAGGCGGTGAAGAATCCGATGAATGGCTTCCATGTGATCGAGACGCAGGACGATCCGAAACAGCTCGAGATCGATGCGGCGCAGGCGGCCGCGGATGCGGATGCGCTCCGACAGAATTACGGACTGCCGGCGTTGCAGCGGCTGCCGTGATCTGATGCTGATTTCGGATTGCTGATGGCTGATTGAAAGTGGCGGCAGGCAGTTTCGACCGGGAGCCAGTAATCAGCATGGAGAAATCAGCAATCAGCAATTCCGCGCCGCCCTTCGGCGCGATCTTTGATTGGGACGGAGTCATCATCGACTCGGCGCAACTGCACGAGCAGAGCTGGCACCGGCTCGCGGCGGAGCTGGGCAGGTCGATTGCGGAAGGCAGTTTCAAGCGCGGCTTCGGGATGAAAAGCGCTCGGATCATTGAAGAGATCCACGGCTGGTCGCGCGACCCCACGGAAATCGCACGCCTAACGAACCGGAAAGAAGCGCTCTACCGCGAGATCGTGGCGGCCGCGGAGATCGCACCGTTGCCCGGCGTGGTGGAGTGGCTCGCACGGCTCGCAGAAGGCGGCGTGCCCTGCGCCGTCGCTTCTTCCACGCAACGGCTGAATATTGACGCGGTCCTCGCCCGGCTCGGGCTCGACGACGCCTTCAGCGCGATCATCTCCGCGGAAGACGTGACCCACGGGAAACCGCACCCGGAAGTTTTCGAGAAAGCGGCCGACCGTCTCGGCATGCCGCCGTCACGCTGCGTCGTTTTCGAAGACGCGCACGTCGGGATCGAGGCCGCGCACGCGGCGGGAATGAAAGTCGTGGCGGTGACCACGACGCATGCCGCGGAGGAACTGAACGCGGCGGACCTCGTCGTTAGGCAACTCGATGAGCTGACCGTCGAGCACGTCGCAAATCTCTGACGGAACGGCGGCGCCTCCGAGAAGAGTCCGCGTCCTCCATCTGTCATCCCGAACCGGCGAAGCGCGGAGAGGGACCTCCCAAGCGTTATTTGACGCGGGCTGGCCTAACCACGTCACTTGGACGCTTGTGAGATCCCTCGCCGTCTGCGCGGCTCGGGATGACAGGTAGAGGACGCAGCTCGTCTCGGGGCCGCAGGTGCCGTGAAGCTATTCCCCGAAGGAAATATCGACCTCGCGCGCCGTCTGCACCATCTGGCTCGACGGTTGCACGAGGCGCAGCCGGTTTACCGCGTCGGCGATCGGGACGTGTTGCACCTGATAGTTCTGATAGCTCACCATCGAGCCGAAGTGCCCTTCATTCGCGATCTGCACGGCTTTCACGCCGAAGCGGGTGCCGAGAATACGATCGAGCGTAGTCGGCGCGCCGCCGCGTTGCAGATGCCCAAGCACGCAGCAGCGCGTTTCTTTTCCCGTCCTCGCCGCGAGCTCGTGCGCAACGACATCACCGATCCCGCCAAAACGATATTCGCCCGAATCGGTCTGGTGCAGCACCTGTTGACCGTCCTTCGGCGTCGCCCCTTCCGCGACCACGACCATCGAGCTCCGGTCGCCGGCCGCTTCGCGTTTCATGATAAAGTCCGTAAGGATTTGGTAATCGAACGGGATCTCCGGGATCAAAATCGCGTCCGCTCCACCGGCGATGCCGCCGTGCAGGGCAATCCAGCCGGCATGCCGCCCCATCACTTCGAGTACCATCACGCGCTTGTGACTCGTGGCCGTCGTGTGCAGGCGATCAAGCGCATCGGCCACGGCCGCGACCGCGGAATCGAACCCGAAAGTCATCGCCGTCGCTTCGAGATCGTTGTCGATCGTCTTCGGGACGCCGATGCAGTTAATGCCGGCTTCCTGGAGCTGCACCGCGGTCGTCATGGAGCCGTCGCCGCCGATGATGATGAGCGATTTTACCTCAAGATCGCTGAGGACCTGGCGCGCTTTTTCGATCACGTCCGCCGCGACCACCGCGCGGTTCCCCACCCCGACCTTGGCGATGAAATGGCCGCGATTCGTCGTGCCGATGATCGTGCCGCCTAACGACATGATCCCGTCCGTGCCGGCGCGGTCGAGCACCGTCCATTCCCCCGGCGGGAGCAGGCCTTCGAAGCCGTCCTTAAAGCCGATCACTTTCCAGCCGAGTTTCTCCGCGGCGAGGACGACGCCGCGCAGCACCGCGTTGAGTCCGGGACAATCGCCGCCACTGGTCAGGACACCGATGCGCGGTTTCATCGTTCGTTAGGCAAGACCAGGGTTTGCGCGGGATCGCTCGGGCGGCCGCGCGCGGCCCAGTCATCATAAAGTTGCCAGCCGCGCGCGAGCATCTGCGAGCCTTCGCCGAAGCGCTCCGGGCTGCCGAGGAGCACCACGATCAATCGCCGCGGCGTGACCAGCGTGGTTGTGCCCTGCTGGGCGACGTCGGAAGGGCGCGCCGCCGAGAGCACGAGGCACTGGCCGGCTCGTGGCGTCTGGCCGGTTTTCACGCCGTCGATCGAGTCGACGCCGAGCAGCTCGTTCGTGTTCCGGAGCAGGTAGCGCAGCCGTTCGAGGCCGCGGCCAATCGCGATCTCCCGTTCCTTTTGCGATACGTAAAAGCGGAAGCCGGCGCTGTTCATCGCGTAGGCGGTGAGACGCGCCATGTCCTCGGCGGTCGAATACGGTTTCTCGCGCTCGTCGAGGCCGCTGGGATTCAGGAAACGCGTCCGCTCCATCCCGAGATGCTTCGCGAGCGCGTTCATCTGCTGGACGAAAACATCCACGGGCGTCGCGCGTTCGCTCGCGGGGCCGAGGGTCCCGGCGAGACTGCGGCCGACGTGATCAGCGAGGGTGTAGGCGGCGATGTTATCCGACTGCACGAGCGCCGCGTAAAGCAGGTCGCGCAAGGTCATCGTGTCGCCCGGTTGCAGGTTGATGTTGTTCGTCGACGAACCCAGAAACGCCGCCGGCGGCACCGTCGCGACCTGGGCGAGATCGCCCGATTGCTGCTTCGCCCAATCGAGCACGACCATCGCCGTCGCGATCTTGGTCAGGCTGCCGACCTGCCGCTTTTTGTCGGCGTTCGAGCGCGCTAAAACATGCCCGGTCGTAGCATCGATCGTAATCGAAGCCTCCGCCGCGCGGACCTGCGCAGTCGTCCCGCCGAAGAGAGCGAAGAGAAGGGCGGCCGCCGCAGATTTGCGAAGGAGAAGAAGAGGGCCGGTCAAAATCGGAGGCACCTTAACTGGCCCTTCCACCTTGGCAACCGCAATGATTTTTGCCTTACGACGCCGGACGCACGTTGTAGCCGGGGGCGCCGACCCCGCCTGCTCGACCTGAAATCGAAGCGGCCGGGGTCACCGCCCCCGGCTACAAGATTAGCGCAGCGAGACCGAGGAACGCGCCCCAAAGCGGAACGGATCCGGGCTCAACACGAGGAGAACGCGCTCGGCCGCATTCCGCAAATCAAACGGCGTCGCCCGGCCCAGGCCGCTCGCCCGGATCGTGCCGAGTTTGCCCTGGAGACGGCTACCGCCTGCCATATCGAATTCGTAAACGACCTGGTGCGAAACCACGTCGGTGACCCTCACGTGCAGCGCGAGAAACGACTGGCCGGCGCCGAGATTTCCGAAGAAGAAGCGCGCGAGCGGACTGCCGCCATCGACGAGATCAAATTGACCTTCCACGAGCCAACCGACGCGCGGCACTTCGTCCGACGCGAGCACGCGCGCCGGGGCGATTTTTTCCAGCTCTTCCTTTAGATCACCCGCGAAAGCGACCGGCGTGAGCTCTTTCCGGATCGGCATCGCGCCGGCGCTTTCCGCCTCGTCACCGCGGAAGACCGCGTTGTCGATGCAGAACGGCCGGATGTAAATCGCCACGGGATTCGCTGCGCCGACACCGCAATTCGTGGTGAAGCGCACGCCATCCTTGGCGTCAAAATCCTTCGCGTCGACCTGCGTCTGCGTGGTCGTGGAGGAGGTGTAAGACTTCGTGACGACCATATCGGCGCACGAACAAAGCAACAGGCTGGAAGCAAGCGTGAGACTGAAGAATTTCATAAGTTTGGAAGTTTATTCCGCTGGTTTCACTCTTCTCAGAGAGAGACCCGCGATGGCTCCCATGACGCAACTCCCGTGCCGTCCCCGGGAAAATTTCAGGCTCCACGCCGGGCGCGATGCCGCGTCACCAGTCCGCGCGCGACCACGTAGACGATCGCCGCCGAGGGGATCCCGACGATGAGCGAGCCGACGAGGAGCGGCCGGCCCACGGTAAAAAACACTTCCCAATGCACATAATCGCGCAGCGCGAGCGCGCGAAAACTGATCCGGCGCGGCAGCTGCCCATGCAGCACCCAGTAACCAAATTTGTATTCCCAAAGGTAAATCGCGGGCATGAACGGGAGGATGATGTCATGCAGGGTCACGCTGACCGCAGCTGCGACCTTATTCGCGCCGAAGAGCCAGGCGACGGTGATCGAGAGCAACGTCTTCAAACTCCAGAGCGGGGTGAAACCAAAAAAGATGCCGATCGCCAAACCGAGCGCGATCGAATGCGGCGTGTCCTCGATCGTCATGAGCCGGATGTGCACGCCGCTGAGCCAGCAGCGAAGACGCTGCCAGGCGTTGAGGTTTTCGGAGCCCGGCTCGTTCATCACGCAGAATTGCCTAACGAAAGAAATCCGGCTGGCGCGCGGGCGCGTCCGTGATTTGCCCGAGCGCAGCGCGGAGCCGAAGCGCGGCGTGCGGCGCAAAGTCAAGGGCGTTGTTGTTGAAAATCACGTGGACTTCCTCGGCCTCGCCGGCGAGCTCTTTCGACCGCGCGGCGACTTCGGCGATCTCCTTGTCGTTGTAATCATAATAGAAACGTTCCGCGACCGTCTTCCCGCGCAGATACGCTTCCGGGTCGCGACCGTGCAGCCGCAGGTAGGCGAGCGCCGGGTTCGTCACCTCGTTTAATTCGCTCGGCATGATCGTGAAATGCTTTTCGTTAGGCGCATCGACGAGCGCGAGCGTCGCTTTTTCTTCCCGGAAGAATGCAAGAGTGCGCGCGAGTTGCTCGTCTTCGGTCCAGTTGCGATTGCGCAATTCCACCACGAGACCGAGCGGACCCAGCCGCGCGAGGATCCGGTCGAGCTCGCCCAACTCATGTTTGCGCGGAGAAAAGGAGGGCGACAGTTGCAAAAGAAACGCGCCGAACTTATCGGCCACACGCAACGGTTCTGTCGCCAAGATCAGCTCGTCGAGGAGCGCGGTCTCCACCTTTTCCGTCAGGAGCACCTTGCCCTTCGCATCGGCTGTGGCGATCCGGTGCAGCGGGGGCGGGAGCGACTTCTCCGGGGCGGAATGCCGCGAGAGCAGCCGGTGCACCTTCACATCGAAGAGGAATCCGTCCGGCGTCGCGCGCGCCCAGCGCTCGACCATCCGCGCGGCCGGAACCGCGTAGAAACTAGAATTTATCTCGACCAGGTCGAAGTGCTGCGCGTACCAGCCGAGACGATCCCCCGCGGGCAACTTCGGCGGATACCAGCGCTCAACGAATCCGGGATCAGACCAACTCGCGGTGCCGACAAGGATGCGGGCTCGTTCGGAGGATCGCTTCGTCGGCATGAAAAGAGAAAAGGCGCGCCGCCCGGCAAACGCAACCACCTCGGCACGGATCGAAACGAGCCCGCGGCGGATCGCGCGAAAGAGGGAGCCCGATCCGGGTCAAGGTCTACGCCCGTCCGTGAGGTCCCTCGCAATGGCTCGGGACGACAGGGGGCGGCGGCATGAAGTTGCCTAACGAGCCCTCGCCGCACGACGAACCAATCGGATGGCTGCAATTTCGAGATTGTTACCTTTTCCGCGGCTCGATATTCTTAGTTCATGAACCGCTTCCCTCGCCACGTTCTGCTCCTCTTCCTGAGTCTTCTCACCGCGTCCGTCGCCCACGCCCTTCCTTCGATGGAAGTGGCCGTGTCCGATGCAAACGCAAAGCTTGCCTTCAAGGGCAAGACCCAAGCGAACGGGACCTTCACCACCGGTGATCTGCGGCCGGGTCAATATGTGGTGCGGTTCAGCTCGAAAAGCGCCGCCCTGCGGGGCGACTCTTATCTGCTCATTCTCGCCGTGGGGAAAAAGCCATTCGTTTCCAACCCCGTACCTGGGGAAAAATTCGCCGGCGGCGGCGTCGCGATCCGGATCGATGTGACCCGGCCGATTCGGGTCACCGGGCAAGTCGAGAGCGCGCGGTCGCTCGCGCTGGACAAGGTGAAAGTGATCAACGGCAAGCGCTACTTCTGGGTCAAGGCAATGGGGACCAATCTCGGCGGGCACTGGATCGAAGAGGGCTCCGCGGGAGCGGGGAACGTCGTCTCTTTCAACGCGCGCGACCTGCAACAGCTTCAATCCCGCGCAGGCGAAGGCAGCCTACAGGGAAACATGCATAAAGCCGACCTTGAGCTCGGCCATTAGGCGAAAAGCCAAAGCCGCGCGGCGCGGAAGAAGAAATTGCTGGGGCGGGATTTGAACCCGCGGTCCCGACCGCAGGCATTCCGGACCATCCCCACGCGGGTGGGGAAAACCAGGCTTCGCTGAACTCAAGCTCGACCTCTCCCGGACCATCCCCACGCGGGTGGGGAAAACGGGGAGTTCATGGATCAGGAGGACAGCGAGAACGGACCATCCCCACGCGGGTGGGGAAAACGTTCTCGGAACCGTTCCGGCCCTGGGGAAATTCGGACCATCCCCACGCGGGTGGGGAAAACGAGATGGTCGGCAACCGGCAGGACACCCATAGCGGACCATCCCCACGCGGGTGGGGAAAACGAGTCGGAGAAACAGGCGTAGAGTTACCCTCGCGGACCATCCCCACGCGGGTGGGGAAAACCAAAATGGCTCCGGCTTATCATACCGTCCGGGCGGACCATCCCCACGCGGGTGGGGAAAACTCCTTCTGCCCTTCGCCCTGCGCGCCGTCGGCCGGACCATCCCCACGCGGGTGGGGAAAACGCGGGGGATGGGGTGATCACTAACGATGGCGTCGGGCCAGCCCCAGGCGGGTGGGGTAAAGGGACTCTCGTAACACGCCAGCATCTCCTCTACCGGACCATCCCCACGCGGGTGGGGAAAACCGCCATAACCTCGGCACGATGCAACCGGTTGGCGGACCATCCCCACGCGGGTGGGGAAAACCGAAAGTCAACCCATCCGCACTCACCGGTGACCGGACCATCCCCACGCGGGTGGGGAAAACGTCGTTGATCGGCTGTAACGACCGAGGCAACCCGGACCATCCCCACGCGGGTGGGGAAAA
>JBBSUP010000113.1:0-9995 GCA_038234295.1 Chthoniobacterales bacterium
ATGTTTTCGTGAACATGTTCAGATGCTCACTCCCGGGCAGAAGAACGTTCTTCAGTTCATCCAGGCCGAACAGCGCGCCAAAGGCCTGACCCCGAGCACGCGCGAAATTCAGCAGCACTTCGGCTTTGCGAGCCAAACTTCGGTCATGCAGTACCTCTCCGCGCTCGAGCGGAAAGGCTTTCTGCAAAGGCACGCGCGGAAGGCCCGCGCGCTGGTCACCCCCACAACCAAAACGCGAGTGGTCGACATCCCGATCTACGGGCAGATCCCGGCCGGCATGTCGACGCTCGCGGAGCAGGAAATCGAGGGGCATGTGACCATCGGGTTTGATTCCTTGAACGCCTCGCGCTCCGCGACGGTTTTTGCGCTTCGGGTACGCGGGGATTCCATGATCGGCGCGCACATTCTCGACGGCGACGTCGTCATTCTGGAGGATCGCCAGACCGCGGAAAGCGGCGACATCGTAGCGGCTTTGATCGATGGCGAGACGACGTTGAAACGCTACGTGACCGAACGCGGGCGGCCGTATTTGAAGGCGGAAAATCCGGCGTTTCCGAATCTGGTGCCGGCGCGGGAACTGCGGATTCAGGGCGTCATGACTTCGCTCGTGCGCAAGCAATCGACAGCGAAGCGCTCTTCATCGTAGCGTCCCCGGGTGCCGCCGCTCCACTCCTACACCGCGCTGCTGACCGCCGCGCAGGCGACGAAATTGCACGCTCTCCTTGACGAGCTCGGCTTCAAGTTTTCGCCGAAGCCGTATACGATTTTCTTCGCGCAAAAAGAAAAGCTAAGCGTCGCGGTTTACGAGAAAGGCCCAAAAGTTTTGCTGCAGGGGAAAGGCCTGGAGGACTTCGTGAGCTTCGAGCTCGAGCCGAAGATTCTCGGGGAAGCCAAGCTCGGATATGAAGAAGTGCACGCGCCGGAAATGTTCGAGCCGCACTTCGGCATCGACGAAAGCGGGAAGGGCGACTTCTTCGGGCCGCTCGTGATCGCGGGGGTTTACACCGATCGCGCGATCGCGCGGAGGTTTCTCGACAGCGGCATCCAGGATAGCAAACGGATCGGCTCCGACGCGAAGATTCATCAGTTCGCGGAGATGATTCGCACGACGCCGGGCGTGGCTTTCGAGGTCATCCTGATCGGGCCGGAACGCTACAACGACCTCTACGAAAAGTTCGGGAACCTGAACAACCTGCTCGGCTGGGGACACGCGCGGGTGATCGAAAATCTGCTCGAGAAAAGGCCGGAATGTCCGCGCGCGTTGTCGGATAAATTCGCGGACGAGCGCGTGATCAAGAAGGCGCTCCTCCAGCGCGGCCAGGCGATCCAGCTTGAGCAGCGCACAAAAGCGGAATCCGATCTCGCGGTCGCGGCCGCATCGATCCTGGCGCGAGAGGCGTTCATCGATTGGCTCGACCGGCACGGGAAAAAAGCGGGTCTCACGCTCGGCCGCGGCGTCTCCGCGCCGATCAAGGAAGCGGCGCGCAAAATCGTCGCGCAAGGCGGTCCGGGCGCGCTGCGCCAGTTTGCCAAGGTGCACTTCCGCACCGCGCACGAAATCGCCCCCGATCATTACGCCGCGCCGGCGCCGAAGCGTCCCTGGCGGAAGTAGCGCGCGGGTTCGCAAAATCGATTTCTCCCGCGCGCGCGGACGATGGGGGCGGCAAGCTTCCTGCTTTTCAGAAGGCCGCCGCACCTGCCGATTTGTGGAAACCCGAATCCTCATTCTCAACGCCGATCCGGTTTTTCACGATTCCGCGCTGGCGATTTTTAGTGCCTTGCCGCAGGTCGAGCTCTGCATCGTGCGCCAGCTCCCGGACGCGATTTACACGCTTATGCGCGAGGCGTTCGATCTCTGCGTCGTCGACGGCGAGCCGACGGTGGCGATCGACCAGGCGACGAACATCCGCCAGCTCTTCCCATCGCTTGGGATTATCTGCCTCGCCTCCGGCCGGCCGGACGAAGTGCTCCAGGCCGAGGCGGACCAGCAGAAGATCTCCATCATCGTCTCCGATATCTCGACACCCCGCTTGCGCCGCAAACTCCGCGGGACGGTCGCCGCGTTCGAGCGCTTCGCCAGTTCACCGGCGGAAGGGCTCGATCCCTGCCATTCGCTCATCGGGAACCTGAATCAGTTTCCGGCCGCGGAAGTGCTGCAGATGAGCTGCCTCGGGCAGCAGAGCGGGCGTTTCAGTTTTAAATCGGGCCGGGGGAACGCGGAGATTTACCTACATCATGGGATGATCCGCCACGCGCTCTACGGCACGCTCGAAGGCGAGGCCGCGGTCGCGGAAGTGTTCCGCTGGCGGCAGGGCCGTTTTTATTTTGAAGAAGGCATCATCAGCCAGGTCCAGACGGTCAATCGCCCGTGGAACCACCTCCTGATCGACCACCTGCAGAAGCTCGATGAAACCCTCGAAACCACGGGCCGCACTTTCCACTCATGATTGATCCGAACCTCGAAAACGACCTTCGGCTCCTCACCTTACAGGTCGAGAGCTGGAAGAAATTACAAAACTTCGTCACCTACGCGCTGGACAAGGCGCAGCCGATTATTTCGGTGGAGCAGGAGCGGCAGTTCACCGAGATCCGCAGCATTCTCCTCCAGGAAAGCGAGCACGTTTTCGAGGAGTTAAGCCTGAAGGAGGAGCTCTCCGGCAAAACCATGAATGTGCTCCAAAGGGCGACCTCGATTCGCGGGGTCCGCGCGCTCGCGGGAGAGGAAACCCGCCGGCTCGAAATCGATTGGAACGCCGTGTTCACCAAGCTCGGCGTCGTCCTGGGACAGCTGAAGGCGCGCCGCAAAGAGCTGCGTTCGCGCACCGCTTTTATTGAATCGTTGTCGAGGATCTTCGGGCGACAGCCGGCGGCGCGCTGACCTCGCCCGAGCGAAAATCACTGAGGCGGAAGCAGTTCCACGCCTCACCCTTTTACGGTGAGGACGTTATTTTTTACATTTTGATCCGCTCAGTCGGGGGTTTGCGTTCGATTCCTCTGCAGAATGAGTAAGCTTACCAAGCGCGATATCGTGGTCGCGATCAGCAATCAAACTGGGATGGTGCAACATCAGGTGTTCGACGTGGTGCAACGCACCCTCGACGAGATCACCGATAGCCTGGCTCGGAATGTTTCCGTCGAGCTACGCAATTTTGGAGTCTTTATTCCCCGGCTGACCAAGCCGCGCGTGGGCCGCAACCCGAACCAGCCCGGCAGCAGCTTCACGATTCCCTCCCGGGCCACCGTAAAATTCAAGGCCGGCAAGATCATGCGTCAGCGCGTCGAGAAACTCTCTCGCGAGATGAAGGACGCGGAACGCCGGCGCACCGACGAACGGGACGGCGTGAATCCCCCAGTCGAACATTCCCCCGCGACCCCGGCGCCGGACGCCGCTGTGGCCTAACGCCCCGCTTTTCTTCCGCGTTCTCTCCCAAATCTTTCACCCACCGCGAATCCGCTTTGTGCGGCAGGCTTGAATGAGCTAAACAAACACCGTTATGAAAAAACTTTTCCGTCTGGTCCCCGTTCTTCTGGTTGCCCTCGCCGCCCCCGCTTGGGGTGGCTCCGAAATCTCTGGCAAAGGAGTCGTCAGCACTCCCGCGGTCAGCCAGACCGAGGAAGTGCCGCTGGATATTCTCAAACTCGAACAGGGTTACGTCTTCGAGAGCGATCTGAACCACGGCGGCAGCTTCGGCAAACAGGACGTAATCCAGAACGAGTTCGAATACGGCCATCGCATTCAATTGCGAGGCAACTTTTATGCGCACCTCGGCCTGGCCTATGATCGTTACGATTTTGGCAGCACCGGCGCGCCCGTGCCGAATCACCTGCAATCCCTCGCGGGAGTGGTCGGAGTCGATTACATGCACGGCTCGGATGTCGGCGCTTTTTTCCAGGTCCGCCCCGGCTTTTACACGCAGAACGATTTCGGTATTTCGTCGTTCGATATCCCGATCATCCTGGGCGGGGTGATCACCCTGGCGCCGGATAAGCTTTACGTTTTCGTCGGCGCCTATGCCGCTTTCCTGCGCGGCAGTTTCCCGGTCCTTCCGCTGGTTGGCGTGGTCTGGTTCCCCTGCGACCAAGTGAAAGTGTTCGGCGTCCTGCCGGAGCCGAAGCTGATCTATTCGCCGACGAAGAACCTCGATCTTTATGTTGGCGCTGAACTCTCCGGTGGCTCCTATCGCACGGACGACAACCCCAACGTCGTGCCGCACAAGTTGAGTGGCGCGCAGGTTGATTACGCGGATTATCGGGCCGGGATCGGCGTGGCCTACGCGGTGAACAAAAACTTCACCGTCGATCTCGGCGCGGGTTATTCCGTGCTCCGGGAGTTCGTCTTCGACCGGGCCGGGGAAAATTATCGCACCGACCCGGCACCCTTCGTTCGGCTGGAGCTGAAAGCGGCGTTCTAGGGCAGCGTAGCACCAAGTTGTGACACGCGAGTCGCGCTCTCCATCCTGGACGCGCGAAACACGTCGCTCCGGAGGGACGCGCTTCTGCGGGTCCAGTTTCGGTCCGAATGCACTACTCGGCGCGGAAGTGGGGAGATGTCGGCCGGTTCGTTAGGCAAAATCCTCGGCGGACTCGCCGGATTTTGCCTGACGTTCAGCGGTGCTCAGGCCGGGCCGCTGGAGGAGCTGCGCGGAGTGGCGCACCTCCCGCAGATCGATCCCGCGAAGCTGAAGAGCGGCGAGATCTACACGCAGCGCGGCCCGGACGATAATTTCGCGCGCGGCATTTCGCTCGAGTCCTGCTACTTCGTCGCCGCTCCGCCCGCGACGGTGAGCGCGCGTTTGCTCCATTGGGATCCGACGCGGCATCCGAAGATGGAGACGCGACTGTACAAGGAGTATCCGCTCCGTTCGCCGGGCGGTGCTTTCCAGGCTGTGCGCCTCTCGGCGCGGATCGATCACGATCGCTGGATTCTCGATCACACCTACGCGATCGCCGACGGAGGCGCGGCGGATGATCTTCATCTGACCGCGGCGGAAGTCGCTCTCATTCGCGAGCGCGTTCCGAAAGAAGGTGCCGCTTCCGCGCAGGTGCGCGAAGCTCGCGCTAACGACGCCTGGGGCGAAATCCTGAAGCGCCGCAGCGACAGCCTCGCCGGCAGCGGCATCGGCGCGATCGCGCCTTTCGGCGCGGATCCGGCGATTTCGCCAGGGTCGGAATTCCGCGGACTCCTCTCGCTCCACGCCGGAGCTGCGCGCCATTTCCGGCCGATTCTGAACGCCCAGCCGCTTTCCGCGAAAGGCCCGGCCGCTGATGACGCGGTCGGTTACTGGGAAACTGCGATTGTGCGCGGACACACCACGTTGCAGCTCGGAGTTTTTGCCGGCCGTAAGACGGGCGACAGCTTTCAGCTCGTCGACTGCGTTTACTACCCGACGGATACCTACTTCATGGCGCTCGACGTTTTCCAGCTCTGGCCGTTCGGAGGCGGGACGCTCGTCTGGCAGGTCGGTTTTGTTTCCGCGCCGTTCCGCACCTATCTGGGCGGTGTCGATCGCTATGTCGCGGGGAAGCAGATGACCGCGGAAACGCTCGACACGATCAAGGCGTTCCGCGCCGACTTCGGGAAGAAGAATTAACCGCAGAGGACGCGGAGGGCGCAGAGTTTTGAGGCACTCACCTTCCTCTCCCTCTCTGCGTCCTCTGCGCTCTCTGCGGTTAATTACTCTTGGATTCGCTTCAGCAGCAGCCCCGCGCCGAAGAAGGTGACGATCGCGCCGAGGAAAAGAAACACCAGATCGCCCGCATAAAAGCCGAAGCCGGCGCGGTAGAGATTTACCAGCCGAAACGCGCGGCAAAAGTGCGTGAGGGGAAAGCATTCCGAGAGATAACGAATCGCCTGCGGCAACTGCTCCAGGGGCGCAAACGCGCCTGACAAAACAAAAACCGGGAGCAGGAAAAACACCGAAAGTTGTATCGCCTGCGTCTGCGTGCGCGAGAAAGCCGAGATCAGCAAACCCAAGCCTAACGAACAAAGGAGAAAGAGCAGGCAGATCAATCCGAGCATGAGCGGTTGATGAAAGACGACGTGAAAATGCCAGCCCGCTACGACCATGATCACGAGGATGAGGACGAGCGAGATCACGAGATACGGAATGAGTTTCCCGATCACGATTTCATTCCGCCGCAGCGACGTCACCATGAGCTGATAGAGCGTCCCCGACTCGCGTTCGCGCGCGAGTGTGCAAGCGGTCAGCGTCACTGTGAGCAGCTGCAAAATAATCCCGATTATCCCCGGCACGACGTAGTCTATGAACCGTTCCTCCGGGTTGTAGAGTATGCGCGCTTTCACGTCCCACTGCGTCATCGAAGAAACGAATTCCTTTCGCACTTCCACCGGCAACTTCTTCGCCAGGTCGAGTACGCCTTCTGGGAGGGACTCCATCATTTGGTCGCGCTCCTGCTTTTGAAATTCGCCCAGACTTTCCTGCACGCGCCCTTCCAGTTCGCTCGCGGTGTTCGTGTCCGAGCCATCGAGAAATAGCGGCAACGGCAGCGGATCGCCATTCTTCAAACTCGCGCCCCAGCCCTCCGGAATGATGAGCGCGGCGCGCACGCCTTCCCGGAGCAAATCCGGCTGGCCCGTGGAAGAGGAACGCTGCCGCCATGCGAAAGTCTTCGCCTTCAGCAACTGCTTCACGAACGCGTCGGAGAGCGGCGAATGATCAGCGTTTTCGAGCAGCGCCGGGACATCGGTCGAGGCCGTGCTTTCAAACGCGTGCCCAAATATGAGCGTGAAAACCGGCGGCAAAATCAGGAGGAGCACGAGAATGCGCCAGTCGCGATAGATGTGGATGAACTCCTTCTTCGCGACGCTCCCGATCGCCTGGAAACTAAAGCGTCCTCTCATGGCATGGCCGCCTGGTTCAGCATCTCTTCGTAGCCCTGCGAGTAGGCGGTGAAAACATCCTCCATGTCGGGGGCGGCCCAGCGATGGCCCCGCAATTCCAGCCCCTCGAAAGGCCAGCGCGCGCACCATTCCGCGAGCAGCTTCTCTGCTTCCGGCGCGTAGAGGCGCAGGCTCCCGCTCCGCAGCGAAACCCCGAGCACGCCCGGCACTTCCCGCAGCCGGACGAGCGCCGGCATGAGCGGCCGAACATCGAGCTCGAGCAGCTTCGCCTTGAAAGTTTCCATGAGCGCGCGCGGCGACGCTTTCGCGAGCAGCCGGCCGTTATCGATGAACCCGACATCGGTGCAGCGCTCCGCTTCATCCATGTAATGCGTGGTCACAAAAATCGTAATGCCGCTGTCGCCCAGATCGTAGAGCAAATCCCACATCTGCTGCCGATGTACCGGGTCGAGCCCAGAAGTCGGTTCGTCGAGAAAAACCAGCGGCGGCTCGTGCACCAGCGCGCAACCGAGCGCGAGCAGTTGCCGCATGCCGCCGGAGAGTTTTCCCGCCGGCGTGTGATGCTTTTTCGTCAGGTCCATCTGCACGAGGAGCGCCTTGATCCGCGCTTCCATTTTGTTCGGCGGCACCCCGTAGGCGCCGGCGAAAAAGCGCATATTCTCGAGCACGGTGAGATCGGGATAAAGGCTGAATTTTTGCGCCATGTAACCAAAGCGCGCACGCACCGCATAACGATCGCGCCAGACGTCGCCGCCCACGATCGTCGCTTCGCCGGAGGTGGGCCGGAGGAGCCCGCAGAGCATCCGCATCGTGGTGGTTTTCCCGGCGCCATTCGCGCCCAGGAAACCGAAGATTTCCCCGCGCCCAATCCGGAGCGAGAGATCGCGGACCGCGACCACGTCGCCGAAGCTTTTCGTTAGGCCGTTGATCGCGAGGATGGGTTCAGTCATGCGCTTCGCGCGGAGAATAGCCTGCCCCCTGGGGGAGGGCGAAATACTTCCCCACTTTAATCTGCACCTACACTTACACCTCCCCTCTCTCAGGCGGGGCTTCGTGTAAGTGTAAGTGTAAGTGCAGGATTAAAGTGGGAAGCTGCGCTTCATTGACACCCTGAATCTTCCTTTGAAAATTGGTTCAACATCATGAAAAAATTCGCGCTTCTCCTCTCGTTTTTGGTTTGCGCGCTCCGCGCCGCCCTCGCCGACCCGGCCAGTGAAATGGCCGGCTTCTCCGTTTTCGGAAAGGTCGATCTCAGCGAACTCGCGCAGGGCGACATCAAAACCGCTGCCGGACCGCAGATGAGTTCCCCGCGTTACCTCTCGGTGCAGAGCTGCTTCGTCGTGGCGCAGCCGCCCGCAGCCGTAATGCAGGCAATGAAACATTTCGACCCGACCGCGCATCGGGAGTTGAAGGTCTTTCTCCACGCAGATCTCCCGGCGTCGCCCACGAATGGCAACTTTTCCAAGCTCACGAACGCGCCGGAAAATTCCGCGTTGAAAACGCTCCAGGCGAAGACGGAAAAGATGGCGTCCGACCTGCAGGTGAGCAAAGCGGAAGCGCAGAAGTTTTCCGCGAGCCAACCGGTCTGGGGTTTCTGGGCCGGGCTGCTCGCCGGCCGCGCGCGGTCTTTCGCCTCCGGCGGCGCGCGGGCGGAGGCGCCTTACGATCACGCGAGCGGGAGCGTGCAGCCGGGGAAGGAACTTGCGGGACTCGTGAGGCAACAGGACGCGGTCGCGCAGCAGTTTGGCAGCTTCCTCAACTCCACCGGTCTGCTCGGCGGCAAGGGCTCGCTTCAGCCCGACCTCTACTGGGAATTGCTCCAGGTGGAAGACGACGGCGTGCTTACCCTCGGCGCGTCCTACACCCGGAGCGCGAGCGGCGGCTACCAGGTCGCGGATGGACTTTACTACGCGAGCGGCGGCTATGATGTCGCGCTCACGCTCTATCAGCTCTGGCCCGTCGAAGTGGGCGGGAAGCCTTCGACCCTCGTCTGGCGCGGCGATTTTGTCTCCGCGGCGTCGTTAGGCGACCTCCACGGGATCGAACGCATCGCTTCCGAGGGCGCGATGAAAAAAGATATTTCGAAGGCGGTCGCCCTCTTCAAGAGTGAAGCTGCGCGATGAAGTTCCAGACGCTCCTCTTCGCCACCCTCCTCACCAGTCGCGCTTTCGCCGGGAGTGAGAAGGAGGTGGTCGCGCCCGAGGCGACGCCCGCGCCCTTCCGTTTCTCGGGCGAGTTTGTGCTCGAGCAGTCGTACGTCGGCGACTCCGACGTTTCACGCGGAGCGCGCAACGTGAACAACTTCGACGAGCTCTACACGAACCTGAAATTCGTTTACACGCCGCGGGTGAAATACGGAATCATCCGGGCCGGCGCGCAGCTCGAGCGCTATTCGTTAGGCTACCCGAATGGCGGCCAGCAGTTGCCGAACACGCTCCAGGCGCTGAACGCGATCGTGGGCTTCGACACTCGCCTCGGCGATTCGCTGCTCCTTCGCCTCGAGGCGCAGCCGGGCTTTTACGGCGAGAGTTTTAATCAGCTCGACGGCGATCAATTCAACGTCCCGGTCATCCTCGGCGGCACTTACATTTACAGCCCGGAGTTGCAATTCGTCTTCGGCATCGGTGTGAATGTGCAGCAGAAATTCCCGGTGCTCCCGGGCGGCGGGCTGCGCTGGAAGTTCGCGCCGAAATGGGTCCTCAACGCGGTTCTCCCGACGCCGCGTCTTGAGTACGAAGCGACCGACCACGTGACTGCTTTCGTCGGTGCGGACGTGAAGGCGAACACCTTCCGGGTGAACAATCGATTCGGCCAAACGCATGGCGACGCCGGCCTGAATAATGCCTGGCTCAGCTACGAAGAAATTCGCGCCAACGCCGGCATCGACTGGAAGCTTTCCTCGAATCTGACGCTCCGGGCCGAGGGCGGTTACTCGGCGTATCACGATTTCGATTTTCACCGGACGCAGGTGCACTACCACAACGAAAGCGGCGCGCCTTACGCCTCGCTGATGTTGCAGGGCAATTTCTGAGAGGTCCAACTCGGTCATCCCGAGCGGAGCGCCGCGCCGGGGCGGGGGGCCCCCCGGGGGGCGGGAGGGTGGGGGGCCCTCGCGGGACGGCCGCGCCCCGGG
>JBBSUP010000114.1:0-9984 GCA_038234295.1 Chthoniobacterales bacterium
GTCGTCTTCCCCGCCCCGGAAGCGCCACAGAGGAAAATCGCCTCGCCCGCCTCGACCGCGAGCGAGACGCCGCGCAGCACCTCGATCCGGCGCCGGCCGATCTGAAATGAACGGCGTAAATCGCGGGCAACCAGCTGGGCGTCGGGCATGGCGCCGCCAGCATTCGCCAACTCAGCGAACGCTGCAACGACTCAGAAGCCGAGTCGCTTCGCCAAACTCACGAAGCGCGGACGATGGGACGAACACCGGGTTTCAAAAAGCGACACGGAACATCCAGCTCGCCCCGGGCGGCAACACCTTCACGAGTGACGTGAGCTTCGAAACCTCCGACACCGAGGGGAACGTCATCGCCACCGGCTGCGGCACCGAAACTTCGACTCGAGTGGTCGACTGAATCAGCGCCTCACGCAAAAAGCAGCGCGGAAGAAAACTTCCGCGCGGCTCGTGAGTTCGTTAGGCCTGGTTAGGCCAAGCCGAGCGTCACCAGGGTCGATTCGTCCACCGCCTCGGTGATGACCAGGCCGTTATCGCGCTGAAATGCCCCGAGCGCAGCGCGCGTCTGCGGTCCGATCAGTCCATCGATCGCGCCGCGGTAGTAACCTTCGTCGCGCAAAGCGATCTGCACGTTTTCCAGGATTTGGCCCGGCGCGAGATCGTTGTAGCCGTAGATCGGCTCGTCGTAGGCGTAGTTATTGTAGTAGGGATCGTAGCCGTAGGCCGGGAACCAGTAGCCGCCGTCCCAGTAATAATAACCGCCGCCGAAAAGCACGAATGTGGTGTGGTAGTGGCTTCTCCACCAACCGCGATCGTGGTTTCCACGCACTCCGCGATTCCGCGCGGCCGCGAAGCCGTTGCGATCGAAGTTGCGATTATTCGCAGCGTTCCGATTATTCTGCACCGGGACTTTGCTCGTCACTCTTGGATTGTTTTCGCGGGCGCGATTCCGAAAGCGAGCGCTATTGCCGACCGGGTTCGAGAGATTGCGGTTTATCGTGGAGCGGTTGTAGACCGGCCGCGAATTTGGCGTCGTCTGCGCCCGACCAGAGTTGACGTTCCGGGTCGCAGTCGAGACGCGGTGCGGCGGGTTCTGCGAATTGGAACGCCGCGCGGTTTGCGGCCGTTGCGGGCTCCGCACCTGCTGTCTCGCCGCTTGGAATTGCGCCTGCGTCGATTCCTCGGACGAATTCCGTCGCCCACGATTTTTGTGATCGTCGGCCCGGGCGGATTGCGCCAATGGCAAGGCCAACGCCAACGCTAAGATGAAGGATTTGTTCATAATTTACCTCGCTCCTTTTGACCGGCCGGGGGCGGCCTTTATTCAAAGAAGATACGAGCGCTGACGCCGCCGCGGTTGCGTTCAGCCCTGCTGGCGAACTGCCTCGAAAAGGACGATCGCGACTGCGGTGGCGAGGTTGAGGCTGCGCGTGCCGGACATCGGAATGGTGAGCGTGCGCTCGGCATTTGCGCGGAGCAACGGCTCGGGAAGTCCTTTCGTCTCGCGCCCGAAAACCAGAAAATCACCCGGCGCGAATTGGACCGCGTGATACGGCCGGTCCGATTTCGTCGTCAGGTAAAAGAAACGTGCGTGCGCCGGCTGCGCCGCGACGAGGTCGCCTAACGAATCCCAGAACCGCACGTTGACCTCGCGCCAATAATCGAGTCCAGCGCGTTTCAGCGCCCGATCGTCGGTGAAAAACCCGAGCGGCCGAACGAGGTGCAAGGTCGCGCGAGTGGCGAGACAAAGCCGGCCGATACTGCCGGTATTCGGGGGAATCTCCGGCTCGACGAGGACGACGTTGAACACAAATGGCGCTCAGGATTAATTAACCGCAGAGAGCGCAGAGGACGCAGAGACAGAGAAGACTAAATATCCCCTCTTCCTCTGCGCCCTCCGCGTCCTCTGCGGTAAAGTCCGTGCGCCTACAGCTTCCCGGCGACGAATTTCTCCAGCTTCACGATATCGACCGCGAACTTTCGGATCCCTTCCGCAGTTTTCTCCGTCGCCATCGCGTCGTCGTTGAGGAGATAACGAAATTTCTTCTCGTCCATCTCGAGCCGTTTCACCTCGGCGCTCTTCGCCGTTTCCGGGTCGAGTTTGCGCTCCAGCGGCTCGTGCGCGTTCGCCAGCTTCTCGAGCAAGTCCGGGCTGATCGTGAGCAGATCGCAACCTGCCAGCTCGACGATCTGGCTCGTATTCCGGAAGCTCGCGCCCATCACCTCGGTCTCATAGCCGAACTTCTTGTAGTAAGTGTAAATCTCCTGCACCGACTGCACGCCCGGATCTTCCTTGCCGGTGTAGTCGCGCTTGTTCGCGGCCTTGAACCAATCGTAAATCCGGCCCACGAAAGGAGAAATGAGCTGTACCTTCGCCTCCGCGCAGCGCACCGCCTGCGCGAGCGAAAAAAGCAGCGTCAGATTGCAGTTGATGCCTTCTTTTTGCAGCGCCTCGGCGGCGTTGATGCCCTCCCAGGTCGAAGCGATTTTGATCAGCACGCGCTTGCGATCGATCCCGCGTTTCTCGTAACGCTCGATCAATTGCCGACCCTTCTTGATCGATCCCTCCGTGTCGAAAGAAAGCCGCGCATCGGTTTCCGTCGAGACGCGACCGGGCACGATCTCAAGAATTTCGCAGCCAAATTTCACCAGCAGGTGATCGATTACGTCCTCAACCTGCGCGGCGCCGCTGAGGCCGCTATTTTTGCGGTCGGCGATCACTTCCTCGAGGAGGTGCCCGTAATGCTCCTTCTGTGTCGCCGCAAAAATGAGGCTCGGATTCGTCGTCGCGTCCTGCGGCTTGAAGGCTTTGATCGTCTCGAAATCGCCGGTATCGGCTACGACCCGGGTGAACTTCTTGAGCTGATCGAGCTGGCTCGATTCGGCTCCGGTTTTCTTCTCGTCGGCAACGGCGGTGCTCATGGAAAAAAGATACGCGGCCGCCGGAATCCGACAACGCAAAACTCCGAACGAGCACCAGCGCCAACGTCAGCTGGAGCGCGACGCTCAGTCGTCGCGATGATTGCGGCGGGTTGCTTGAGCCTCTCCAAGAAGCTAAATTCTCCAAGCAAACCGATGAGCGAAAAAGATCAGCAGAATCCCAAGCTGCGCATGGCGGAAACGCCGGAGGAACAGAAGCAATGGATGGCGCAATGGCGCTCCGCGGAAAAAGCGCTGCTCGAAGTAAAACGCGAAGAGCTGCGCGCGCTTACCGATGCGGATGCGGTCGCTTCCTTTAATGCGCTCGATATGCCTCCGGAATTCATTTACCGCTTCCCCGATCGCGAGCAGAGCCTGGGCTTCGCCGAACAGCAGCGCATCTTCGGGAAGGTCCGGGGCCATTAACCGAATCTTTCACGCCGCGGCCGAACTGGAGCTTTTTTGCTCGGAAAAGGGTTATCGCTTCTGCTTCATCGGCGGCCTCGCGGTCCAGCGCTGGGGCGAACCGCGCGTGACCAACGATGCCGATCTCACTCTCATCACGGGCTGGGGCGAGGAGGAAAAATTTGTCGATGCGCTCCTGCAACAGTTCCGGCCGCGCCACGACCGCGCGCGCGAGTTTGCGTTGCGACGGAGAGTCCTCCTGCTGACCGCCACCAATGAAGTGCCATTGGACGTGGCGCTCGCGGCAGTCCCGTTCGAAGAGCGCACGATCGAGCGCGCGTCCGCGTGGAAAATAAGTGACGAGCTCCAGCTCACCACTTGCTGCGCAGAAGACCTGCTCGTGCACAAGGTCTTTGCGAACCGGGGCCTGGATTGGGTTGATATCGAGCGGATTGTGCAACGGCAGCGCGAGAAGCTCGACTTCACCCTCATCTTCGAAGAACTCCGCCCGCTGCTGGCTTTGAAAGAAGAGCCGGAAAACGAAGCGCGGCTGCGCGATCTAATGCGGCGCGAGGGACTGTAGGGCGACCGCTCCGGTTGCCCCGATCCTATCCCCGGCAGGCGGAGCGCCCGCCCTACAATCGGACATTTCACCTTTCAGTTTCCAGCTCTCCATATTTCTCCTACACTCCGCGCTTCACTCGCCTTCCGCTTTCAGCTTTCAGAGTTTCAGCTTTCAGTTTTTCAGGTTCTTTCCTTCCCATGTCCCACGCCGCCACCGAACTAATCATCGAAGCCGGGCACACCGAGCGGAACTACTGGCGCGACCTCTTCCGTTATCGCGAGCTCTTTTACTTCCTCGCTTGGCGCGACGTGCTCGTCCGCTACAAGCAGACCGTCATCGGCATTCTCTGGGCGGTGCTCCGGCCGCTCCTCACGATGGTGGTTTTCACGTTCGTCTTCAGTCGCATCGCGAAGCTGCCGGCCGAAAGCATCCCTTACCCCGTGATGGTCTTCGCGGCGATGCTGCCCTGGCAGCTCTTCGCCACTTCGCTCAGCGAAGGCAGCGGCAGCCTCATAAACAACGCCAATCTCATCTCGAAAGTCTATTTCCCGCGCCTCATCGTGCCGGCGAGCGCGGTCATCGTCTCGTTCGTTGATTTCGCAATCTCGATGGTGCTGCTCGCCGTGATCATGACGCTCTACGGCGTCTGGCCCGGCGCGGCGATTCTGCTCCTGCCGGTGTTTACCCTGCTCGCGCTTCTCGCCTCGGCCCGCGCAGGCATCTGGCTGGCGGCCTTGAACGTGAAATACCGCGACTTCCGCTACGTCGTGCCGTTCATCGTCCAATTCGGGCTCTACATTTCGCCGGTCGGCTTCAGCAGCTCGATCGTGCCCGCGCGCTGGCGCTTCCTCTACGACTTCAACCCGATGGTCGGCGTGATCGACGGCTTCCGCTGGTCGGTCTCGCACGGCCGCAGCCCCTTCCCGCAACAAAGCCTGGTCCTCTCGCTGGTCACGATCACGATCCTGCTCGTGAGCGGGATCTGGTATTTCCGGAAAACGGAGCGGACGTTTGCGGACGTAATTTAGAGCGACCGCGGGCGACCAGCAGATTGTTTGACAACACGCACGCTTTCCCGCACGCTTCGACGATGACTTCGCTCCCTGTGACCCAAGCCCGCTCGAGGCTCTACCAACTCCTCGATGAGGCGGCCGATTCGCATGAGCCGATCCAGATTACTGGGAAACGTGCCAATGCCGTGCTCGTGTCGGAAGACGATTGGCGCAGCATCCAGGAGACGCTCTTTCTCCTCTCGATTCCGGGAATGCGTGAGTCGATTCGCAAGGGCCTGACAGAACCACTCAGCAAGGCTTCCGCGGCACCCGGCTGGTGAGCTGGTCCATCGTTTACACGCGGCAAGCCCAAAAGGACGCCAAAAAGATCGCGTCGTCGAATCTCAGGACCCAGGCACAACGTCTTCTGAACATCATGGCGAAGAACCCATTTCAGAATCCTCCTCCCTGGGAGAAACTGGTCGGCGATTTGGCCGGTGCTTATTCGCGTCGGATCAACATCCAACATCGAATGGTGTATCAGGTGTACGAAGCGGAACACACCATCAAAGTCCTTCGTATGTGGACGCACTATGAATGAGATCACTGCATCGCCATCTCTTGGCGCGATCACGATCCTGATCGAGGGCCGTCTCTGGTATTTCACAAAACGGAGCGGACATTTCCCGACGCCATTTAGCTGCTGCGGTTAAGCACTTTGCGCGTCATGACCGAATTTCCGTGGGCTGCTTCGTGCCCCAGATCGTGCCCGGCGGAGCGACATCCTACGCCACAGTACGTTGATACGTCGACGCCGTACGTCGATCCGACGCCGCCGGATGTCGATACGGCATTAGCGTACGTTGATACTTCGGCGGCGTACGTAGATACGGCGCTTCCGTACTGCGATACGTCGACGCCGTACGGTGATACGTCGCTACCGTACGTCGATGCGACGCCGCCGGATCAACGTCCGACGCTGCCCCAATGAGATGAGCCGATCGGCGCAGCCCGCAGCCGGTCGCGATCGTGCCAAACCAAAAACGCAACGAGGAAAGGAATGAGTTTGGCGTGTTCGTAGTTATTCTTTGGAATCCAAACATTCCAAGCCCATACAGCGGTCGACCAGAGCCCGTTCAGTCGATCGCCGTAGAGCCTGAGAAAACCGAAGAAATAAACGATCAGCCCGACCAAAACCAAACCTGCCGCGAGCACGAATGGGTTGACTCGGCTATCGCGCCTTTCCGCGGCCGCGGCCGAGGCGACCGAAGGCTTTTGCGCGTCTGAAAAAGGTTCCATCGGCTCGGCCGCGAGGTTAAGATAAATCGAACCGTTCCGCAATAGGGTGCGCCGGTGAATCGGCACCCTCTAAGCGAAGAATAACGTGCCGGAACGGGCAAGATGACGCGGCATTCCCGTAATCCATCTCGTCCCAGAACGCGACGGGGTGAAGCCAGGCGTTTAGAGCTTCGAGCAGCGAAAAAACGGCGACAACCGCCGGGACCGAAAATCCCCGCGACCTCCGCAGATTTATCCGGAGGCCCTATCGATGCGTTGGAGCTACTCGACGACTTCCAGCCCCATCTGGCGGGCGGTGCCGGCGATGATCTTGAAGCCGGCTTCGTCGTTGCGCGAGTTCAGGTCGTTGGCCTTCGTCTTCACGATCTCCATGATCTGTTTGCGCGTCACTTTGCCTACTTTGGTTTTGTTCGGCTCCTTCGAACCGGCGGCGATGCCGGCGGCTTTCTTCAGGAGAATCGCGGCGGGCGGGCTCTTCGTGATGAAGGTGAAGGACTTATCTTTGAAGACGGTGATGACGACCGGAAGGATGTCGCCTGCCTGCTTCTGGGTGGCGGCGTTAAATTCCTTGCAGAACGCCATGATGTTGACGCCGCGCGGTCCGAGCGCGGTGCCTACGGGAGGAGCGGGGTTCGCCTGTCCGGCCGGGATCTGCAGTTTAATGTGAGCGACGATTTCTTTAGCCATGGTGAAGAGAAGTAAGAATTAAAAAGGATAAATTAAGAAACGGCAAAGGAGAGGACGATTTTCTTTTAGACAGGATTTGCAGGATGGATGAGAAAGAGGCGCGACTTAAAGATTCTCTGTCCTGTTAATCTTGTAAATCCTGTCTGTCTTTCCTAACCGCGCTCGACCTGCCAATACTCGAGCTCGACCGGCGTGGCGCGGCCGAAGATGGTGACGGAAACGCGCAGCTTGCCACGCACCGGGTCGATCTCTTCGACGATCCCGCTCTGGTTTTGGAACGGTCCATCCGCCACCTTGACGGTCTCGCCGACTTCGAAGCTGACCTTTGGTTTAACGTTTTCTTCCCGCTCCCGCATTTGCGCGAGCATGTTGTCCACTTCCGACTGGCGCATCGGGATCGGGCGATCCTTCGTGCCGGCGAAGCCGATCACGCCTGGAGTTTCACGGATGAAATACCACGTCCGGCCGATCAGCTGATTCTCCTCATCGAGCAGGTGCATGTTCACGATGAGGTAACCCGGGAAAAACTTCCGCGTGGTCTCGCTCTTCTTACCGCGCTTGATCTCGGAGACGCGCTCAGTTGGGACGAGCACTTCGTAAACAACGTCGGTCATCTCCTCGGTCTTGACGCGTTTCTCAATGTTTTCGCGCACCTTGTTCTCCTGC
This sequence comes from Chthoniobacterales bacterium, assembly GCA_038234295.1. Lineage (GTDB taxonomy): Bacteria > Verrucomicrobiota > Verrucomicrobiia > Chthoniobacterales > UBA10450 > Palsa-1392. The sequence continues at coordinate 7,528 of JBBSUP010000114.1, forward strand.
CCGGAGAGCACGTGCACCACATACCATTGATCTTTCGCGGCGAGGACGTGAGCCATAATCAGAGTCGGGTAAGGAAGTGGATCACGTTGACGAGGATGAAATCAAACAGGGCGACGTAGCCGCCCAAGAGGAGCATGGCGACGATGACGACGATGGTGGAATCAGTCAGCTCTTTATAGCGCTTCATCCCCTTCTGCTTCGGGTCCCAAGGCCAGGAAGCCTTGACCAGTTCGAGCCGAACTTCGGAGAAGAAATTTTTGGATTTTGTAAACATGCGCCTAACGAGCAACCAAACAGGCCAGGAGGGACTCGAACCCCCAACCGACGGTTTTGGAGACCGCTACTCTACCAATTGAGCTACTGACCTATATTGAATCGGACTTTTATCTTACTCTTACACTTAAACTTACACCAGCGGTGATCGGAGGTGAAGGCGGTGTAAGAGTAAGGGTAAGTGCAGGATTAAAGTTTAGTCCAGAATCTCGCTCACGCGACCCGCGCCGACGGTTTTGCCGCCTTCACGAATGGCGAATCGGATCGTTTTCTCCATGGCGATCGGCGTGCCGAGCTCCACTTCGACGGAAACGTTGTCCCCCGGCATGACCATCTCGACGCCTTCGGCGAGCTTCACGCTGCCGGTCACGTCGGTCGTGCGGAAGTAAAATTGCGGACGGTAGTTCGTGAAGAACGGCGTATGACGGCCGCCTTCTTCCTTGGAGAGGACGTAAACTTCCGCTTTGAATTTGCGGTGCGGCTTGATCGAGCCCGGCTTGGCGATGACCTGGCCGCGCATGACGTCGTCTTTCTTCACGCCACGGAGCAGAACCCCGACGTTGTCGCCAGCACGAGCTTCGTCGAGCAGCTTGCGGAACATTTCGATGTCGGTCGCGGTCGTTTTCGCGGTATCGGTGATGCCGACGATTTCAACTTCCTCCATTTTCTTGAGGATGCCACGCTCGACACGACCGGTCGCGACGGTGCCGCGGCCTTCAATGTTGAACACGTCTTCCACCGGCATGAGGAACGGCTGATCGACCGGGCGCTCGGGGACGGGGATGTAATCATCGACCGCGGCGATGAGCGCGAGGATTTGCGCTTCCTGCTCGGGATCGCCATTGAGCGCTTTGAGCGCACTGCCTTTAACGATCGGGATCTGGTCGCCCGGATATTCGTATTGAGTGAGGAGATCGCGCACTTCCATTTCGACGAGGTCGAGAAGCTCGGGATCGTCGACCATGTCGACCTTGTTCAGGAAAACGACGACCGAAGGCACGCCGACCTGACGCGCGAGCAGGATGTGCTCACGGGTTTGCGGCATCGGGCCGTCGGCGGCGCTAACCACGAGGATTGCTCCATCCATCTGCGCGGCGCCGGTGATCATGTTCTTCACATAATCGGCGTGGCCCGGGCAATCGACGTGCGCGTAGTGGCGCTTTTCGCTCTGGTATTCCACATGGGCGGTCGAAATCGTAATGCCGCGCTCTTTTTCTTCGGGCGCCGCGTCGATCGAATCGTAGGCGCGGGCCTGGGCAAAGCCCTTCTTGGCGAGCACGGTGGTGATCGCGGCGGTGAGTGTGGTCTTGCCGTGATCGACGTGACCGATTGTGCCGACGTTCACGTGCGGCTTATTTCTTTCAAACTTGTCCTTAGCCATCTGGAATTCTCCTTGGGTTGCTTAACTTTTTACTTGCTGTCTTTTCGTTAGGGTGATTTGTGACCGGCCGCGAGCACTGGAGCCCACAACCGGGCTTGAACCGGTGACCTCGTCCTTACCAAGGACGTGCTCTACCAACTGAGCTATGTGGGCCGCTGTTCATGTCGAGCTCGTCCCGCGCTGATGCGGGGCAAACCGGGTCGCTTCTCGTCGTTAGAAGCGAAAGTCCCAGAGCCGGTCAACCGTTTGAACGACCATGGGACTTTTCCTCCGTCTCCGAAAAAGCGGGGGCAAGCTAACCGCGCCCCCCTCAGTGTCAAAAACAATTTCCGCCCGTGGGGATTGAGATCGAAAAATTCCGTCGTCCTGAGCGGATCCCGCGAATGCGGGAGGAGTCGAAGGATCCCGTGGAGCTTTGGAACCGCGAGTCGCTGGAGTCTCTTCGCTTCGGAGCTTTTACGAAACCCGGCGGGATCCCTCGACTTCGCTGCGCTGCGCTCGGGATGACTAGTAGTCGGCGCGGGATTTTTTGCGCGCGAGCAGCAAGATGAAAAAGCCGACGACCAGGAGGACAGCCAAGGCGATGCCGATGTTCAGCGGTGTCAGGAGCGACGCCGCCGGCGTCGGGGTGGGCGCCGGGGGCGGGGTCGGGGGGGGGGGCGGGGGGCGCGCCCCGCGGGGCCGTTTTTTTTTATAAAAAAGGCGGCGCGGGGGGGGGGGGGGGGGGGGGGGGTTGAAGGGGTTTTTGGGGTGGGGGAGTTGCCGGGGGCCAACCGAGGGGGGCCCGTTACACCCAAAATAAA
>JBBSUP010000115.1:0-9947 GCA_038234295.1 Chthoniobacterales bacterium
CATCGACCGGCGAGCGATTAACTGCTCCGACCTCGATCTCCAGGTCATCCCCCGGCTGCGCGGCGGGCTTCGCCGCGATCGCTTCGAGATGAAGCCCGAGACAGGCGCCGATGATTGCATCGAGATCCTTCCGCTTCTGCGCGATCCACGGATCGTCGCCGAGACCGCGCAACGTCTTGCGCAGGTCGAGCAGTGCCGGAATCGACGCGGCCGGTTTTGTCGCGTCGAAATTCTTGAGGACGCTGTTGATCTTCGCGGTCGCCTCCGCGCCTTTGGGAACGCGCGACCAGCTGGTATCGACACCGCTTAAAATCCCGCCTCCGTCCTTGACCGGTTTCCCGTCGAGGAACTTGAAATATTCCTTCCGCTCGCCGCGCCGCACTTCCGCGCCGAAGCCCTGACTCTTATGCATGCTCCGGCTCGCGGCCGCGATCTCGGGATAGGACTTGCCGAGGAGCGGCTGGTAGCCGCCCGCTTCCAGTTCAATCAGCCCAGTGGGATCGAACTTTTCGCGCCGAAAGTTCTGCCAGGAATTCCAGAGCAACCGCGTCGGCTGCCACGGCTGCACGAATTTTAGCTGCTCCGGAAAGCGCTGCGGATCGCCCGCGGCCTTGAATGCTTCACTCGTTAGGCGCGCGGAGGCGGTGTGATGGCCGTGCGTGTCGCTGTCCTCGGTCGGGAAACGCGTCACCACGAGGTCGGGCTGAAACTCCCGGATCACCCAAACGACGTCGGCGAGAATTTTCTCGCGATCCCAGATGCGCAGCGTCTCGTCGGCTGACTTCGAAAACCCAAAGTCGTTCGCGCGGGTGAAGAATTGCCGGCCGTGATCGATCTTCCGCGCCGCGAGCAATTCCTGCGTGCGAATGACGCCAAGTTGTTCGCGCAATTCCGGCCCGATCAGATTCTGTCCGCCATCGCCGCGGGTGAGCGAGAGATAGGCGGTATCGTAGAGCGCGCCATTCGCCCAATAGGAAATGAGGCTCGTGTTTTCGTCGTCGGGATGCGCCGCGACGTAGAGCACGCGGCCGAGGACGTTGAGCTTCTCGAGCGCGAGCCGGATCTCCGCGGAATCGAGCGCCGGCGGCGCCTCCGCCACACTCAGCCTAACGAACAAAAGCGAAGCCGCCATCAAGGCAAACGTGCGCCGGGACATGATGCTTCGCCTCGAGACCGCCGCGGTCTTTTCCTAGCGAAGGCCGTCGATGAGCTGCTGGCTGTTGCGGATCGCGCTCGCGTCCGGTTCGGGCTGCGCCTTTAGCAGTTCGATCGACTTTTCGGCGGCTGCTTTCGCTTCCGCTTTGTGCCCGAGCTTCGCCTCGATCTGCGCCTTTTTGTAATACATGTAATAGGCTGCCGGCTCCTGCTTCGCGAGCGCCTGGTCCATCCATTTGGCAGCCTGCGCGAGGTCCTTGTCGTGCTCGAAATAGAAGCTCGCCGCCTGGTAGTAGAACGGCGCTTTCAGCTCATCCGGATTCTTCAGCGCGGTCTCGATCGCGCTCGTCACTTTCTCCATCGTGTTCACGGTCAACTCGACCGGCACCCGGGTCTTATCCCACTCGAGCGCGAGGGTCGCCCCGTCGTCTTTCAGATCGTCGAAGCCGATCGTGAAAGTCTCGACCGCGTCCGCGAGCGCGGTCGGTTTCACGGTCACGCGCAAGGCGTCGGCATCGGGCTTGTAACCATAGGCGCCCCAGAGCTTCAGGTTTTTCGAGAGGACAATCGTCCACTCGTTTTCGGTCGGGATGGTGTAGAACGCGTACTCGCCCGCGGGCACTTCCTGGCCGCCGATTTTCACCGCATCGCTGAACTTGATCTTCGTCGGCGAATTCGCGCCCGTCCGCCAGACCTTCCCGTAAGGAACCAGTCCGCCGAAGATTTCGCGATCGCGTTTATCTGGCCGCGAATATTCCACCGAGACATCGGTGACCCCGATCCGCTGCGTGATCGTGGCGTGCTGACTCGCATCGGGAAATTCGAACTTCTCCTCCGCGGCGGAGAGCGAGGGCGCGATGGCGAAAACAGTGACAACGGCAGCGAAGACGCCGCCCCGGAGAGATGAAGAGAGAATCATAAGTTTTTGGTAAGTCCCGGGAAGTCGGCGAGTTGCCGATCACGAAAAGAGACGCACCCCGCGAGAGGAGTCAAATGCCCGCAGCATTGGACGACCCGGCGGACCCGCCCTAGTTTGCGGTCCGCATGAACAAACTAAAACTCAGCTCCGCTATCGCTCTGCTCACCCTTCTGGTCGCCCTCCCGCTGCACGCGGAGGAGCACAAACGCGTCAGCCCGCACGAAACCGTCGACGCCACGATCGGCGGCGCGCAGATCAAAATCGTTTACGGCCGGCCTTACACGAAGGATCCGAAGAGCAGCGAGATGCGAAAAATTTGGGGCGGCCTCGTGCCGTTCGGCAAGGTTTGGCGTATGGGCGCGGACGAAGCGACCCTGCTCACGACCGACAAAGACCTCATGCTCGGCGAGACGAAAATCCCGGCTGGCTCCTATTCCGTCTATCTCCTGCCGGAGGAAAGCGGCTCCGCGAAGCTGCTCGTGAACAAGCAGACGGGTCAGTGGGGTACGAAGCACGATGAGGCGCAGGATCTCGCGAAGGTCGAGATGAAGAAAAGCGCGCTGAAGAAGGCGGTCGATCAGTTCACGATCGAGCTCGATAAGGGCACCGGCGACGACGGCGGCATGTTGCGCTTGCAGTGGGAAGAGTCGGAGTATTCCGCGTCGATCAAAGCGGCTAAGTAACTCGTCTTCGTTCGCCGAGTCACTGAGTCACTGAGTCACTGAGTCACTAAGAGAGCGTCTGAAAAGTCGTGTCATCCCGAGCGGAGCCCCGCGGCTGCGGGGCGGAGTCGAGGGATCCCGTGGCGAAACCTTTAAGCTTCCTCCACGGGATTCCTCGACTGCGCTTCGCTCCGCTCGGAATGACCCAGTTTCTAGACGAACTCTTAGAAATGCGACTTCTGCGACTCGCTTGCGCGGTAGCGATGTTCGCGCCCGCTTTCTGCGCTTCGGCGGGAGCAGCGGCCCCGCATGTCGTGGTCGTTGTCTGGGATGGGATGCGGCCGGACCTGGTTAACGATCGTAACTGCCCGACCCTCGCCGCGCTCGCGCGCGAGGGCGTCTTCTTTCGCCGCAATCACTCCACCTACCCAAGCTCGACGAACGTCAACGGCGCCGTCCTCGCCACGGGTGATTTCCCCGCGCACAGCGGCCTCATTTCCAACCAGGAATACCGGCCGGCGATCGATCCGCTGAAGCAGTTCGACACCGGCGATTTTCCCGAGCTCGACCCGCAGGTTGCCGCGCGTTATCTCGCGGCGCCGACGGTGGCCGAGATCGTGCAGAAAGCCGGCTACCGCACGGCGATCGCCGGTTCGAAACCGGTCGCGCAGTTAGCCGATCGCGCGCGCCAGCGGGAGGGCGATGCTGCGACGAAATCGACGGTGATTTATCGCGGGAAATTCCTTCCGCGCTCCGCGGAAGCCGCGGTCGTCGCCGCGCTCGGTCCGTTTCCAGCGGTGAAGACGTTGCCGAACGACGCCGAAGACGCGTGGACGACGCGCGCGCTCATCGATGTGCTCTGGAAAGAAGGTGTTCCGAAGTTCTCGCTTCTCTGGTTGAGCGAACCCGATCTCACTCAGCACGAATACGCGCCCGGCTCACCGCAAGCGCTCGCGGCGATCAAGAGCGACGATGATAACCTCGCGCGGGTGCTCGCCGCGCTCCGCGAGAAGAAGGCGCTCGAGCAGACCGACCTTTTCGTTGTCTCCGATCATGGCTTCTCCACGATCACACACGCGATCGACCTCGCGGAGCAGCTTCGCGCCGCGGGCTTCGATGCGGTGCGCGCTTTCAAAAAAACGGCGAAGCCGGGGCAGATCCTGGTCGTTAGTCTCGGCGGCAGCGTCGAACTTTACGTCATCGGTCATGACGCTGCGATTGCGCAAAAGCTGGTCGATTTTCTCCAGCGTTTTCGTTTCGTCGGGGTAATTCTGACCCGGGAGAAATTGGCCGGCACCTTTGCGATGTCCGATGTCCACCTGGGCAGCGCCGACGCCCCGGACATCCTGGTCGCCTCGCACTGGGACGACGCACCGAACGAATTCGGCGTCGCCGGCCAGGTCGACTCCGACCTCGGCAAGCACGCCGGCCAGGGAACGCACAGCACCTTTAGTCCTCACGACCTCCATAACACTTTGATCGCGGCCGGGCCCGACTTCCGAAGCGGTTGGGAAGATGAATCTCCCACCGGTAACATCGACGTGGCGCCGACCATCCTGCACCTGCTTGGCCTCGAACCGCCGCAACCGATGGATGGCCGCGTGCTCTGCGAAGCCCTCCGGGACGGCGCGGTCGCGCCCGAGAGTCACTCGCAGAAGCTCGAAGCCGAACGCGAGATCGGCGCCGCCGGGATCTGGCGGCAGACGCTTAGCCTAACGAGCATAGGATCCGCGACCTACGTCGACGAAGGCAACGGCGCCCTCACGCCGCACTAAGCGTTGGAGCGCGAGGCTCTGTCCTCGCGCGGGTGGGGATCCAAGAAACGGGCGACGACAGAGCGTCGCGCTCCAGCCCAGCTGTCTTTGCGGCAGTCGCCTAAAAAAAGACGCCGAAGCCGAGCTGCCCGCCGAACTGGTCGACGCCTTCATTCGGCAACTTGATCGAAGCGTTCGAGATATGCCGGTAACCGCCCTCGAGCAAAAGCGACCACTGCTTCGTGAGCATGAAGCGCAGGCCGAAACCGCCCTGAAGACTGAACTCCACCGGCAGACTCACCAAACCATCCGAGGCCTTCTCCGAGATATCGGTGTAAACGCCGCCGCCGCCGATCTGGAAGTAAGGAATGACCCGCGCACCGGGTTTGAAGAAGTTGTAACGAATGAGCAGCGTCGCACCCGCGTGGACGGTCCCGGCACCCTGAAAGATCGGGCCACCGAAGAGCTCGCCGAGAAACTGGGAGTTACCCGCGAAAAAGCCATCGCCGTGGGGATCGCTCAGCATGACTCCGAGCCGCAGACTATCGATCGCGAGGTCGAGCGTGGCGTCGGGATGATTCCCCCGGTCGAAGAACCAGAACGCGCCCGCGACGTTCTCCAATTCCAGCGCGCCCTTCTCGAAACCATGCGCGGTTTCCGCGCGAAAGTTCGTTGGCGGCGGCGGCTCACTGCCGGCTTGGACGGAGGCGACAAAGGCGAACGCGAGCAACCCGGTGAGAAGTGTCTTGAGCATCGCTGGCGACGAGAAAACCTCACGTCGCTCCTCCTGTCAACGACCTCCTCGCGCAGCTTCATAAGTGCCTCTGGCGCCGGGCACGCAGGCGTTGAAAGATAGGCATGTCCTTCCGACTCGAATGGCCGCGTCTGCTCAGCGCCGAACGCGACGCCGCCGGCGCGCCGCCGAGCCGCACCGGCGGGACGCCCGATCCGCGCACGCCGTTCGAGCGCGACTACGATCGCATCATTTTCTCCGCGCCGTTCCGCCGGCTGGCGAAGAAAACGCAGGTCCATCCCTTCGCGGAGATGGATCAGATTCATAACCGCCTCACCCATTCGCTCGAGGTCGCGAGTGTCGGGCGTTCGCTGGGCTATGCGCTCGGGCGGTTTATGGCGCAACGGCAGGAGCTGCCCGCGCGTCACACCGTCGAAGACATTGCCTGCATCGTGCAGGCCGCTTGCCTCGCGCATGACATCGGCAACCCGCCTTTTGGGCATGCTGGGGAGTTTGCTATTCGCGAATGGGTGAAGGAAAACGCGGCGACGCTCTTCGGCGCGCAGGTTCCTCCGGAGCTCGAGGGAGTCGCGCGTGATTGGGCGAGCTTCGAAGGAAACGCGCAAAGCTTCCGCATGGTCGCGCGCGCCGATAATCGCGAGCAGGTCTACATCCGCTTCACCTATGCCTCCCTCGGCGCGATGGTGAAATATCCCTGGGGCTCCGGCGATCCGCGCGCGGCGACGCTCCATAAATATAACTACTTCGCGAGCGAAACTACGCTCTTCAACGCAGTCATAGACTCGTTAGGCTTGCGTCGGTGGGATGGCACCGTGGTGCGGCATCCGCTTTCCTATCTCTCCGAAGCCGCAGACGATATTTGTTATCAGATCGGTGACTTCGAGGATGCCGTGCAGATGCGGATTCTGCCCGAAGCGGAAGTGCGCGATCTCTTTAGTCGGATCGTCGGCGGCCCGGCCGACGGGCGGCCGTTGCCGGCGCTGCGGGCGCGGGCGATTAGCTGCCTCGTGCGCGCGGCGCAGGAGACGATGGAAGCGAGTTATGATTCCATCATGGCCGGTGAGCGATCATGGTCGGCCGCGCTCAAAGCGGACTTCCCGTCGCACTTGCAGGAAGTGATGCAGCTAATTAAACAGCGTTACCCAGATATCTTTAACTACCGCCCAAAGGTCGCCGCGGAGATTGGCGCCCCTCCCGCCCTGGGGAAGATTCTCGACACCTATGCGGGCGTGGTGAAGACGCTGGCCGAGCGTCAGTCCTACGAACAGCTCGGCTTCGGCGCGCGGCGCCACATGGAGATCGCTTGGCCGGGAAGTTATGTGCGCGAGCACGAACACGAGAGTTACTCGTGGTGGCTCGGCCGCGTGATGGATTTCGTCGCGGGCATGACCGACAACTACGCGTTGCAAGTCGCGCGTGAGATCAGTGGCGGCTAAGAGGATCTCTAAAAACTCGCGTCATCCCGAGCGAAGCGCAGCGCAGCCGAGGGATCCCGCGGCGAAACCTCAAAGCTCACTCCACGGGATTCCTCGACTGCGCTCCGCTCCGCTCGGAATGACCGAGTTTTTAGACGCCCTCTGAGAATGCTTCGGCATTGACATGGACTCCGCTTCCACGGCAAACACTGGGCCATGAACGAAACCCTGACGCAAATCCGCGACACGACCGCGAATCCGGCTCCGCTTGGCCTCCTCGGCTTCGGCATGACGACGATCCTGCTGAACCTGCACAACGCCGGCTTCTATCCGTTGAACAGCATGATCCTGGCGATGGGAATCTGCTACGGCGGCCTCGCGCAGATCATCGCTGGCCTGATGGAGTGGAAAAAAGGGAACACCTTTGCGGCGACGGCGTTTATTTCCTACGGCTGCTTCTGGCTCTCGCTCGTGCTCCTCGTGACCATGCCGAAACTCGGGGTCGCGACGGCGACGGATGAAAAGGCGATGGCCGCTTACCTGGCGGTTTGGGGGCTTTTTACCGCTTGTATGTTCGTCGGCACCCTGCGCCTGCATCGCGCGGGTCAGGTGATCTTTGGGACACTTACGATCCTCTTCTTCCTGCTCGCCTACGGCGATTACACCGACGCCAGTCCGGCGTTCCGGCATGCGACGGGTTACGAGGGAATCTTCTGCGGACTCTCGGCTTTCTATGCGGGGGTCGCGCAGGTGATCAACGAGTCCTTTGGGCGAACCGTTCTGCCACTGGGCGTCGGGAAGTAACTTGGAGGACGCCTGAGCAGTCGACGCGAAAAGCCCATTGTAGGGCGGCCGCTTCGGCTGCCCTGTTTCGGGACCGGGGCAGGCGAAGCGCCCGCCCTACAATTCACTGCCGGCGCCTTCCTTTGGAGATTCTCTGAGAGGGCATCAGAGCGAAGTCATCCCGAGCGGAGCCCCGCGGCGGGGCGGAGTCGAGGGATCCCGTGGAGTTAGCTTTAAGGTTTCCCCACGGGATTCCTCGACTGCGCTGCGCTCCGCTCGGAATGACCCTGTTTTTGCGGACGTCCTCTCAGCCGGCCGCGGCGTTGAGTTGCTCGACGCCGATGCCGCGGAGCTGGAAGAGACGAATGAGTGTCTCTTCGATCAGATTATTCGGGCAGGACGCGCCGGCCGTGATTCCGACCACCACCGGACCCTCGGGCAGCCAGTCCTTCGCTACTTCCTCAGCTTTCTCGTGCAAATTGTAATGGCGGATCTCATGCTCGGAGATCAGCCGGCTGGCGTTGAGCACAAAGTAAGTCGGTAACTTCTCCTCACCCATCTCCGCGAGGTGGGAAGTGTTCGAGCTATTGTAACCGCCGACGACGAGGAGCAGATTCATCTTCACGTCGAGTAACTCGCGCAACGCATCCTGCCGTTCCTGCGTCGCCCCGCAGATGGTGTCGAAGAAGCGAAAGTTTTTTGTCGCTATCTCGGCGCCGTCGCGATCGGAAACCGCCTGCTGAATGCGGCGTTGCACCTCTTCGGTTTCACCGCGCAACATCGTGGTCTGATTGGCCACGCCGATGGTTTTCAGATGACTATCCGGATCGAAACCAGCCGAGTAAGCGCCGCGGAACTTATCGAGAAACTCCTGCTTGTTCCCGCCCTGCCGGATGTAGTCACAGACATAGTCCGTATCCGCGAGGGTGAGGACCACGAGATAGTGACCTTTCCCATCGCCGAGCGCGCGTGAGCTCGTTGCCTTGGTCTCTTCGTGCTCGGCCTTGCCGTGAATGATCGAAGTCGCGGACTCACTCGCGTATTTGCGCACGCGTTTCCAGACGCTCATGACGTCGCCGCAGGTGGTGTCGACGATCTGACAGCCGCGATCCTTGATCTGCTGGAGAATCGAGAGCTCGGTCCCGAAGGCCGGAAGAATGACAACGTCCTCAGGCTTCAGACCCGAGATATCCGCCTGCTTGTTGTTCCCGGTGAGGTTCCGGATGCCTAACGACGAGATCTGCTCGTTTACTTCCGGGTTGTGAATGATCTCGCCGACGATGAAGAGACGCCGATCCTTGAAGACCTTGCGCGCGGCGTAGGCGAGATCGATCGCGCGCTCGACGCCGTAGCAGAAACCGAACTGCTTCGCCAATCGCACGGTCACGCCGCCGACCGAAATGATGCCGCCGGTGCGGCGGACCTTGTCGACGATGTCGCTGCGATAATGCGCCTCGACCTGCTCCTGCACGGCGGTCATCACCTCCGGGGTGCGGAGGTTGACTTTGTTACGCGCGGTCGTGCCGCTGGAAATGAGGTTGGCGCTCATGGGGGACTATGCGGCCGTCGGGCACCTTTTTCCAGTGCCCCGGCGATTGGGGAAAACGGCGCTGTGTTCCGGCTGCTGTAGCGTGCGCTGTCTCAGCGCATCGGGGCGATTATTGGTCGATGAGAATTCCGCTGAGACAGCGGACCCTACGGCCGTGACCCCGGCGGCCGGCTTAGCCGTCGGTCAGCAACGGACCCTGCGGGTCGTGAAACCAGCTCGGCGACATGAGCTCGGACCGGGGCGGATTGGGATCTTTACTCTGGTCGAGCGGGGTGACGCGCTTGCCGTATTCCTGATCCTCCGGTTGCGTCGTGGCGATGCTCACCGGCGTCCCCACTTTCACGAGCGCGAAGAGCCGCGCTGCCGCTTCGCGATGCAGGCGGATGCAGCCATGCGTGTGCGCCACAGGATGGACGAAGCCTTCATGGAATCCGTAGGCCGGGAGAAATTCGCACCAGTAAGCCATCGGATAACCCGCGTCCGGCTCGCTGATCCGGCGCTTGTTTTTGATCTTGTCGGTGATGTGGAAGTTGCCCTTCGGCGTGGTGTTATTTTTGCCGACGTTCCCCTGCACGGCCATGAGCAGGCGGTCGCCTTCGGTGACGTAAACATTCTGGGTCGCAAGCGAGAGTTTCACCGCGACCTTATCCGGGTTGTGCGGTTTCAAGGCCGTCACGTGATAGGCATTGGAGCGGCCGGTCGAGACCGTGCCGCAGCTCGTGAGGAGCGCGCAGGCGGCGGGCAGGCCGACGGCAAGCAGAAGGTAACGGGAAAGGATACGCATAAGAAGAACTGGAGAGCCTAAGGCGAAGGGTTTGTCAACCGTGGCGAGATTCGTTCGCCCTGCTTTCGGCGAACAATCGGTAACTCGGCCGCCCGGCGGCGGGTCTTGTAGCCGGGGGCGGTGACCCCGGCCCAACGTTGACTCAGCTGGACGCCGGGGTCACCGCCCCCGG
>JBBSUP010000116.1:0-9943 GCA_038234295.1 Chthoniobacterales bacterium
CGCGCTACCTGTCTTCCTGCTCGCCATGGCGCATCTCGTTCCTGCCCTGGCCCATGGGAGTTGGGTGATGAGCGATCAATCACGCTGGATTCAATTCGCCTTCTCGACACCCGTGGTTCTCTGGGCCGGCTGGCCGTTTTTTCAGCGCGGCTGGCAATCGATCGTCCACCGCTCGCTGAACATGTTTACCCTCATCGCGATCGGCGTCGGCGCGGCCTACTTCTACAGCGCAGTCGTGATGCTTTTCCCGCAGATCTTTCCGCCCTCGTTCGCGGAGCATGGGAAAATCGGCGTCTACTTTGAGTCCGCTGCCATCATTATCGTGCTGGTCCTCTTCGGCCAGGTGCTGGAACTGCGTGCCCGCAGTCGAACCGGGAGCGCCATTCGCGCGCTGCTCGATCTCGCGCCGAAAATCGCGCACCGCGTGCGCGACGGTAGCGAGCAGGAGGTGCCACTCGACGAAATTCAGCAAGGCGACAACCTCCGCGTCCGGCCCGGTGAGAAGGTTCCGGTGGACGGGCACGTCATCGACGGTCGGACCAACATCGATGAGTCGATGATCACGGGCGAGTCGATGCCGGTCGAGAAAGCGACCGGCGACCGCGTCACCGGCGGCACCGTGAATCAAACCGGGAGCATCGTGATCGAAGCGGAGCGAGTCGGAAACGAAACCGTTCTCTCGCAGATCGTCGAGATGGTCGCGCAAGCGCAACGCAGCCGCGCGCCCATTCAAGGTCTCGCCGATAAAGTGGCCGGCTGGTTCGTGCCCGCGGTGATCGCATGCGCGATCCTTACCTTTGTCGTCTGGGCAGTGTTTGGACCTGAGCCGCGCTTTGCCTACGCCATCGTGAATGCCGTGGCGGTTTTGATCATTGCCTGCCCATGTGCCCTTGGTTTGGCGACGCCCATGTCCGTCATGGTCGGAGTCGGGCGCGGCGCGCAAGCTGGAGTCTTGATCAAAAAAGCGGAGGCCATCGAGTTGATGGAGAAGGTGCGCACCCTGGTCGTCGATAAGACCGGCACGCTGACTGAAGGCAGACCGTCGGTGACGACTATGGTTGTGGCTGATTCAACAACGGAGAACGAATTGCTCTCGCTTGCCGCTGCGGTCGAGAAAAACAGCGAGCATCCATTGGCCCAGGCACTCGTGAAAGGCGCCACTGATCGCGGCATCGAAATTCCCACAGTCGCAGATTTCGAATCAACGACAGGCGGGGGAGTGATCGGTCGTGTCGGCGAACGGCGAGTCGTCGTCGGCAAACCGAAATTCCTCCACGACCAGGGCGTTCACGAGATGCACAATTTCGCGAAACGCGCCGCCGAACTTCAATCCGAGGGCGATGGCGTCATCTTCGTCGCCTGGGACGATCGGACGATGGGCATCATTGCCGTAGCTGACCCGATCAAAGAATCTACGCCCGCCGCAATCGAGCAGCTGCATCAACTCGGCATAAAAATCATTATGCTCACCGGAGACAACGAGCGGACAGCAAACGCCGTCGCCAGCCGGCTCGGCATCGACGAAATCGAAGCCGGCGTCGAACCGCAGCATAAGAACGAGCGCGTGCGCGCCTTACGCGAACGCAACGAAGTCGTCGCCATGGCGGGTGACGGAATCAACGACGCGCCCGCGCTCGCCGCGGCCGATGTCGGGATCGCCATGGGCACGGGCACCGACGTGGCCATGGAAAGCGCTGGCATCACCCTCCTGAAAGGCGATCTTCGCGGCATCGAGAAAGCGGTCCGCCTCAGTCGCGCGATGATGAGCAACATTCGCCAAAACCTCTTCTTCGCCTTTATCTACAACTCGTTAGGGATCCCGCTCGCCGCCGGAGTTCTCTATCCCTGGTTTGGTCTCCTTCTCAGTCCAATCATCGCCGGCGCCGCGATGAGTCTGAGTTCGGTTTCAGTTATCCTGAATGCCCTCCGGCTTCGCGCGATCAAGTTATAGCGTAGCGTCCAAGGTTCGCCTTTCAACCGCCTGAATTAAGTCGTCTTCTAACGCTTCACCACCGTGGCGATTCCAGGCGGCGAAAGCGAACTTCTTCGCCTTGAAGGCGTGGGTAGGAATGTATGGCTGGATGGCAATCGCGACCTTCTCATCGTCGGCCATGAGATCGAGATGACCTATCCCGTCTCCTGGTTGATAATGCAGATCGCGATGCTCGCGGGCTTTCTCACGAGCTATCCAGTGGACGGGTGGCTGCTCCGCGCTGGGATCAAGGAAAAGATCTGATCGGCACGGAAGGTGTTACCGGGAACCGGCTTTACTCGTTAGGGGAAGCTTCCGGGGCGGCCGACCCGTAGGGACAATTGCGACAGCCATTCTCGCAACAGTTACCGCGACGGAGCAGAAACTCGCGAGTCAAAGCTCCCGCAGCGTCGAAATCGGCGGGGCCCGGCGGCAGCTCTTCTTCAGGCATAGCCTGGGAACTGGGAGTATCGCATCGGGATGTCAAATGATGCGCGCGTCCAGGGGCCATGACGGAGACAGACTTCACCCGACCATGGGACCTGCGAGCCTGGGGCGAAGCAATCACTCTGTGATCGTGATAGGCTGGGTGCGCAATGAATTGGCTTTGGATGAGTTTGTATCATGCACTGGCGATGGCTTGGGCCACCTTTTGGGCGCTCGTGCTTGGGTTTAGTATTTCGGCTGCGCTCCAGGTTTTCGTGAGCAAGGAACAAATGAGCCGCGCCTTCGGCAAGGCGACGTTCAAGTCGGTGGCCGTGGCGACCGGTCTCGGCGCCGCGAGCAGCTCCTGCTCCTATGCGGCAGCGGCGGCGGGCCGGAGCGCTATTCAGCAGGGAGCGGCGTTTATTCCGGCGCTCGCGTTCATGTTCGCCTCGACCAATCTGGTGATCGAGCTCGGGATCATTCTTTGGATTTTAATGGGCTGGCAATTCGTGCTCGCGGAGTTTCTCGGTTCGGTCGTGCTCATTGGGCTGGTGGCTTTGCTCTTCCGTTTCGTGGTGCCGAAAGCCGTGCAGGACGAGGCCCGCAAACATGCGGGAGGCACCGGCGACGAAGACGGTTGTCATAATGGCGGGGACGAGGACGAGCACGAGATGGGACGAGAGGGGAAATGGGCGGCGCTGGCGCACGCTTTCGTGATGGATTGGGTGATGCTGTGGAAGGAACTGATCGGCGGATTCATCATTGCGGGATTCATCGCCACGCTCATCCCGCCGGCCTGGTGGCAGACGATGTTCCTCGAGAACGGGCCGCCCGCTTTGCGCCTGATCGAGAACGCGCTCGTCGGTCCGATCATCGCGATTCTTTCCTTTGTTTGCTCGGTCGGGAACATCCCGCTCGCGAGTCATCTCTGGGCGAACGGGATCAGCTTTGGCGGCGTGGTCGCGTTCATCTACGGCGATCTTCTCGTTGTCCCGCTCATCCTCATCTACGTAAAATATTACGGCGGCCGTGCGACCGGCTGGATCGTGGGGGTCTTTTACGTCACAATGGTGATCTCCGGCGTTGTGGTTGATTTGATTTTTAGTGCCTTGGGCATCGTGCCGACTGGGGAACGCGCGCCGAGCGCGGTCGAGCACGCGATGATCAAGTGGAATTACACGAGCTGGCTCGATTGCATCGCGGTCGTCCTCTTCGGATTTTTCCTCTATCTGCACCTGCGGAAATCCGGCGGGACCAGCGAACACGCCGGCCACGCACATCACTGAGCGGCCGGAAGTTTGCCTAACGAATCGAACCGCCGGGTGGTCTCAGATCGATCCGGCGATGGAGTAGTTCCTCGTCATCGAACTCGAAGTAACCGGCAAAGGTTTCGCCGCGCAGGAGGAGCGGGAGCCAGTGCCGGTCGTCTGCCCACATCTCATCGTAGGGGATGGCATCGAGCGGCGTCCAGAGCGGGATGGCTTCATCGGTCTCGTGCGGCTCTCCGTCGAATTCGGAAGCAAGAAAGACGGAGCAATGCAGGCTGAAGCCGTCGCGAAATTGGAAGTGTAACACGCCGCGCAACTCCGCGTCGAGCGGGCGCACGCCGAGTTCTTCCTCGGTCTCGCGGAGCGCGGATTCGAGCGGCGTCTCGCCCGGGTCCACCTTGCCGCCCGGGCCGTTGATTTTCCCCGCGCCGAAGCCGCGCTTTTTGCGAATGAGCAGAATCTCATCGCCGCGCAGGATGAAGAGAAGGTTGGCGCGTTGCTGCGGTTTCCAGGTTTTCCAGTCGATCATCCGAACTAACTAACCGGTTTTTGCGGCGAGCGCTCGTGGTCGCTCGCCTGCTGGCGGATGACCCGCGGTCGAGTCAGGCTCCGAAAGGCTTAGCACTTGTCATCGGGCAGGTCGCGCGCTTGTTGTTGTATGAGATGGGAAGGAGCCGCCGTTGTTTTAGTTGTCGCTCTGGTCTGCGTGGCGGCGATCGACGTCGCGCCTACGAAGGCTGAACTGGCGGCTCTTTATCAGAAGGCGGAGAAGGAATTGGGCGCCGGCCATCACGCTGCCGCCCTGAAAGAACTCGATGCAATCGATGCCCGCCTGCCGGGGCTCGCCGCGGTGCAGAATTTCCGCGCCGTCATCCTGATGCGGCAGGGAGAGTACGACCGGGCGGAGACCGCGCTGCAGGAGGCGCTAGCGATCGATCCGCAGCTTTGGTCGGCCCGGTTCAACCTGGCGGACATCCCTTTCCTGCGAAAGAATTGGGCGGAGGCCGGGAATCGATTTGCCGCTTTGCGGAAGGCCGTGCCGAGCGCACACGCGGCTGCGATCGCTCCTCTCCTTGATTACAAAATTTTACTCACGGTTTTGTTTGAGAAGGAGGACGAGAAGGTTGGCGCGCTCCTCAGCAAACTGAAGAGCGAAGAGAAAAGTCCGGCGTTTGACTACGCGAAAGCGGCGATCGCTTTTCATCGGGGCGAACGCGACGAGGGCAGGGACTGGATCGCGACGGCCGAGAAGGCTTTCCCGGCGCAAGACAACAAGCTCTTCCGCGAATCCTTTTACGAAGTGGGCTGGTTGCCGAGGCCGGCCAGCGAACCGCCTCTTCTCGCCCGGTTGCCTGGCAGCGGCGAAACCGCGACGGGCGCTCCAGCCGCGGCGGGGGAAAGCCCTCTCGCGGAGGCGGCTGCGATCCGTTTGCGCGCCACGGTTCTGCTCGCGCAGGGGAAGTTCGATGAAGCCGAAGCGGCGCTGAACAAACTCGCGAGCGCGGACCAGGCGGCGTGGAAAACCCAATATATCCGCGCGAGGGTTTCCCTCGGGAAGAAAGACTACGCCGCTGCGCGCGCGCGATTAGAGGCACTACTGCAGGGAAAGTCCGGTATTCTTCGACCTGAGACGGCTCAACTTATTCGCTACCGACTTTTCCTCGCCCTGCTCCAGGAGGGCGAGGAGAGCGCGGCCCAGCAGACGATGGAGCAGTTTAAATTTACCGACCAAACGCCGGCTCTCTACTACGCCCAGGCGGCCTGGAACTTTCAGCATGGTAATTCAAAGCAGGCGAGGCAGTGGATCGATTCGGCGAAGAAGCTTTTTTCCGAGGAAGCGAACTCTGAGTTTGCCGACACCCTGCTGGATCTAAGTTCGTTAGGTAAAAAGACCCCCGGGGTGATCGCGGCAGCCTCGCCGTCGCCGTCAGTTCTTCCGAGCCCGGCGCAGTCTCCGTCGCCGGAGATGGTCGCAGAAAAGGAAAGTAAAGTAAGTCCCGTACCCAAGCGGGTTGCGTCGGCCCACGAGGCTTCACCGGCTTCTTCTTCCTCCCCGAACGCCGAGACGGTCGCGAAGAGCGAGGGAAAGAAGCAGAAACATGCACCTGCGCAGAAGAAGACATCCAAGGTCGCGAAATCCAAGGCTCGTCGAACCGCTGCTTCCGCAGCGGAGCCCACGCCCGCCGCCACGCTCGTTCCAGTCTCCAGCCCGGCGCCGACACCGCGGCCGCCTTTCCTCAAACGGCTGGCGCGAACGCTGTTTCATACCAAACGGCCAAGTCCCAAAACCGAAGGAAGTGAGTCAAATTCGTCGACTGGGACTGAGCCAGCGAAGCCGACACCTGTCGGAGGGCGGCGCCCGGAGAATTAAACACTTATCTTGTCCTATGCGTTCGCGTTTGCTGCCGCTGTCATGAAAATCCCTCGTCTCGTCGCTATTTCCCTGTTGGTTTTTAGCTCCTTTGGGGCCGCGGGTGTGACGCCGAGGAAGACGGACCTCGAGACGATGTATGACAAGGCGTTTCGCGAGTTTGACGCCAACCATTTCGAGGAAGCGCTGAAGGCGCTCGATGCGCTCGATGTGCGCCAGCCCGACCTCGCGGAGTCGCAAAATCTCCGCGGCGTCGTGCTCATGCGCAAAGGCGACGACGAAAAGGCGGATCCGGCCGTAAGCAGGGCGTATTACGACAAGGCGCAGGCGGCCTTTCGCAAGGCGCTCGACGTCGAGCCGGAGTCTTGGAACGCGCAGTTCAATCTGGCGCAGATCCCGTTTCTAAAGAAAGACTGGGTGGAAGCGCGCAATCGTTTCGAAGCGCTGGTCGCCGGGAATAGCGACGAGATGAAGGGCGAGGCCGGCCTGCTCATCCAATACAAAATTCTCCTCACCTTCGTCCTCCAGGGGAAAGAGAACATGGTCGATTGGATCGTGCATATGTTGGAGGGAGAGAAGGATAGCCCGGCGCTTTACTACTCCAACGCCGCGATCGCCTTCCAGCATAACAATCAAAAGGAAGCGAAGGAATGGATGGACGCGGCCGACAAGCATTACCCGGCCGCGCTGAACAAGCTCTTCGCGGAGTCGTTCTATGAGATCGGCTGGGTGCAAAGGCCGCCCGGCGAAACCCGTGCCGCGATCGAGATCAACTCCACCGCGGAACATGCGGCCCAAATGAAATCCGACGCGCAGGCAAATTTCGAGCGGGCGGAGCGCGCTTTCCAGCAGCGTGATTTCCCGGCTGCCCTGACCTTCCTCGATCTCGCCGACGAAGGTGCCCCAGAACGCGCCGAGTCGCTCAATCTTCGCGGAGAGATTTACCTGAAGGACCAGAAGTTTGACGCGGCGGAAGACGCCTTCGTCCGGGCGACGAAAGCGGACGCGAAATTTCGCGAGGCGCAATACAATCTCGCGCAAATCCGGTTCAAGAAAAAAGAGTACGCAAAAGCGCGCGAACAGTTTGAGGCCCTCTACGCCCAGACTTCTGGGGGCGACAAAAATCAGGCCGCGCAGCTAATCAAATACAAGATTTTCCTGACCCTGCTGCTGGAAGGCAACGACACCCAAGCCCAACAGATGATGGATCAGTTCAAGTTCACCGGCGATACCCCCGCACTCTACTACGCACAGGCGGCCTGGGCCTTCAACCATGACAGTTCCGGACAGGGCGATGATTGGGTGAAATCCGCGCGCAAGATCTATTCGCCGGCTCTGAATATCATCTTCGCCGACATCTTTTATGATCTGGGCTGGTTGCAGGTCAGGGCCGACACCGTACCGGCTAGGTCCGTGCTCGCGCAGGCCGATGCCGCGCCCGCGATTCCGGCTCCGGAGATGCGTTTCGGAGGAGCGGATTCACTTCTCCCGCCGGAAATCGACAACGTGCTCGCAGCTGCCGGGAGCCCTGCGAATACGTCGGTTCAGGCACCGAGTGCCGCGGCAACGACGGCGCAAAAGGCGCCCGTCGCTGCCGCAACGGCTGCGGCGATGGCAGCGTCTTCGCCCGTACCCGTTTTGAAAACCCAAGGGGCTCCAGCCGTCGCCGCGAAAAAGCTTCCGCCAGTCCTGGCGCAGGCTTCGCCGCTCAAGAGCGCTGCTGCGAAAAAGACTCCCGTCGCCGCGGCGGCCGCCGTTTCCAGTGCCGCTGTCCCTCCGGCTGCGACGGCCTTGGCACCGATGCGCATTCGTGAATACCTGCAGCCTTCCCTGGCCGACCTGGCCGATCACGTGTCCGATCCGCGGACCCTGCTTGTTGGTGGCATCCTGCTCGGCGGCGTGGTTATTGTGGGCTGGTTCGTTCTGCGACAGGGGCGGCGGCGCGCGGCTGCCAATTCACTCAACGGTTCCGCGATGCCTCTGACCGAGCCGCCCTTTGACGGCGGCGCGACTGCGGGCGAGGAACACCGTCTCTCGCGGGAAAATCTCCAGGGCTGTCCGCCCAAGTTGTCGCTGCAATTAAAAGCGAGCGAAACGGCGGTGCGCAAACCGACGCTTCCGTCCGGCGTGCCTGATCTGCGCTCGGGCTCGCCACTCGTCGGCGAGTCGGGGATTCCTTTGCCTGACGAAGCGAGTGGCCCGATTTCTGAGGTGCGCCCTGCCGTTCCCTCGACGCTGCCACCGGCTGCGAAGATGCCGGACAGCTCCGCATCCGCCAGGCAGCCTGACGATGCGAAGTCCGCGCCGGTCGCGCCCGAAAAGCCGCTCCGGGACGAGCAGGAAGTTTTGCTTGCCGCTCATCCGAAGCCTGCCGTCGCCAGGCGCCCGAAGCCTTCTTTTCTGCCGACAACGCTGCGGGTGGCCAAGGCCGCGGCTGCTCCGCCGCCGTCCATCGTCTCCGAGCCGAAAAAGCCGGCGCTGGAATCGCAGAAGATTGTTCCGATCGAGGCGAAGAAGGTCATTCCTCCCGTGGCTGAGCCAAAGCAGGCCGCGCCCGAACCGGCGAAAATCGTGGGGGTCGAGGCCAAGCAAGTTACTCCTCCGGTCATCGTGCCGGCCAAGCCTGCGATCGCGGCCGACTTCAAGCCAGCCGTGCCGCCGGTCCGGCCGATCGAGCAGCCGGTCGTCGCGCGCGAAGAGCCGGTTAGTCAGGGGCAACCCTTTCCGCAACTAATTTCGGTCGCATCGGTGACAACGCCCGAACCGAAGGTCGAGGAAAAGCCTGCGCAGCGGCCCTCGCGAATCGAGGCAGAGACGGCTGCGATCGCCGCGATAACGGGCGCCACTGCGACACAACGGTCCGTTGCGACTCCGACTTTCGCTGCGAAAGCGATCACGACACAGCCCGCCGCCCCGGTTGGCCCAGCGCTCACCGCGCCCACCTCCGAGCCTCCTGTTAAACCAAATCAGGAGGCCGTCCGGCTCGAGCCCGAGACCGCCGCAATCGCCGCCGGAGTGACTGCGACGAAAGCGCCTCAGCCTCCCGTTGAAACTCCGGCGATCCCTTCTAACGTCACTCCCACTAAGCCAACTACACCACCGGAACCCACTCCTGTTATCATGCCTGAACCGACTCCCATCACCGCCATCAACGAAGCTCGTCCCGCTCCTGCTCCTGCTGCTGATCGAGGCCAGGCCGGCGCTCCGACCGCTGCCGACATGCAGCCCGCTGCAAGTCTGCAGAACGCTGTGCAGCTGACCTTCTCGCTGGAAATCGCCTCACTCGAGTTGACGCCAGATTTCAAGATGGGTTCGCTCCAGTTGAAGCCGATCTCGACGATCGTTTCGATGCGTCTCGCACCTTCCGCGCAGCCGCAACCGGCGATGAATTTGCAGGTCACGTTCGAGCTATCCAGCGTGAAACTCGACGCCGGCGGCAGCTTCGGCACCGTCCGCCTCACTCCTTCGTCGGCGCAACGGCCCACGCCCATTACCTCGCCATCGTTTGAGGTTTCGGGATTGCAGCTCGCCTCCGGTTCGGCGGGTTCGCCAGTGCAACTGACTCCGACCCAACGGGGAAAGGCCTCCGTTTTGATGACCGCTTCGTTCCACATCGCCACCGTCGAGTTCTCGCCCTCCTTCGAGATCGCTTCGGTCGTCCTGAATTCGATCTCGAAGAACGTCGCCGTGCAGCTCCCGGGCGCCGGGCCGAGCTCGATCGAAGGGGCGCCGGTCTTTGAGATTGGCGACGTCCAGCTCGCGGGGAATAATGACCTCGGCCTCATCCAGCTCAACCCGCTCGGCGGCTCCGGCCGTCGGGGGTAGATGCGAAACCTTAGCTTTAGCCTAACGAAAAGCGCGCGGGATTTCCCGCGCGCTTGTTTGCTTGGCGGGGCGATGCCGCTC
>JBBSUP010000117.1:0-9937 GCA_038234295.1 Chthoniobacterales bacterium
ATTGGCACCGAAACTTCGATCATCAGCACGCGGAAGGCGGAGCGCGCGTTGGACAGCCAGGTGGCCGAGCGGGAATCCTAAAGATTTGAACTTTAGCGTTGGCTTTTAGAGGCCCGCAAGTCCGCGCGAAATCTGCCAGGCTTGGTGGAAGATTGGTTACTGCCTGGACGCCGCCGTCACCATGCGCTGCAGCGAACTGCTCCGGGCGTCACGGCTCCTGCTCCCCGCAGACCCGCCGCGCAGGAGCCGCGCCGCCCTCCGCAGTCGCTGATCTTTTCTCGTTAGGTATCAGAGCATGCCGCGCGAGCAAAGCCCACGATTGATTGCCACGGATCGGACCGGAGCAATGTGATTTCCGGCGCTCAGATGCCCCGCCATCGCTTCGCTCCCGTTGCTGCCAAAGCATGGGTTCGCCGCTTCGCGGCACTACCACAACGCGGGAATTAGGCATTGACACGCTCAAGCCCCGGCGCTCAACATCCCAACCCTATGACTCCCAAACTGTTGCTGCTCATCTCGATTATCACCCTCGCTGCGGCTACCCTAACGCCCGCAAAATCGCCGACACCGACCAACTCGGCGTCCCCATCGGCTTCACCGGCCAAGCATCGTTCTCACAAGAAAGCTGCGGCTGAAGCAAGCCCAAGCGAATCGACCTCTATTGCTGAGTCGCCAGCTCCGGTGAATTCGCCCGCAGGGAAGCGGTCCCACCACAAAAAGTCCGTCACGACGGCCCCGAGTCCTGCGCACGCAATCGCCGATGTCATCGCCCTTACCGACTGAAAAGCGTTCGCATCGTCGTAAAGCCTCGCCGACACCTTCTCCAGTACCCGCGGAATCAGCGACGCCAGCGGGCGCACTATCGAGGGTAGGGTCCTTCTTTAAGCCCAAGCCTACTACCAGCCCGGTTCCAGCCATCACACCGAGCACTGTAAATTCGACCAACAACGCGGCTACAATTTCGAGCAGCAGGCGGCGGTGGAGGTCAAGTCTGGGTCACGTTTCCAAACTCAGGCCGCAACGTTCGCGCGCCTGCGCGTATTTGTGCGGAAACTTATAATTTTCTTGTTTCCTCCTAAAAATATCGATACGACCCGACCATGCGTTCCTCAAGGTTGATCCTCGCTCCCCTAATATTCATCTCCTCCCTTTTTCTCACGTGCTGCACGCATCTCGGGAATCCCGCTCTTGAAAACGTGAACAATTTTATGGCCTTAAAAAAGGGTATAGACACCAAGGAGACTGTTTTTGCCAAGTTTGGCCAACCAGCAGATGTGGTTTACTCAAAAGACGCCGGGGCGTCTTCCACTTGGGTTTACGTCAAATCGGATATTCATCCGAATGGATGGAGCTACGTTCCTTATGTGGGAATCTTGGCTGGCGGGTCAACTCAAGACACTACGAAGGCGTTTTTCTCGTTCGATAATGCTGGCCGGTTCGTTGAAATTCATGCCGGGAGGGACAGCAATTATGTTAACGGTCTCAAAGGCATCGGAGGAATGATCGCTGGCCAGAGTCGGAACCAAGTGCAGCGAGTAGAGGACGAAATGAAGCGCATGGGTAAACCCTTCGACCACAAGCTGGCCGTGCAGCTTGGTGAGGTCCGATAAGGAAGGCCAGTGAGCGCACCTCTCACGCGCGCGCCCGCGCGAATTCTCCCGCAGGAACTCGCACAGCGCGTTCTGATAGCCCCGTGCGACTGTGGCAGCCGGCACGGGGTAAATTCGGAGCATCAGCCCGCCGAACAACGCCGCCTTAAACGTTCGTTCGCGGAGTGTCTGTTCTATCTATCACACGATCGGCGCGATTTTTCCCCATCAGACCCGCTAGACCGAGCAAGCCTGCCAGCCCGATCCAGCCGTAGTCATGATGCTCACTCCGATCGTAATCGGTAGTAAGCCCTGTATTAGCGGGCGACACCGCAGCAGTTGCAGTCTCCGGCGTGGTCTGGGCGGACGCGACGAGTGGTGAGAGCGCGGCGGCAATAAATAGGCCGGCAGTCAAAGTTAGGTGTTTAGATAGGTTCCTCATGCCGATAAATCGCCAGCCCGGCTGAAGATGGCTGTATCAAATGCGCATCGGAACGGAAGCTCTCGCGTAGACTGCAACGCCAATGCGGAAGAATCAGGCCATTCCTTCTGCATTGTCGTCAGCGCCCGCAGTCTGCAATGGTCGGCGAGATTCTGAGAACACAAACGCAATCGCCGCCCGCCCGTTAGGTGATTAGCCAGCTTACAACGCGCCGACGGCGTGCGAGATCAGCAGCACCACGATGGTGAGCGAGATCAACACCTGGAGCATCGTCATCGCCTTAGCCCAGCGCGCGAGGATCGGCGCATCCGTCGGGCCGAAGGTCGCGCTCTGCATCATCGCGACGAAGAGATAATCGACGAAAGCTGGCCCCCAGTTCTCCTCCACCCCAAACGCGCTCCGTTCTGATTTTTCGATCTGCATCTGCGGAAAGACGAAGCTGTTGCTCCCGAACTTCGCCCGCTCGCTCCGTTCGTTAGGCCCGCCGCCATCCAGGCGCCAAAACCAGAGCCCGAAGGTCAGGACATTGCTCATCCACAGCTCCGCCCCGGAGATCAGGAGCGCCATCCCCTTTTCCTTCTGGAGCGCGATCCCGCGCACCAGCATCAGGAGCGAGAGCAGCAGCGCCACCGTCAGGACCACGTTAATCGCGATCCCGAGGAAGTGATTCACCCGGAAACGACGGGTGCGATGGCTCACAAAAGAGGGGACGATCAGGAACAGGATCACGCTGGGGAAGATCCACGCCGGAGTGAGGGTGAGCCACGACGGGAGCGAGAAATCAATCCCGCCCACCGCCAACAGCGCGAGCAGCGCCTCCCAGCGAGGCTCGGGTTTGTCGGTCGTTTTACTGTTTTTCGCCATTCCTATAGGATGGATCGCGCCGCGCGGGCGATCCTGCTGCCTCCTCTTAGGATTATGAGGCTGAAGAGTGCGTCCACCCCTTCGGCGTTGTCGTCCGCGCCCGCAGTCTGCTATGGTCGGCGAATGCTGGCCTACGTTCCTGCGCAAGCGCCATTGAACTGAGGGATCCTCGTGGCGTTGGTAGTCGTGTGGACGAGTATTCTTCTCACGTTGGGGTGGGCTGCCCGAATGGTGGTTGCTTCGCCGAACACGTCTCAGCCGCGCGCAACATCGCAAGACTCACTAGCGCCGAATCGCCAAATGGGTCGAGCAAACGGGAACGGCGACGGTGATGCGCGCGCCGATAGCAGTGGCTTTAGGGTTCGAGAATGCTGATCTCCCGGTTCGCGAGAGGGGCTTCCGGGCGAAAGGCGAGCAGCTCACGCATGTCTGCTCGATTATCGCTGCACCGGGACACGAGGACGTGCGTCGAAAAACCTCGGCGACTTTCTCAGATTGGCCTGCACCACGGATCGACCGCGCGGCGTCTTCCCGAAAACGGTGACCGGCGTCCCGACTTCCACCGCATTGAAAAAAGCTATCGCATTTTCCTCAGGTAAGCGCACACAACCGTGCGAAGCGGGGTATCCGGGTAAATATCCCGCGTGCAAGCCAACGGAGGAATTGAAGCGTATGAAATAACGCATCGATGCGGGAACGAATTTTCCCCCGCGCGGCACCGGCATGCCTGCGTCTGCATCAGTGACCAGAGTATGGCCGCTCGCATCGACTATTTTGCCGTAAAGCGTCGAGAAATGGCTGCGTTCTTTTTCGATGACCTTAAAAGAGCCGGTGTCGGTCAGATGGCCGTAGCGGCCACTGGCAATCGGCGTGGAAAGCACGGCGCGTCCGTCGCGAATCAGATAAGCTACCTGCTCCTGGAGATCGATCTCAACCGCCGAGGAAGCACCCGATTGCGCCGAAGCGCCGGCAACTCCAAAGGCGACGAATAGGATCAGTGCTAAACATCGAGTTGGCACTTCGTAATAAAAACCGCATTCCCGCTCAGAGCAACCTGCTCACGCGACAGTCCGCGTCGCTCTTCGAGGGCACAAGCAGATTGATCTAGCATTGAACGCCCCGGCAATCTTCTGCGCGAGGAACAGCTTCTGAAAAACATTGCCGTTACTATGGCAATTATGGTAACAATCGGAGGATGTCAATCCGTTTTCAGAAACCGGTGTTCACCATAGGCAGGGAGCCGCTCGTAGCCGGGACGATTGTTCTTCTGCATTCCGTGCGATCCCGATGCTTTTGTTTTCGTTTGATGCGGCTTTTTCATGGACGTTTCCTGTATTTGATTGTTTGCCTGCGATTTTAGGACTGAACGAGGGAAAGAAGTTCCCACGGCGAGACCTCCGGGGCGCAGATTTAGGTTTTGTTCGACTCGCAGATTGCTCCTTCCGCATTTCCGCGAGGGTGAGTTCACTTCGCAAATGGCCGCGTCGAGCGGCTGAAGGGCGTTTTGCAGTCGCTTTGCGTGCATAATATTCTTTTGAACATATATTCGGGCAGAACGTCAGGTTCATACAGTCTAAGCTGGTCGTGAGCGTTTAGAACCTATGAAGAAAAATGGCGACCCTAACGGGATTCGAACCCGTGTTACCGCCGTGAAAGGGCGGTGTCCTAGGCCTCTGGACGATAGGGTCTGGAGAGCGCCCAATATCGGAGCGCCGTGCGGTCTGGCAAGGGATTTTCAGGAACGGCGCGCCCGTAGCTCGTGGAGGAGCGCGGCGGTGCGTTCGGTGGCGCCGCGATGAGGTGCGAGCACGGCGCGCGCGTGCTCCGCGAGGCGCGCGCGCTTGGTCTCATCGCGCAGCAGCGCGGCGGCGGCGTTCGTTAGGGCGGTTTCGTCCCCGGCCTGCACGGCGCCGTCGTTTTTCAACAAGCGCTCGGCGATGCGGGCAAAGTTTTCCATGTGCGGGCCGAAGATCACCGGCCGATCAGCGACGATGGCTTCGACCGGGTTTTGCCCGCCGTGCGCGTTGAGGCTTTTGCCGATGAACACGATCGTTGCGACCGCGAACCAGTCGCGAAGTTCTCCGGTGGTATCGAGAAGGAGCACGTCGCCGCTGCCGCTTGCGGTGCTGCGGAAGATCACTGGGAGATCGAGCGCGCCGAGGGTCCTTTCGATTTCCTTCGATCGCTCAACGTGCCGCGGGGCGATGAGGAGAAAGAGATCGGGAAACTCGGGGCGTAGCCGTTGGAAAACCCGCGCGAGAATTTCCTCTTCGCCCGCGTGGGTGCTCGCGGCGAGCAGGATCGGTCGCGTGGCGGCGACGCCGATCTGGTCGAGAAAGGCGCGCGGCCGTTGGGACAAAGGCGCTTCAACGACGGGATCAAACTTGATGCTGCCGACGACCTCGATCCGCGCCGCCGCCACGCCTAACGACTCCCAGCGCGCGACGTCTTCGGGTTCCTGCACGCAGACGAGATCGAGTTGCGCAAAGATCGGCCGCACGATCGTGCTAAAACGCCGGAAGCGCCCTTCCGAGCGCGGCGAGAGCCGGGCGTTCACAAGGGCGAGGGGAATGCGACGCCGGTGCGAGAGAGCGGCGAGGTTCGGCCAGACTTCGGCTTCGACCAGGATGATGCGGGTGGGGCGGATGAGGTTGAATGCGCGGCGTATGACCGGCCAGAAATCGAGCGGCGTGTAGAGAACCTCAAGCCAGTCCGGCGCGTCGCGCGTGGCGAGGGCGAAGCCAGTCGTGGTGGTCGTGGTGAGCGCGATGCGGAGCGCAGGTTCGTGTGGCTTCATCTTCGCGACGAGCTTCAGCGCGAGCATGACTTCGCCGACGCTGACGGCGTGGACCCAGGTGTGGCGATCGCCCGAAAGACGAATGCGCGTCGTGCGATCGTAGTGACCGAGGCGCTGGCCGAATTTCGCGCGGTAGTTGCCGCGTCGGAGCATTTTCAGGACGTAGCCGGGCAGGAACAGAAGGAGCGCGAACGGAAAGAGCAGATTATAGAGAAAGCGGATCATGCCCCGGTCTTGCGCAGGAAAAGCGTCTCGGTCGCGCCGTAGGTTTTCTGTCGCACCACTTCCCAGAGTTCCGAAGTCGGGAGTCGCTCCCCCGGCCGTTTTTCGAGAATGAAAAGTCCTGCACTCGTTAGGCGCGCGGGAAGATTATCGTTGCGCAGGAGCAGCTTGGTAAAGGCGTCGCCGAGTTTCGATTTGTCGTAGGGCGGATCGGCAAAAATCAGGTCGTAGGTTTCCGCTGTGCTCGAGTGGGTCAGGAAATCGAAAACATCCTGGCTGCGGACGCGGCCTTGGAGACCGGTTTTGCGGAAATTATTTTCGATCGCGGCGAGGGCGCGTTTGTCGCTCTCCACGAGCATTGCCGAAGCGGCGCCGCGGCTGAGCGCCTCGAGGGCGAGCGCGCCGGTACCCGCAAAAAGGTCGAGCACGCGGGCGCCGATCACGAGTTCGCCGAGACTCGAGAAAATCGCGGCTTTCACCCGGTCCATGGTCGGCCGGATGTCGGTCTCCGGGACCTCCAGTTGGATGCCGCCAGCCTGCCCGGCGATCACTCTCATGGCGTCGGGAGAACCGGCGTCGCGGGGAGTGAGGCGGAGTCGTTAGGCAACCCGGATTCGATAGGCATGACGGTCGCGGTCGGCGTCGGCGTCGGTTGTGACTTCTTCTTTTTCCCGTGACCGAAGAGGCTGCTGAGAACGCCGCCGAGATCGCGCAGGTTGTGCCCGACGACTTTGTCCATCAGATCGGTCTTCGGCCGGTCGACCGTGCCGCTGATTCGAAACGGTACCGCCGCGTAACCCGGCTGGTCGTTCACCGGCTGAAAATTTTCCCGGATCGGCGCGAAGAGTTGCCGGCGGATTTTGTCATTTAACGCGAGCTTCGCCTCGAGCCGGAGCCGCCCGTTGAACTGGATCGTGCCGGTGGCGGTAAGGCGGATATTCGGCGAGCGGAGGAGCAAACTATCGACCGTAACGACGCCGGGATTGATATGGAAATGGACCTCGGCCTGCTCGAGTTGGAGCTGCATCAATTCGTCGATCTGCAGGATCTGCCCGAGCGCGACGAGCAGACTGTATTGCTTGAGTTTGCCGTCGTGGAGAAAGATTTCGCCGTGGCCGGTGAGGGCGTTGCTGTCGGCGGTTTTGCCCCGGGCGGTGAGCGATCCTTCGAGTAAACCTTCGATCATGTCGGGCGGGCCGCCGGCGTCGGTCAGGAGTTGCTCGGCTTCGATCTCGCGGAATTTCACGGTCGCGGTGAACGGCGAACCCTCGGCGAGCAGTTTCATGTCGAACTTCCCGGTGAGCTGTCCGCCCGCGGCCTGCGCGGAGATGTTGGAAAAAATCAGCTCGCTCGGGTCGTAGTGCAGCGGCGAGTCGAGTTGCTCGATGAAGAAGCGATCGCGCAGCGAGATTTTCTCGACCTTCGCGCTGCCCTTCACCGCGGTCGCGGTGCGGAAG
Organism: Chthoniobacterales bacterium; assembly: GCA_038234295.1. GTDB lineage: Bacteria > Verrucomicrobiota > Verrucomicrobiia > Chthoniobacterales > UBA10450 > Palsa-1392. The sequence continues at coordinate 7,372 of JBBSUP010000117.1, forward strand.
CTGGAGGTGAAATCGAGCCCGTCGAATTTCGCGACCACGCGCCCGGCGGCGTCGAGAAAGGTGAAGTGGCCATCGCGCAGATTGACCCGCCGGACCTCGGGCGCGAAGGCCTGGGCGGGCGTCGCTGCGGGCTCGGCGGTATCGTTAGGCGAAATCATCGGCGCGGCGGCGACGGGCGCGGTCGCGGTCGCGGTCGCCGAAAGGTGAGGCCGTGGTTCGTTAGGCAGAGTCGCGACCGGCGCGGGCGTCCCCACAGGCAGAGTCGGCAGCCGCCATTTCCCGGCCTCGTTCTGCGCCCAGACGACCTCGGGCTTGATCAGCGAGACCTGGCGGATGACCAGCTGGTCGCTAAAGAGCGACCAGAATTGCACCCGCAATTGAAAAGTCTGTGCGCGCAAAAAATCGCCGCCGACGCTACCGGGCTCCTGCGGAATGGTGATGCCGTTAAGCTTCAGGCCGCCCCACGGCGTGACGCTGATCCGGCGCAAAGTGAGCGGGGTGCCGAGCCGCTGGCTGAGTTCCTGCTGAATCCGCCGGTGCGTGCCTTGCGATTGCACGTAGAGATTCACGCCCAGCAAAACGATGCACGCCAAAACGAACACGCCGCCGAGCAGCCAGAACAAAACCTGCCCGACCTGCTTCATCGCGGGCAAGGTTACGCAGCGAGGGTTTGATGCAAAGGTGAAAGCCGCCTAACCGTTCCTGCGTCGCCGCAGCATGCCGAAGACTTGCGTCATCCTGAATCCCACCGCGCGGAGCGAGCGCGCCCAGCGCTGGGAAACGCGGCTGCGCGAGATGTGCGGGGAAGCGTTTTTCTGCGCCACGGTGCGTGCGGGCGACGGGGAACAACTCGCGCGGCAGGCGGTCGCGGATGGCTTCACCCATGTCGTCGCGGCGGGCGGCGACGGCACGATCAATGAAGTCGTTAACGGCCTCGCCGGCTCGGACGCGGCGCTCGGACTTTTGCCGATGGGGACGATGAACGTCTTCGCGAACGAGCTTGGGATTCCCTCAAACGATCTCGAGCGCTGCTGGGAAATCATCCGCACCGAGCGCACCCGCCTGGTCGATCTGCCGACTGCGAATGGGAAGTGTTTCGTGCAGTTGGCCGGGGTCGGGCTGGATGCGCAGGTGGTGAAGGAAACGAGCCTCGCATTTAAGCGAAATTTCGGGCCGCTGAGTTACCTCATCTCGGCTGCGCAAATCGCCAGCCGGCGTCCGCCGCGGCTGCTCATCGAGGCCGAAGAAGCGATGACTGAGGAAGGCTCTTTCGTGCTCGTCGGCAACGGCCGGCTTTACGGCGGACCGTTCCCGTTCTTCAAGCATGCGGTGATCGACGACGGTTTGCTCGACGTCATCGTCTTCAAGCAGATCGGCTATTTCGATCTCCTGAAATATCTCCAGAACGTCATCTTCACCTCGGACATCACGACGCGCGAAGTGGAGTATTTCCAGACCCGCCGTCTGCGCGTGAGCTGCACGGAAGAGGTGCCAGTGGAGCTCGATGGCGAGCTTGCGGGCGTCTGTCCGGTGGAGTTCAAAATCGAGCCGCGACAGTTGCGAGTGTTCGCACCGGTCTAAAGGGCGGCAAAAAAACGCGGGCATTCCGAGCGGAGCGCAGCGCAGTCGAGGAATCCCGTGGCGTTGCCGTGAAGTCCAGCTGCACGGCAGTCTCTCTGGCGCCGCTTTCCCGAAATTCCACGGGATCCCTCGACTCCGCCTCCGGCTCCGCTCGGGATGACGAGCCTTTCCTGGCCGTCCGCGCCTCTTTTTCGGCTTCTTCCTTTCCTTTCCCAATGACAATCCAAAGCGATTGCGATAATTTCGCTCCATGCGCCTTTCCGGTAGTAAAGCTTCGTCTTACGCGCCGCGGTGGAGGTCACAACATCGGGTCGTTCTTTACGCGCTCCTCACGGCGCAATTCCTCGCCTTCATCGGGCAACTGATCCTTCAGAGCTATGCGCCGGCGGCGATTCCCGATTATCTCGGGCTGAGCTACCGCGGGATCGACCAGGCTTACGCGTGGCAATTTCTCAGCGCCCTGTTTCTGCACGGCGGCGTGCTCCAATTCGCGTGCAACCTGAGCATCCTCTACTTCCTCGGCCGCGACGTGGAATCGATTTTTGGCCAAAAACATTTCCTCTATCTCTATCTCCTCGGCGCGGTCGCGGGTGAGCTGGGGCACCTTTTTTTGCTGCCCTCGACGACGGTGCTGCTCGCGGCCTCGGGCGGAGTCGCGGCGATCGTCGTGGCCTTCGGCACGATCCTGCCGGAGCTGGAAATAGGTGCATCACTCTTCTTTGTGCTGCCGCTGAAGGTGAAGGCGAAGCATGTGAACTACGCGCTATTCGCCGTCGCCGGAGTGCTCCTCTTCGCGCAGCGCGACGGCGTGATCACACACAGCGCCTGGCTCGGCGGCGGCTGCGCCGGCTGGCTCTACGCGCATCTGCTCGGCTTCGGTCGCACTTCGTTCGTGCAGCGTTATCTGCGGGCGCGGCAGCTCGAGCAGCAACGTCTTCGCGCACTCTCGGTGGAGGATTACATCGTGGAGGAAATCGATCCGCTG
>JBBSUP010000118.1:0-9680 GCA_038234295.1 Chthoniobacterales bacterium
CGCCAAATTTCGCTTCATCAAACTGCGTGGAGTCCGTCCAGAGTTCTTCTTTCTTCATCTCAAAGAATCAGAATGGCGCTGGAACCATCGACGGGATAATCTGGCCTCAATCCTACTCAAAAACCTCCGCCGAAAACCGCTTTAATCTGGGCAAGACCCTGACAAAATATTCTTTACAGATTTATTTTCTCTTAACAATTTAGGAATCATGACTTATCCAGATCGATCGCCAAATGCGATTCCGATTCCTGAGACATTCCAGCCTAAGGGCAGCAATGGTGTTCGCACGAGCGTTGTTCTAGAATCCTCACAAGAACCCGTCTCCCGACCTCTCCTCCCGACCTCTCCTCCCGACCTCCCCTCCGCAAGGCACTCAAGAGCTTAGGTCTCTGCCTCTTTGCCGGAGCGGCCTGTTTTCTCTTCATCCTGTTCGGAATATGGGTGACACCATCCCACGCCGAAACACCCACTCCAACTCCGACAGCAACGCCAGACCCGGATCGTGTAGTCTATCCGACCTGCACGATAACGCCGACCATGACGCCCATCCCGGGCTGCACACCGAGTGTTCAAACTGGCTGCGACTCCCCCTCATGCACGCCGCATGCGTCTATTCAAGGAGTAATGAGTTTGTCGTCCAAGACATGGCGAATCGCGGCTACTATGTTTATTACGCCGGATATCGACTGGCACCGTGCGGGCTGATCAAGGGGCAAGACTGTCACGATGATCCATCCTCCGGTCGTCCGCCTCAACAAACGGATGATGTAAAGGCCTTCGTCAAGGCGGCCAAAGCCGATAGTCATTGCAATGGAAAGCTCGCCGTCATCGGCGGCTCGGCAGGAGCAAGCCACGCGGCATTTGTCGCCTTCGACACTTCTACATCGACGGGTTGGCCAAATTGGAGTGCTGGCGATCGGGCGGACGTCACCGCGTGTCTTTCGGGCGCTTACGACTTCGCCGACCGAACGGCCGAGTCCTATGGGCCTGACCCCGTGCCGCAATTTAAGTTCCTGATCGAGAACTACACCAACACTTGTATCCCGGACGATCAACGGGCGCTTTCGCCAGTGGCGAAAGTGGATTCTTCGACTGCCTCAAGCTTCAAGCCGATATACATCATCAACAGTGAGCACGACCCGATGCCATTTCACCAGATTGTCGACCTGAAGTGCGCCATTGAGAGGAAGGGCGTGAATACATCCAAGTATGACGTCGTGACCATTCCAGACAGTCGCGAGCATGCCTTTGACTACTGGTTTACCTGGGATGGCGCGTCGAATCCGGTAAAAACTCGCGGCGACCATGTTATGGATTTCGTAAGCTCTCATTTGCCATAAAATCGAAAGGCCTGATATCATGAAAATTGCTGTTACCTACGCCCGTCTGCGAAACGTCATCCGGTTGAAGAGATTCATGCGGGTTGTTATCTTCTTTCCTGCCTTATCACTGCGCTTCGGCATCCTCACGTGGGCTCTACTCTTTCTGGTAAGGTCCGTCCACGCCGACGATGGGACTTGGTTGAGCAATCCAGAGAACAACGACTGGAATAATGGCTCTAACTGGTCCTCCGGGACGGTGCCGGGTTTTGAAGATATAGCGACGTTCGATAGCTCCAATGTCACAAGACTAACGATCAGCGGCCTTACCAATAACGCTGGCATCGTCTTTAACGCTGGAGCGGATAGTTTTACGATCACTCCCTCGGTGGCGAACGAGGCTAATATAGTTTGTGACGGGAATGTAGAGAATAACTCAGGCATCGCACAGAACTTTGTCCTGGGTCCGGGAACTTTCTTTGAGCTCTTCAATTTCCCGAACGAGCCAGCCTGGGTCGTGGGCAGCTTGATTACGTTCACTAATCAGGCCGGCGGAGGCACAGTCCTCTTCGAAGGCACTTCGAGCGGAGGCGCCGGGACTTTCATTAACCAGGGCGGCAGTGTCGCCGGTCAGACTGGGGGCATTACGCAGTTCATCGGCACGGCCACGGCTGGGGGTAGCACTCCCATAAATCAAGGTGCGACGGCGAGCGGAGCGAAAGGGGGCGCACCATCTTTGTGCAACAGTTTCCGACGGCGGGCAACGCGACCCTGATTGCGCAGGCTGGGAGTAACGGCGGCGCGGGGGGCACGATCGGTTTTTATGATGCGGCGCTCGGGGGGACGGCGCGCGCGGAGGTCTTCGGCAATGGCTACCTCGATATGACCGGTCATACCAAGCCGAGCCTTTCCATCGGCTCGATTGAAGGCGATGGGCAAATCTATCTGGGCCGGCAAATTTTTTCCGTCGGGACCAACAACCTGAGCACGAGCTTTTCCGGTGTGCTTTACCCCGGTGGGCCGGGCGGAACTGGCGATGGAACCGGCGCCCTGACCAAGATCGGCAGCGGCACATTGACGCTCAGCGGGGCCAACCTTTACACCGCGGGCACTACGGTAAGCGCAGGCACGTTAGTCATCAGCAACGCTACCGGATCGGGGACGGGAACAGGATCGGTGCAGGTGAGCGCCGGCACGCTCGGCGGGAAGGGCACCATCGCGGGCATGGTGACAGTAGGGACGGGCAGCGGCGCGGGAGCATTCCTTGCGCCGGCGAGCGGGACTAAACAACAAGCCGTCCTAACGATCCAGAGCACCCTGACCTTCAATTCCGATAGCACTTACTCCTACACCTTCAAAGCGAAGGAGAACAAGGCACGCACCGATGGAGTAGTGGCAAAGGGTGTGACGATCAACAGCGGCGGGAGCTTCAACTTCAGCGGCACCGTGCAAGGCAAACTGCGCCGCGGCACGACCTTTAGTGTCATCAGTAACACGGCGGCGACGCCGATTGCAGGTACCTTCAGTAATCTCCCCGACGGCGCCATCTTGACATTGAGCGGCAATAACCTCCAAGCCGACTACGAAGGCGGCGACGGGAACGATCTCACACTTACGGTCGTGCCCTAGGATCGGCGCACCCTTGGTTCTGTAGCCGCTTCCCTGTGGGAAGCGCAGGATAGGCGGATCCGGCGGGCGGGCTCGGCACGAGTGTTGGTGGCGGCGTCTCGCCGTCGCGGACTTTTCGAAGGCGCGCCACGCAGCCTTGGGGTCCGCGTGGACTGAAAAGTCCGTCGCCGCGGGACGCGACAACCGGCACTCGGGACGAGCGCGCTACCCAGCGCTTGCGATCGCGTCTAACCTTCTCGCCATGTCGCGCGCGCGGGCTCTGTTTTTGGTCGTCCTGGTCTGGGGCGCGATCGATCTGCCGCGGCTTGGGACGCTGGAGATCAAGAGCGAGGAAGGCCGCCGCATTCTGCCGGCCGTGACCATGCTCGAGACCGGCAACTACCTCGTGCCGCAGGTCGGGAGCGAGCCCTATTTCCGCAAGCCGCCGCTGGTCAATTGGCTGGTCGCGGGTTCCTTCAAACTCTTCGGCGTGCGGAATGAATGGACCGCGCGGTTGCCCTCGGTCCTCTGCGTGCTCGCGGTTGCGCTCGCGTTCGTGGGCGTGGCGCGGCGGTCGTTAGGCGGAAACGGCGCGGTCGCGGCGGCCCTGATGTGGCTGACGAATTTCGGCCTCCTCGAGAAGGGCCGGATGATCGAGATCGAAGCGCTCTACGTCTCGCTGACCGCGCTCGCGTTTGTCTGCTGGTTGAGTTGGTGGCGCGATCGGCCTTGGCTGGCGTGGGTCGGTGCCGGCGTTTTCCTCGGCCTTGGTCTGCTCGCGAAAGGTCCACTCCACCTGTTTTTCTTTTACGCGGTCGTGCTCGCGGTGCTCTGGCAGGCGGGAAAGCTGAGACAGTTGGTGAGCTGGCCGCACCTCATCGGCGTCGTCATGATGCTCGGGATTTTCGCGGCCTGGGCGGTTCCGTGTCTGGAGTTGATGCGCGCCGCCCAGGTCCCGCACGTCTGGTCGAGCCAGTTCACCGGCCGGGTGAGCGGCGACGACTTCAAGTTCGCGCACTGGATTCTCAACCTCCCGCGCGGCCTCGGCTATCTGCTGCCTTGGGCGGTCTTGCTCCCGTTCGCGCGCTTCGGGTTGCTCGAGCACGAAACCGACCGAAAATTCTGCCGCGCCTTGTCGTTAGGTGTGGCGCTCCCCTTTCTCCTCGTCAGCCTGCTGCCCGGCACGCTCCCGCGTTACAACATGCCGCTGCTTGCGCCCGCGATTTGGCTGCTCGCGATTTTCGTGAAGGAGCACGCGCTGGTCTGGCCAAAGCCGTTGCGCAAAGCGATCACAGGGACCGTGGTCGCGGTCGTGATCGCGATGCTGATTTACACGGTGGGGATTATCCCGTTCCTGCAGCGTCGCGAAAAAATCCGCCCGATCGGCGAGCAAATCAGCGCCGCGCTTCCGCCTCACGAAACGCTCTACGCGGTCGATCCGGATTATCAGCCGTTCCTTTTCTACGTCCGGCAGCCGATCGTCTACGTCGATCACGTGGCCGAGCTTCCAGCGCAAACCCGCTACGTCCTGGTCAAGCCTGACAAGGAAACGGAGGTTGAAGAATCCGCCCGTTGGGCGCCCGCGCGCGCGCATCCGATCTACCGCAAAAAAGATTACCGCGGGATCAGCGTCGTCCTGTTGAAGATCGAGCGCGCACCCGCCAGGGCTGATTGACTTCTCCCCCGATCCGGAATTCGTTAGCACGCTAACGATGCCTGCGCTCGATCCCGAAACCATCGGCCAGCTGATCCACCAGACCGCCCGCATCTGGCGCCAGCGGCTCGATCAACGCCTCCGCCCGCTCGGCTTGAGCCAGGCGAAGTGGCGTACCATCGCGAATCTTTCCGAGGGCCATCTGACCCAATGCGAGCTGGCCGAGCGCCTCGGGATCGAAGAGCCGACCCTCGCCCGTTCCCTCGCGAGCATGGAAAGCGAGGGCTGGATCAGACGGCAAAGCGCGGAGCACGATCGGCGCTGCAAAACGGTACACTTGGAACGCAAAGCGAGTGCGCTTTGGCATCGGATCGAGAAAACCGCCCGCGGTCTCCGGCACGAATTGGTGGAGACGATTCCGGCGAAGGATTTGCAGACCTGCCTGCGCGTCTTGAACGAAATCCGGCGCCAGGCACTCGAAGGTCCTGCATCCGGCAACACCGGCGCGAACGGAACTTCCATGGACAAGAAATGCAAGGTGGCCAAATGATCTCCGCACAAAGACCAAACGTGGCTGCGCGCGCAGCAGTGGGAGACATCGATCGCAAGGTCGGACGCAAAGGCACTTATTTGCTCGGCGCCGTCGTCCTGCTGGTCGTCGCCTTCCTACTATTTCGCTTCTTCGGCAGTGAGAAAGAAGAGCGGCCGGCGCCTCCGCCCCGCCCCGTCGCAGTCGCGAAAGTGATCACGAAAGACGTGCCGCTTTACCTCGATGAAATCGGCACCTGCGCGGCGAATGAGAGCGTCCAGGTGCACGCGCAGGTCGCTGGCCAGATCGTCTCGCGTGATTTCAAAGACGGCGCCGAGCTCAAGAAAGGCGAACTCCTTTTCACGATCGATCAGCGGCCTTATCAGGCTGCGCTCGACTCCGCGGAAGCCGACGACATTCTCGCGCGGGCAAACCTGAAGCGACAGGAAGATTTGAAGGCCAAGGGCGTGACGGCGACCCAGGATCTCGACACCGCGAAGGCGGACGCGATGCGGACTTCTGCGGCGGTGGCCGCAGCGCAGGTGAATCTCGATTACGCGAAGATTCGCTCACCGATCGACGGCCGCGCTGGTCTGCGGCAGGTGGATGCAGGAAATACGGTCAGCGCGGGCAGCGGCGGGCAGGTCCTCGTGCAGATCGATAACCTCGATCCGATCTACACCGATTTCACCGTCGCCGAGCCCGATCTTCCGCTCGTCCGCAAGTATCTCAACGGACCGAACCTGAAAGTTCTGACTGATGCCGAAAACGACGGCTTCGCGCCGCAGGAAGGTCATCTTTACTTCATCGCGAACACGGTGCAGCCCGGTACCGGCACGGTGCAGGCGCGGGCGACGACGCCGAATCCGGAGCATCATCTCTGGCCTTCGCAGTTCGTGCATGTGCGGCTGGTGCTCGATCAATTAAAAGACGCCAAGCTGGTCCCGAACAGCGCGATCCAGATCGGCGAGAAAGGGCCCTATGTTTTTGTGGTGAAGCCGGATTCCACCCTCGACCTGCGGCCGGTGACACCTGGCCAGAAGCAGGAGAACGAGCTCACCGTCATCACGGACGGACTGAAAGCTGGCGAGCGGGTCGTCACCATCGGTCAACTCCAGCTCGCGCCCGGCGACAAGGTGTCGGTGAAGAGCGAGGAAGCCCCTGCGCCTAACGAGAACCAGGCCAAAAGCGAAACGCCCTAACGAATGGCAACCTCAGACCAGGACGGGCGGAATGGCGGCAACGGCTACGACCACGGCATGCCGGCCGAGCGCGCGGCGGAGAAAGCGAAAAGCACGCCGGCGCAGAAGTTGACCCAGTTTAAGTCCGGGCTCTCGCAGCCGTTCATCCAGCGGCCGGTGATGACCATGCTGCTGACGGCGTCGATCATCGTCTTCGGCATCATCACCTACCAGCAGCTGGCGGTGAACGATTTGCCGGCGGTCGATTACCCGGTCATCCGCGTGCGCGCCTCCTATCCCGGCGCGAACCCGGAGACGATGGCGAATACAGTCGCGACGCCGCTGGAAAAACAGTTCACCCAGATTCCCGGTCTCGACTTCACCACCAGCTCGAGCGCGCAAGGCAGCACCTCGATCACGCTGCAATTCAACCTCTCGAAAAGCATCGACGCGGCCGCGACCGATGTGCAATCCGCGATTCAAGCAGCGAGCGGGCAGTTGCCTAACGACCTCCCGAGCCCACCCACTTTTACCAAGTCGAACCCGAACGACCAGCCAGTCATCTACATTGCCCTGACCAGCGCGACCCTGAGCAGCGGTGAGCTTTATCGCTACGCCACCACCGAGGTGCAGCAGCGGATCAACATCCTCCCGGGTGTCTCGGAAGTGAACGTTTACGGCGTCAAAAGCGCGATCCGGATCAAGGTCGATCCCGGCAAGCTGACCGCGCGGAACATGACTTTCGACGAGCTGAGTGCGGCGATTCGCGCGAGCACTTCCTACGCAGGCGCGGGGCAGTTTGATGGCCCGAACAAGTCGATCACGCTCCGGCCGCAGGGGCAGGTGGCGACCGCGGAAGGTTATCGCAATATCATCATCAAACAGGGCGCTGACGGTTCGTCGGTTTATTTGCGCGACGTCGCCAAGGTGATCGACGGCGTCTCCGACGAGCGCTCGTCGCGGCATTTTTTCGCGCGCGGTTATAATCCGCCGGCCTCGGTGGTGGTGTTTGCGGTCTCGCGTCAGGCGGGTGCGAACGCCGTCGCCGTCGCGCGTTCCGTGCGCGATCTGCTCCCGGGTTTGCAGCGTGAACTGCCGGGCTCGATTCACCTCATCCCGGTTCACGATCGCTCGCAATCGATCGTCGATTCGCTCCAAGACGTGCAGCTCACCCTCGCGATTGCGTTCGTCCTCGTCATCGGCGTCATCTTCGTTTTCCTCGGCCGCGCCGGCGATACGCTCATCCCGATGGTCGCGCTGCCGATGTCGTTTTTGATTACCTTCGTCGCGATGTGGTGGCTCGGGTATTCGGTCAACAACCTCACCCTCATGGCTCTGACGCTCGCCATCGGGTTCCTCGTCGATGACGCCATCGTCTTTCTCGAGAACGTCGTCAGGCGAGCGGAAGCGGGCGAGTCGATCTACCGCGCCACCCTGAACAGTGCTGGCGAAATCTCCTTCACCATCCTCTCGATGACGCTGTCGCTCGCCGCGGTTTTCATTCCCCTCGCCTTCATGCCCGGATTGTTAGGCCGAATTTTTCGGGAGTTCGCGGTCACGATCATCGTCGCGATTTTTGCTTCCGGTTTGGTCTCGTTGACGCTCACGCCCCTGATGTGTTCGCGGATTCTGGCGGAGCGAGGCGAAGGGCATCGCGACAGCTGGATGCAGAACTTCGTGAACAGGTTCTTTATTCCGATTCGCGATTCCTACGGGCGCACCCTCGACAAGTTCCTCGACGTCGGCTGGATCGCCGCACCCATCGTCATCGCCTGCGGCATCGGCGTTTGGTTCTTCTTCACCCACTTGCCCTTCACCTTGTTGCCGACCGGCGACAGCTCCACGATCCGCGGTTTTTTCATCGTCAAAGAAGGATCGTCGCCGGATGCGCAGAAGGCTTTGCAGGACAAGCTCGACCCGATCTTGCAGGCTAATCCCGCAGTCGATAAGTATTTCACGGTGGCCGGGCGGACGGGCCAGTCCGCGGGAATTTTCACCGTCATCTTTTTGAAAGAAGCGAGCGAGCGGCCGGATATCGACACGGTCGCGCAGCAGTTGCGCGAGGCTTGTAGCGGCATTCCCGGCATCTTCCCGACGCTGAATCCGCAGCCGGTCCTGCGCATCGACGTCGGCGGCACCGGCAGTTCGTTTGGCCGCTACACCTATGTGCTCAGCGGGATCAATCCTAATGATGTTTACGAAGCGACCGATAAGCTGCAGAAGAAGCTGGCCGATTATCCCGGCTTCGCGAGCCCGCCGCGGTCGGATCTTTTCCAGAACGCTCCGAACCTCGATATCCACATCGATCGTTCCCGCGCGAGCGTTTACGGCGTCTCGACGACGAAGATCGAAAGCCTCCTGCGTGCGGCTTATTCGCAGAACTACGTTTACCTGATCAAGGAGGCCGACGACCAATACCAGGTGATCTTGGAAGCGGACGATGCCGCGCGGCAGGGCCCGGGCGATTTCCGCTCGCTCTACGTGAAGCCAGATGGCGGCGGCGACAGGTTAATCCCCGTCAGCACCGTGACCGACTCGAAGGAGACGCTCGGCTTGCAGTCGGTGAATCACGTGAATCAATTCACGAGCGTGACCTTTGGCTTCGACATCAAACCAGGCGCGGCGCTCGGGGATGTCACCAAGTATATCGACAAAACCGCGGCAGAAATTTTACCCGGGAACGTGCACGGAGAACTCCAGGGCGAAGGTCTCGTCCTGCAACAACTTTTCTCCGCGCTGCCGTTACTCGTGATCGCGGCGGTCTTCGTGATGTATGTGATTCTTGGCATCCTTTATGAGAGCTATGTGCATCCGATCACGGTGCTCTCGACCTTGTTCCCGGCCGTCGTCGGCGGGCTCGGGACGCTCTGGCTTTTCAACTCGTCGCTCTCGCTCTACTCGGTCATCGGTCTTTTCCTCCTCATGGGGATCGTGAAAAAGAACGGCATCATGATTGTGGACTTCGCGCTCCATCGGCTGGACGAAGGCTATGATCGCCGCGCGGCAATTCACGAGGCGAGCGTCGAACGTTTTCGGCCGATTATCATGACCACGCTGGCGGCGTTGATGGGCGCGTTGCCGATCGCGCTCGGTTTCGGCGCGGACGGATCTTCGCGCCGGCCGCTCGGGCTCGTCATCGTCGGCGGGTTGATTGTTTCGCAGTTGATCACGCTCTACATCACGCCGGTAATCTACCTCGCGCTCGAATGGTTCCAAGAGAGCGTGCTCGACCGGGTGCCGTTCCTGCGCAGCGCACACAGCTTCCACCAGGAAGAAGCTGAGAAACACGGCACCGCCGGGTTGCCCGAGCCCGAGCCAGTAGGTGCGCGCTGATTTTTCTAAGCTAAGAGGGCGTCTAAAAACTCGTGTCATCCCGAGCGGAGCCCCGC
>JBBSUP010000119.1:0-9642 GCA_038234295.1 Chthoniobacterales bacterium
GAGCACTAACTCGTTGATATCTTTCTCGCTCAGCTTGGCGTCGGCCAGACAGTCTTTGACCGGCTTGATCGTGCGCTGAAAGAGAGAGTCAGTGAGCTGCTCAAGCTTGGAGCGGGTGAGCTTCTTCTGAATGTGCTTCGGGCCACTCGCGTCTGCCGTGATGAACGGCAGGTTGATCTCATACTCTTGGGAGGAGGAGAGAGCGATCTTGGCTTTCTCGGCTTCTTCCTTAATCCGCTGGACCGCGTCCGGCTGCTTCGAAAGGTCGATGCCGCTCTCTTTTTTGAATTCGTCCACGATCCAATCGACGAGAACGTTATCCCAGTCGTCACCGCCGAGGTGGGTGTCGCCGTTGGTGGCTTTCACTTCGAAAACGCCGTCGCCGATTTCGAGCACGGAGATATCAAAGGTCCCGCCGCCCAAGTCATAGACCGCGATCTTCTCGTCGGACTTCTTGTCCAAGCCATAGGCGAGGGAAGCTGCGGTCGGTTCGTTGATGATGCGCAGCACTTCGAGGCCCGCGATCTTACCCGCGTCCTTCGTCGCGTTGCGCTGGGAGTCGTTGAAATACGCCGGGACCGTGATGACGGCCTGCGTGATCTTTTCGCCGAGTTTCGCTTCCGCGTCGGCTTTTAGTTTCGCGAGAATCATCGCGGAAACTTCGGGCGGACTGAAGGTCTTCTTCTCGCCGTTCACTTCCACCTGCACGTGGGCGTCGCCGTTGGCGGCCTTCACGATTTTGTAGGGGACGCGATGTTCCTCCTCACGGACCTCGTCAAATTTGCGCCCCATGAAACGTTTGATGGAGAAAACTGTGTTCGCCGGGTTGGTTACGGCTTGACGCTTCGCGGCTTGGCCGACCAATCGCTCGCCGTTCTTGGCGAACGCGACGATCGAAGGCGTGGTGCGCGCGCCCTCGCTGTTCTCTAAAACTACCGGGTCGCCGCCCTCCATTACCGACATACAGGAGTTAGTGGTGCCCAAATCGATACCTAAAACTTTAGCCATTATATATAGAATCCTTTCGCTGACTGTTTAGCAGCGGGCGTTCCATCGTTTCGGCGGATTCGTAAAGCCCTGTTGTTCAGTGTTTAAGAAAATCAACGAGGCGCGGGTTCGGCAAGAATGCGCGTCAGGATGACGCGAACTTGCGGCCGAATTCCGAGACGGCGTGCCACCTTGTCACCCGCTGATGGTATGCCGGTTGCTGAACCAAACCCGTGGAACCAGCGATCTCCGGCCAAGACCTCTTCTTCCCCTGTGAACGCTGTGGAGCCTCACTCGTGGTCGACTCCGCCGCTGCTGGGATGATGCTTTCCTGCCAGCATTGTGGCCAGCCAATCACCGTCCCGACTATAAAGACATCGCTCTCCCCGTCGTCGCAAAGGGAGGCGGAACTGCGGCGATCACTAAAAGAAAACGAGTCGCAGCGCACCGAGATCACCGGCTACATCAATCAGCTGAACATCCAGCTTCATCGCTGGCAGCTTCGTCTGCAAACCTTGGACGCGCGGAACGGGGAGCTAAAAACCGAGCTCGCCAGCCCTGCCTCCGCGCCGCTTCCGACGCCCTCGCCGTAGGCTTGTCGGAAGGCGCAGAGGCGGTAACGTGGGCGATGCCGTCCGACGCCGATCTCGCGGACAAAATGCTCGCGCTGCGCGAATGCCTGCGCGTTTCCGCGCCGTTCGCGATTGCCTATTCCGGCGGGGTCGACAGTGCCTTTCTGCTTGCGGTGGCGGTGGAGACGATCGGCGCGGATTGCCTCGGCGTGATCGCCGATAGCCCGAGTCTGCCGCGTCAGGCTTTGCGCGATGCGGTGGCGCTCGCGGAGCAGATCGGCGCCCGTCTCGAGGTTATCCCGACGACGGAGATGAGCGATCCGAATTACACGAGCAATCCGGTGAACCGTTGCTATTTCTGCAAAGCAGAGCTCTTCACCCAGCTCGACACGCTTGTTCGCACGCGTGGGTTGCGGGCGATCGCCTACGGCGAAAACGCCGACGACGCGCAGCAGGTCCGTCCCGGCCGAAAAGCGGCGGAGGAATTTGCGATTCTCGCGCCGTTACGGGAAGTCGGCCTAACGAAAAGCGAAATCCGCGAACAGTCGCGAGCAATGCAGTTGCCGACCGCAGACGCGCCCGCGCAGCCCTGCCTGAGTTCGCGCATCCCGCATGGCACCCCCGTGACCGCTGAAGCACTAAACATGGTCGAGCGCGCAGAAACGATCGTGCGCGAGTTCGGTTTTCGCGTTTTCCGCGTCCGCCATCACGTCGAAGCCGATCGCCCGATCGCGCGGGTGGAGATTTTGCCTAACGAAATGCCAGCGCTCGTCGGAATCGACCAGACGTTGCGTTCCGCGCTTCGCGGAGTGGGCTACGACGAAGTGGTGATCGATCCGCGCGGATATCGCTCGTCGGTCGCTTAGGGAGGTCTCGTCCCCGAACTCTGGGGCGCGCGATTTCACCGAACTGTCACGTCGGCGCCACGCGTCCGTAACAATCGTTCTCTAGCCTCTCCAGCGTTCGGGGAAATCCCGGGCCGCAGGTGATTACGTGATCGCCGGCGCTTAACCAACCCGCGGCGGTTGCCGCAAACCAAGGAGAGAAAATGTTTTTAAAGAAAATCGCGTTCGTTGCGCTGGCCGTCACCCTGCTGGGGTCGGCCGCCGCCCGTGCCCAGGATAGCGGCGCCCTGTTGGACTTGATGGTCAAAAAGGGTCTGATCACCGACCAGGAAGCCGAGGATGTGCGCTCTGATTTGGTGAAGGAAAATACCGCCACTTCGGCCGGCAAGATCAAGCTTTCCGCACCCATCACCGAATTGGAGCTCTACGGCGATACCCGTGTGCGTTACGAAATCCGGACTGCTGAGGCCGGTGCGCCCGACACCCTAACGACTCCGGGAGATAACTCTCAGCGGAACCGCTTTCGCTATCGTCTGCGTCTCGGTCTTCGCGGGACGCTCGCCGACGATTTCTTCTTTGGTCTTCGGCTTGAGACGAGCACGAATCCTCGCTCCACGAACATCACCTTCGGCGATGACAGCGGTGTCAACGGCCCATTCTCGAAAGATAGCGACCGGATCAGCGTCGGGCAAGCCTATGTCGGCTACCGCGGGATCCGCGACCTGACCCTCACGGCAGGTAGAATGCAGAACCCTTTCGTGACTACTTCCATGACCTGGGATGGAGATATCAATCCTGAAGGCCTGGCCGAACAATGGAAACACACCTTCTCCTTTGGCGGCGGAAGCTCCGCGGGCGGCGTCCAGTCAATGAGTAAGGATGGCAAGACGGTCGTGACCGCATCCCAAGGCGAACCGTCGAGCCCAATCACGGTCGACCTTTTCGCGAACTTCGGCCAATTCGTCTACGACGATAGCAATCCCGAGAACACCGTCGGGCCGGCGCCGAATGGCGTGCCGAACAGCGACGCCTTCCTCCTCGGCTGGCAGGTCGGGGCCAAGGTTAACTTCACCAAGACTGTCTATCTACAGCTAGCGCCGACGGTTTATAACTACACCGGGAACGGCGATAGCTTCAATAAGCAGTTCTCCGGTGATCCCGCCTTCCTCGACGCGAGCGGCGTCAAAGTCACTCCGAACCAGACGGGGATTAACAGCCTGCTCGTCTTTGACCTGCCCGCCGAATTTGGCTGGAAGTTTGGGGAACTCCCGATGCGCGTTTTCGGAGACTTCGCGGTGAATTTCAACGGCGATGATCGGGCGGCCGCGGCGGGACATCCCGACAAGGGTGACCAGCGCTATGCCTACCAAATCGGCATCGGCGCCGGCAAACTCAAGGCGAAGCGCGATTGGCAGCTCGCCGCCTTTTATCAGCGTGTCGATCAGTACGCGCTCGATCCTAACCTGGTCGATTCGGACATTTACGACAGTCGCGTCAACATGGAAGGCTTCGTCGTCCAGGCGGGCTATGCGGTCAGCGACGCGGTCTTCTTCAACCTCACCTATGGCTACGGCGAACAAGCCGATCGGAGCTTGGGGAGTGGAGGCGTCGGCGATGCGTTTAGCCTCAACCCATTGCGCAAATACAGCATCTTCCAAGCGGATCTTAGCGTGAAGTTCTAGACCGGAAAACTACCTCAAAACCCTAGGATAAAACTATGAAACTCAAACATCTTATTCTCGCGCTTGGCCTGGGTGCTCTGGCCGCGAATGCCCATGCAGACCGGCTTGTCATCAAGGGTTCTGACACCCTTGGCGCCAAGTTAGTGCCTCAGCTCGCAGAAGCCTTTAAGGCGACCCATCCAGAGACCACCTTCGACATCGCGGCCGAAGGGTCGACCACGGGCATCGCCGCGATTATCGACGGGACGGCCCAGATCGGCATGGCCAGTCGCCGGGCAAAGCCATCCGAAGTAGGCGCGGCCTCGGGCAAGGGAGTCCACATGAAGCCAACCATCGTCGCCTATGACGGCATCGCGGTAATCGTGAACGCTGGTAACTCGATCAAGGCTCTGACGAAGAAGCAGGTGGAGCAAATCTTTACCGGCGACATCACCGACTGGAGCGCAGTCGGCGGCAGCCCGGGCAAGATCTCGGTCTACTCACGGAACACTTCCTCTGGCACCTACTCGGAATTCAAGGAGCTGGCGATGAAGAAGCGGGATTACGCACCGAGCGCGCAAAAAATGGCGGGCAACGAACAGATCGCCTCGGAAGTGGCCAAGAATGCAAATGGCGTGGGCTATGTCGGTCTGGCCTACACGAAAGCCGCCGGAATTCAGGTGGTCTCGATTGACGGGGCGACGCCCTCCGTGAAAAGCGTCCAGTCAAAGATTTACCCTTATGCGCGTCCGACTTTCTACTACACGAATGGTGAGCCGAGTGGGGCGGCGAAAGAATTTTTGGACTTCACGATCGGGCCGGTGGGCCAGAAGATCGTCCTCCAGGTCGGCTTCGTGCCGATTAAGTAACTCTCCGGTTAGTTAGGTTTGGCGACCCGCCGGAGAAATCCGGCGGGTTTCCTTTTCTGATCTTGTAGAGAAGCACCTCCCTGGAGGGCGGAGCTCCTGCGACGCCGGGGATCGGCCTGTTGATGCATCGTGCACTCGAGCGACGCTCGGGATTCGCGGAGCTCATCCCTCCAGGAATGATGACCGCCGGCTTTTTACCGCCCTAGCCGAAGCGACCGGTGATATAATCTTCCGTCTGCCGCTGCGCGGGCTGGGTGAAGATCTTGCCGGTGGCGCCGAATTCCACCAGGCGCCCCAGATAGAAGAAGGCGGTGTAATCAGAGCAGCGTCCGGCCTGTTGCATGTTGTGAGTCACAATCACAATCGTGTAGTCCTTCTTCAGATTCCGGATCAGCTCTTCGACTTTGGCGGTGGCGATGGGATCGAGCGCGGAACAAGGTTCATCCATGAGCACGATCTCAGGGTCGACCGCCAGCGCTCGCGCGATGCAAAGACGCTGCTGTTGGCCGCCCGAAAGTCCATAGGCACTTTTCTCGAGGCGGTCCTTCACTTCATCCCAGAGCGCCGCGGCGCGGAGGCTCTTCTCGACGGCTTCGTTGATCTTCGACCGCTTGGTGACCCCAGCGATCCGCAAGCCGTAGGCGATATTGTCATAAATAGACTTAGGGAAAGGATTCGACTTCTGGAAGACCATGCCGATCCGTCGGCGCAGATCGACGACATCGACTACGGGCGAGTTAATGTCCTGACCTTCGATCTCAATCGAGCCTCGAACAATCCGGGAAGAATCGACCAGGTCATTCATGCGATTAAAGCAGCGGAGCAGAGTGGTCTTTCCGCAACCGGACGGGCCGATAAATGCAGTCACGGCACGAGGCGGAATCTGCAGGCTCACGTCTTGGAGGACTTCGTGAGTGCCGTAGGCGAAAGTCAGGTCCTGAACCGCGATGGTTGGGATGATTTCAGCCGCGTGAGGCGGGGCTTGGTGGATCGGGCCGGCGGGATTGCTTTCGGCGAGTTCAGACATAGAGGGCGGGTTTACCACGACAAGCGACTCCGGCTGCGTTCGCGCAAGACCACGGAGGTCGAGGCAATCAACATGACGAGGACAAGGAAGACAAAGGCGGCGCCGTACTGCACGTGTTCGGTGTATTCGTTCTGGGGGATTTTCGAGCTGACGACGTAGATATGATAGGGCAGCGCCATAACCCCTTGGAAAAAGAAGTCGGTCCAATGCTCCACCTGCCAGGGCATCTCATCCCGCAACGCATAAGCGGCGGTAAACATGATCGGCGCCGTCTCCCCGGCGACGCGGGCGATCCCGAGAATGGAGGCAGTTAAAACGCCGGGCATGGCGTAAGGCAGGACGTTCTTGCGAATGGTTTGCCACTTCGTCGCTCCGAGCGCGAGTGAGCCCTCCCGCAGACCCTGGGGCACCGCGCGGAGGGCTTCTTCACTCGCGGTAATGATGGCCGGCAGAACCATCAAGCCGAGTGTGAACCAGCCTGCGAGTAAGGAGACATTCCAGTGAAAAAAGATCACGAAGAGTCCGAAGCCGAAAAGCCCAAACACGATCGAAGGCACCCCGGCCAGGTTCAAAATCGCGATCCTGATCAGGCGAATGAGGCGCGTGTTCCGGCTATATTCGCTGAGATAGATCGCGCTGCTGATCCCGATCAGGAGCGCCAACACCATCGAGCCAATGACCAAGAGCGCCGTCCCGACGATGCAGGGCCAAATCCCACCGGCGGAATAAGCGACCGTGCTCGGCTGGACGTCGAGTCCGGGATGCGCAGCCTGCCATCTTCTAAAGTCATGATCGCCGAGGAGATTCTTCTTTCCTTCGAACTGGAAGACATACAGCGTCTCAGGTTTCTCGGTCAGGAAGGGGACATTAACGAAGGGCGAGGTGGTTGTGAATACGGTCTGCGCGCCCTTCCAGCCGATATCGAGAAAGATATAACTCGTGCAGGCAATGATGAGATAGGTCGCGAGGCGAAAGATCCAAAAGAAGACCCGCTCGGTCAGGCGCGTCCGCCGTTGGCGATTGGTTAGGCGACGCATTTAGCCGATACTCATGCGGTAGCGCTGCACGATTTTCTGCGCGGCGTAGTTAATCGCGAGCGTGATTGTGAAAAGGACCAGCCCGACCATGAAAAGGGCGCGGTAGTGGATGCTTCCGCGCACCACTTCGCCCATCTCCTGGGCGATGATCCCGGTCATGGTGTGGACCGGTTGGAAAAAGGCGCCGAGGCCTTGGGTGAAATCCGGGATCTCAATCCGGTTTCCGGCGCAGAGGAGCACGACCATGGTCTCGCCGATGACCCGGCCGAAGCCGAGAAGGATGGCGGAGATGATGCCCGAGAGCGAGGCCGGCACGAGGACGCGGCCGATGGTTTGCAGGCGATTGGCGCCGAGCGCGTAGGAGGCTTCCTTGAAACTGCGCGGGACGTTCCGGAGAGCGTCTTCCGAGAGCGTGAAGATGGTGGGAATCGCCATCAAGGCGAGCAGACAGCCGGCCGTGAAAACATTCAGCCGTTCCGCGATTGGGAAGAAGGAAACCCAACTGAGCCAGGGCGATTGCGAGGCGGCCCGGATCGCTTCGCCCACGACTGCGATGCCGAAGAAACCGAGCACTACGGACGGAATCGCGGAGATGAATTCGATGTAGGGTTTGATCAGGCGCTTCTCACTCCGCGAAGCGATCTCGCTCACATAGATGGCGGCCGCGACTCCCACCGGCACGGCGATGAAAAGTGCTACCGCCGAGACCATGATTGAGCCGACAAGCAAGGGGCGGATGCCGTACCAGTCCTGCCAAAAACTGGCGGTGATCCAATCGCGACCGAAGAGAAACGCCGTGATCCCGCGATACCAGGGCGTCGGCCGATTCGGATTCCAGTTTACCAACTGCTGGTAGGCCTCTGGCAATTTTGCGACATAACTGCGGACCTGCACGCGCCATTGCCGGAATTGTTTTTCGGCCACGGGATCGGTGAGGTGAGGGGCATTGTTGAGCAGGCCGGCGAGCTGGCCCGCGACCGCGGAACTGGTGGCGCGAAATATTGGCGCGCTCGCGCGCAAGGCCGCGATCGTCTTCGCCTGGTTCACCGCCGGCACGGCGAGGCGGACGGAAGCGGCAGCCTCCCCGGCGCGGACGAGTCGCTCCTTTTCCGCGATCACTTCGTCGCGATGAGCGATCGCCTCCTTCACCCCCATGGCCTCGTCGTTCAGATCGGACACAAGACCGTTTAGTTCTTCACCGGCGTCGCTGAAGTCGGACGCAAATTTATCGAAAGGAGCGAGCGCAGTCTGCGCCAACGCGTTGCCCCGACCGGCCTGGGTCAGTGCGCGGAACTCGCGCAGCCGGATCAGGTTGAGCGCCCGCGTCAGCGCGGAGTGGCGCTCGGCTTCCGCGCGAATGATGTCGACATACTCGAGGCCGGCAGTGCGATAAACTCCAAGGTTGCGCTGGTTTTCGCCGAAAAAGCCAAAGCCTTCGCGGAGCAGAAAAATCGTGATCAAGGCGAGGACGACGACCGCCACGATCGCGTTCCCACCGAAGAAGTATTTGATCGCTCGCTCGCTCAGTTGACGCTGGCGGCGCCGTTGATGTTCCGCCAGCGCGGGCGGCGAAATAGGTGCAGCAATCTCCACCGCGAGAGCATGCGAACTGGCGACCGCAGCGGCAAAAGTTTTAGTGTTACGATTGCGTGGCGACGCGCGGCTATTTCGCCTCCCAATCGAGGACGATCTTGCCGGAGTTGCCCGACTTCATGAGCTCGATCGCTTCCTTGAAATCGGTGTAGGGGAAGCGATGCGTGATCACCGGCGAGATATCGAGCCCGCTCTGGATCATGGCGGTCATCTTATACCAGGTCTCATACATCTCGCGGCCGTAGATGCCCTGGATGGTGAGGCTGTTAAAAACAACCACATTCCAGTCGATCGCGGCGCTATCGGGCATGATGCCTAACAATGCGATCTTCCCGCCGTGAAACATCGCCGGGAGCAGATCGGCCATCGCTTTCGGGCTGCCGGACATCTCCAAGGCGACATCGAAACCTTCCTTCATCCCGAGCTTTTTCATCGCGTCCTGCAGGGTCGACTCGCGCACGTCGAGCGCGAGGGTGGCGCCCATCTTTTTCGCGAGATCGAGACGGTAGGGATTGATGTCGGTGATAACGACGTTGCGCGCGCCGGCGTGTTTGCAGATCGCGACCGCCATGCAACCGATCGGGCCCGCGCCGGTGACGAGAACATCTTCGCCGATCAGGTCTTGCGACAAGGCCGTGTGGGTGGCGTTCCCGAGCGGGTCGAAACAGGAGAGAACATCGAGGGGGATGTTCGGATCGGCGTGCCAGACGTTCGACATCGGAATGGAGAGAAATTCCGCAAACGCGCCTTGGCGGTTCACGCCGACGCCCTTGGTATTCGGGCAAAGATGGCGGCGACCGGCGAGGCAGTTGCGACAATGCCCGCAGACGATATGGCCTTCCCCGGTCACGAGATCGCCTGGGGCGAAACCTTGCACCCGATCGCCCACGCGCTCGACCACGCCAACATATTCGTGCCCGACGACCATCGGCACCGGGATGGTCTTCTGCGACCACGCGTCCCAGTTATAAATGTGCACGTCGGTGCCGCAGATCGAGGTCTTCTTGATCCGGATAAGGACGTCGTCGTCGCCCACCTCGGGCACGGGCAC
>JBBSUP010000120.1:0-9088 GCA_038234295.1 Chthoniobacterales bacterium
ACTGCGAGCCGAAATCGAGGATGAGAATGCGAGAGAGCGCCGCCGGGTTCACGGGGTGGAATCGCCGACGCGCGGCTGGATAAAAGGATCGTCGGGACCGCGATTGATTGGGCCGAGCTGACCCTGCCCGCTCGCGCCGCGCTCGAGATGTTTCTCCACTACCTCGGCGGCCGGTGTGTCGGAAGCGCAACCAGCGATCCAGCCGCCGGCGAGCGCGACGAGGACGAGAGCAAGAGGCTTCAAGCGCTCACGATAAAAGCGCGGCCCGACATTGCAAGATGCGCGATTCGCGATTGCCGAAACGGGCGGGACGCGTGAAGAAAGCGGGAGGTTTTTGGCCTAACGAATGATCGATTCCACGCTTCTCCTC
Organism: Chthoniobacterales bacterium; assembly: GCA_038234295.1. Classification (GTDB taxonomy): domain Bacteria; phylum Verrucomicrobiota; class Verrucomicrobiia; order Chthoniobacterales; family UBA10450; genus Palsa-1392. The sequence goes on from JBBSUP010000120.1 coordinate 371, forward strand.
CAGGCTTATCGGCTCGGCGTTTTTCCGATGGCGCTGCCGGACGGCGAGATCGGCTGGTTCTCGCCCGACCCGCGGACGATCATACCGCTCGACGACTTTCATGTGCCGCATGGGCTCCGGCGGGAGCGGCGGAAAGCGCAGCTCGAGATCCGGATCGACAGCGCGTTTGCCGAGGTGATGCGCGCCTGCGCGGAGCGCGACGAGACCTGGATCAATGAGGAAATCCGGGAAAGTTATGTGCAGTTGCACGAGCTCGGGGCGGCGCATTCCGTCGAGGCGTGGTCGGCGGAGAACGAACTCGTCGGCGGGCTTTACGGGGTATCGATCGGCGGCGCGTTTTTCGGCGAATCGATGTTTCATCGCACGACAGGTGCTTCCAAGATCGCGCTCTGGGCGCTGGTGGAGCGATTGCGCGAGCGGGAATTCACGCTGCTCGATACGCAATGGCTCACCTCGCATCTCGCGCAGTTCGGCGCGCGGGAGATTCCGCGTGCGCTTTATCTGCATCTACTCCAGGCGGCGGTGGATTTGCCGCGCCGTTTTTAGCCTGACGTAGTGCTTCTGTCGTCATCCCGAGCGGAGCGAAGCGCAGTCGAGGGATCCCGTGGAGTTTCCGTGAAGCTATGATCGGCGCGAAATTTCGCTCTCGCGCTTTGAAGAAACCCGCCGGGATCCTTCGACTCCGCCTGCGGCTCCGCTCAGGATGACAATGGTGGTCGCTTCGCCGATTCCGAGGCAAAGTATGAGGCTGTCCCGTGGACTGGCCCCCGCGCTTGCCCGCTTCGCGGATTCCGGCATAGTGACAGCCGCAACGCGGCTGGATAGCTCAGTTGGTAGAGCAGAGGACTGAAAATCCTCGTGTCGGGGGTTCAATTCCCTCTCCAGCCACCTCCCCGCCAGCCATCGCCGCGGACGTTGCCTAACGTTCCGGCCTAACGACTTGCTGCCGCGCCTTTCGTTAGTCGGATTGACCGCCTTCCGGCCCCCGGCTAGTCTCCGGCATGAGCGCGCCATCCATCCTCACCGCGGCGGCTCCCCCCAGCCGCCGCGTCCGAGCCACCGAAAAAACGAAAACCGAACCGCAGTCGCGCGTTCTGCGCGCGATTGCCGAGCACGTCTTGCTCGACGGTTTTCGCATCGTCATCGATCTCGAGAAGAGCAACGGCTCGTATCTCTACGACGCCGCGCACGAGCAGCGACTGATCGATCTCTACGGATTTTTCGGCTCGAATCCGGTCGGGTTTAATCACTCGCACTTCGACAAGCCGGAGGTCAAAGCCGATCTCCTGCGCGCGGCGGAGATCAAGATCGCGAACTCCGACGTTTACTCGGAAGGCTACGCGCGTTTTGTCGAGACCCTCTGGCGCGTGGTCGGCATGCCGCCGCTCGAGCGGATGCTCTTCATCGAAGGCGGCGCGCTCGCGGTCGAGAACGCACTCAAGCCGGCGATGGATTGGAAGGTGCGCAAAAATATGGCGGCCGGTCGCGGCGAACGCGGCACCGAGATTCTCCATTTCAAGAGCGCCTTCCACGGTCGCACCGGCTACACCATGAGCCTCACGAACACCGACCCGGTGAAGACGGATCTGTTTGCGAAGTTCGACTGGCCGCGCGTCTCCACGCCTTACATCGACTACTCGTTAGGCGAAGACAAGCGCGCCCGTGATGTGATCGAGCGTGAGAAGAAATCCGAGGCCGAGATCATGGAGTTCATCAGCCAGAAGGGCGTCGATATTGCAGCGATCATCATCGAGCCGATCCAAGGCGAAGGCGGCGACAATCATTTCCGCGGCGAATGGCTGCGCACTCTGCGGCGCGTCTGCGACGAGCACGAGATGCTCCTCATTTTCGACGAAGTGCAATGCGGCATGGGCGCGACCGGGAAAAACTGGTGTTGCGAACATTTCGGCGTCATGCCGGACCTCATGGCCTTCGGGAAAAAGGCGCAGGTCTGCGGCGTCATGGCCGGCCCGCGCCTCGATGAGGTGAAGGACAACTGCTTCCGCCTCCCGAGCCGGATCAACTCGACCTGGGGCGGCAACTTCACCGACATGGTGCGCTCGACTCATTTCCTCCAGATCATCGAGGAGGAAAACCTGGTCGAAAACGCGCGCGTCGTCGGCGGACATTTCCTCGTGCGCCTGATGGAGTTGCAACGCGAAGAGCCGATGATCTCGGCCGTGCGCGGACTCGGCCTCTTTCTCGCCTTCGATCTTCCGGACGCGGCGACGCGTGAGGAATTCTGGAAAGGCGCGTTCGACCTCGGCGTCTTCGCCCTGCGCTCCGGCGAACGCTCGATTCGGTTCCGGCCTGCGCTCGATATCACGAAGGAAGTGGTCGACGAAGCGATCGGCCTGCTCCGCCAGCAATGTGAGCGGATGCGGAGTCGTTAGGCCGGATGGGGCGTTTTTCGAAACGGGACGAGCGGAAGCTCGTCCCTCGAAGGGACCTGCTTCTGCAGGTCCGGTTTGTTAGGTATATGTTTCCGTTTGGCAAATGAACGATCTACTGCAAAAGCTGGGAATCTCTGAGACGAGTGATGGCGCCTTTTCCGGCGAATGGGGCGGCGGCGGCGCCGTCATCGAAAAACACTCTCCGGTCGACGGCAAACTGCTCGGTAAAGTCCGCACCGCGACGCCGGAGGATTACGAAAAAACGATCACGCGCGCGCAGGAAGCCTTCTTAGAATGGCGCACCGTGCCCGCGCCGGTCCGCGGCGAAACCGTCCGGCAGCTCGGCAACGCCCTCCGCGCGCAGAAGCACGAACTCGGGATGCTCGTTTCGCTCGAAGCCGGCAAGATTATCGCCGAGGGCGAAGGCGAAGTGCAGGAGATGATCGATATTTGCGACTTCGCGGTCGGCCAGTCGCGGATGCTTTACGGCCTCACAATTCAATCGGAGCGCCCGAATCATCGCCTGATGGAGCAGTGGCATCCGCTCGGCCTCGTCGGCATCATCTCGGCCTTTAATTTTCCCGTTGCGGTCTGGGCCTGGAACGCCGCGCTCGCGGCCGTCTGTGGTGACGCGAGCATTTGGAAGCCCTCGGAAAAAACGCCGCTGACCGCGATCGCCGTGATCAAGATCGCCGAGCGCGTTTGCCGCGACACGGGCGTGGATCCCGCTATTTTTGGCCTCGTCATCGGCGACGGTCCGTCGTTAGGCCAAAAGATGGCGGCCGACAAGCGCATCCCGCTCATCTCCGCGACCGGTTCGACCCGGATGGGCTTCGATGTCGCCAAGACCGTCCACGGGCGCCTCGGTAAAACCATCATGGAACTCGGCGGCAACAACGCCCTCATCGTCACGCCGACGGCGGACTTGAAAATGGCGACGAGCGCGATCTTCTTCGGCTCCGTTGGGACTGCCGGACAGCGTTGCACTTCGACCCGGCGAGTGATCGTGCACGAGTCCGTCGCCGAGGAAGTCGAGGCCTCGCTCCTCCGCGCATACCAGAGCGTGAAGATCGGCGCCCCGACCGATCGGGGGACGTTGATGGGTCCGCTGATCGACGAAGGCGCGGTCGAGAATGTGGAGAACTCGATCGCAAAGCTGAAAGAAGAAGGCGGCGAAGTCCTCTACGGCGGCGAGCGTCTCGACGAAGAGAAATATCCGGGCGGCTGCTACATGACGCCCTGTCTCGCGCGCGCGGAAGCCGATTACAAAATCGTCCAGCACGAGACCTTCGGGCCACTGCTCTATCTCATGACCTATCGCGATTTCGATGAAGCGCTGGAGATGCACAACAACGTCGCGCAAGGCCTGAGCTCCTCGATTTTCACCAACGACATGCGCGAGGCGGAGAAATTCGTCAGCGCTATCGGGAGCGACTGCGGCATCGCCAACGTCAACGCGGGCACGAGCGGCGCGGAAATCGGCGGCGCCTTTGGCGGCGAAAAAGACACCGGCGGCGGTCGCGAGAGCGGGAGCGATTCCTGGAAGAGCTACATGCGCCGGCAGACGAACACGATCAACTTTTCGACCGAGCTTCCGCTCGCGCAGGGCATCCAGTTCGGCAGCCCGGACGAAGGCAGCTCGACGGCCTAACGATTGCGACCGGCGCCGGATGAGTGCTCTCGCGCAAAGTGCCCGCGCGGTCCTGATGGTGCGGCCGCACGGGTTTCATCCGAATCCGGAGACCGCAGCCGACAACGCCTTTCAAAAAACGATCGCGCCGGGCGAAACGGATTCCGTCGCGCGCGCGGCGGAGGAGGAATTCGATCGAGCGGTCGAGACGCTGCGGGCCGCTGGCGTGACGGTTCACGTCATTGCCGACACGCCGTCGCCGGCCAAGCCGGACGCGGTGTTTCCAAACAACTGGTTCTCGACTCATCACGACGGCCGGGTCGTTTTTTATCCGATGCAGGCCCCGGCGCGACGGCGCGAGCGACGGCCGGAAGTGGTGGAGGAGTTACGGAAACATTATCGCGTCACTGAGGTGGTCGACTACTCGCTAGGCGAAAAGGAACACCAGTTCCTCGAAGGCACCGGCAGTCTCGTGCTCGATTACGCGAGCCGCGTCGCTTATGCGGCGCTCTCGCAGCGCACGCACCCGGCGATGGTCGATCGCTTTTGCGCCGACTTTGGTTTCACGCCAGTGAAATTCCGCAGCGCCACCGCCGACGGTCGCGCGGTCTATCACACCAACGTCCTCATGTGCATCGGGACGGGCTTCGCTCTCGTCGGCGGCCCGCTTATCGCCGATCCGCGGGAGCGTGAACAGGTGCGCGCTGGCCTTACCGGCAGCGGGCGAGAAGTGATCGAACTCAGCGCCGCGCAGATCGCCGAATTCGCCGGCAATGCGCTCGAGCTGGACAACGGCCGGGAGAAACTCCTCGTGCTCTCCGCACGCGCGAAGAGTTCGTTAGGCGAGGAGCAGCGGGCCGCGCTCGAACGCCATGCGCGCCTCGTGCCCCTCGAGCTGCCGACGATCGAGCTAGCCGGCGGGAGCGCGCGCTGCATGCTCGCGGCCATTCATTTGCCTCTTCAGGCATGACAGGCGTAGGCCCCGGTCTAACTTTTGGTGCCCATGAGCAGCCCTACCCGGGAATCCGCCGGCACCGCCAAAACTCCATGCTACCGATCGCCTGCTCGCGTTTGCGGCGAATAACGTGCGGGCTTCTGTTTGGTCTCTTGCTTGGGGCTGCCGCCATAACGCTGGCCGCTCAGCCTGACGAAAGGACGCGGCTCGAGATGCTGATCGGCGGGCGCACCTTGCGGGTCACGCGCGACGACCGACAAGCGTGGGCCTACCAATGGCCGGCGGTCTATTTCGCCGCGCATTTCCAAGGCGACGAAGTGATGTTCGCCTTCGACGACCCGAACAACAATTTCAACGTCTTCGTCGACGGGCGGAATGTGAGGCTGCTGAAAAAGCCGGCGACGAACAGTTTCGCGTTCCGCGATCTCGGGCCGGGCGAGCACACGATTCGGCTCGAGAAGCGCTCGGAAACGCAGGACGCGGTCGGCGCTTTCAAAGGCTTTTTCGTTCCGGAAAAGGCGGACGCTTTGCCCGCGGCGGTCGCATTGCGCGCGATCGAGTTTATCGGCGACTCGCTCACCGTCGGCTACGGGAACACCTCGGCCTCCACGCACTGCACGCCGGAGGAGCTTTTCGAGGCGACCGATTCGCAGCAGGGCTTCGGCCCGCTCGTCGCGAAACACTTCGCCGCCGCCTACCAGATCAACGCCTTCTCCGGGCTCGGGATGGTGCGGAATTTCGACGGGCGCGAGCACCCGAAATATCGGATGCCGATGCTCTATCCCCGCGCGCTTTTCGACGACCCGACGCCGGACGTTTCGCCCTGGCAGCCGCAGATCATCGTCATAGGGATCGGCGGGAACGATTTCTCCACGCCGCTGCGCCCGGACGAGCCGTGGGCGACGAAAGAAGATTTCGTCGCCGACTACGAGAAGACCTACGTCGCCTTCATGAAAGAGTTGCGCGCGAAAAATCCGCGGGCGCTCCTGCTCATGACCTGGACGAGCGATCACGGCGTCGATTATCCGCGGAGCGCGCAGCGGGTCCTGAAGAAACTCCGTGCCGACGGGATCAAACGGGTCGATCAAATGGTCTACCCGAAGCTGGAGCGGACCGGCTGCGGATCGCATCCGAACGTGCGCGACGACGCGCTCATCGCCGGGATGCTCGAGGCCTACATCGAGGCGCGCCCGGACCTCTGGAAGTGGAAATAGCGGCATGAAAATTCATTCGTTAGGCAAAACCATCGCGAGCCTCGGGCTACTGCTCCTCGTCGCCGGATGCGGCAAAACCGGGAAGCTATCGCCCGAACAAGAAGCGCGCTTCGCGCAGGAAGAAATCGTCCACCGCGCCGATGATCTTACGTTTCGGCGAACGATTCCTTCTGGCCAGCGCGACTCCGGTTGGAGCGAGAAACGCGCCTCGATCGTGGTCACGCGCGCGAGTGTTTTCATGCATCGGAACGGCCAGCCACTCGTCGAGATCACCCCGCGCTCGACCGGATTCTACGAAGTCCACCGCGATCATGACCGGATCAGCTTGCGCGTCGGCAGCGGCAAATCCGCCGTCATTTGGTCATTCCGTCCACCCGAGAACGCGGAAGGCTGGACGGACAACATCCGCTCCGTAATTAAGAAAAAGAAAACTCGTTAGGCCGGGAGCGCGATCCTCCGTGATCGCGTTTCTGATTCTCGCGACGACAGAGCGTCGCGCTCCAGCGCCGAGCGGGGATGACAAGCCGCGACTCTCGGTTAAGATTTTCCCCATGAGCACGACAAGTCTCGAAGCGCCCGCTGAGGCGGAAAATCAATTCAACTGGCCGCTCTGTTATGAAGCCGAGAATCTTCTGCTCGAGCGCATCGATGCCTTCCTCGCGGCGAACAGTTTCGCCCGGATTCTCTCCGAGCGGATGCGCGCTGAAACCGGGACGCTTTTCCTCGACTGGGTCGATCACCTCGTGGTCTCGGCGGACGACGAAGCGGCGTTTCGCGAGGTGGGGTTCGCGGAGGATCCGTTAGGCGAAAACGAGGGCGGGTTAGAGGCGCTCTGGCATCCCGAGGCGATGTTGCCGCGCATTTTGCTCGGCGCGAAAGCTTCGAAACATCCGAGCGCGCTCGCGATCCGACCGGAGTTTGTCGCGGAATTTGCCGCCGTCCATGGGATCACGAACGAGATCGAAGGCGAACCGTTTTCGCGCTTCCGCAGGATGCTCGCGTTTGAGGAAAACGACGCGGCCTTTTACGCGATCGAGCGGCGCGGTTATCGCGGGTACATCCCGCAACCAGTCGACTTGAAGAAATTCCTGGCCGCACGCGAGATTTGGCGGACGCGCCGCCGCCGCTGGGACCGCGATGTGAAGGGTTACGCCTACTCACTCGAGCGGCTGCAGGACGTGGTGGATCTCGTCGGCCCCGATCTCGCTTGTCATCTCGTCTTCGAAGAAGAGCGCGCCTTCTGGCAGAAGCGCAATCGGGCCGCAATCGAGCAGAAGCGCCGTCAGGATTCGTTAGGCTTGGGCTGGGCGAATCACGATCACCATACTTTTCGTTCGTCGCGCAAACATTTCGTCGATCTGATGAAAGCGTGGGACATGCTCGGGTTCCATCGTCGCGAACGCTACTATGCCGGCTCGCAGGCAGGCTGGGGCGCGCAGATTGTCGAGCAACCGATCGAAGGGATCACGATCTTCAACGACGTCGATCTTTACTCCGACGAGACGGGGATCGATTTCTCGAGGGAACCGCTGTCGCCGGAGGAGAAAATACTGCGCACCGTAGGGCTTTGGGTTGGACTGCATGGCGAAAGTTTTCTCGATGCGGGGATGCATCACCTGGAGTGCCGCTTTGATTACGAGCTCCTCCGCGAGCAACTCGCCGCGGCCCATATCAAGACGATGGCGCCGTTTTCCAATTTTCCTTTCCTCAAGCAGGCTTTCACTCAGGGTGAGCGATGGGCCGTGCGGCCAGAGCGAATCACCCGGCTGACTTCGAGAGGACTCCTCACCGAGGAGCAGGCCCAGAAATTTGCGAAGGAAGGGGCGATCGGGAGTCACCTCGAAAACCTGCAACGCAAAGGCGGTTTTAAGGGCTTCAACCAAAAATCAGTCAGCGTCATCATTGAGTTGACTGACCCGCGCAAGCAGGACGCGGTGCACAAGTCGGCCTAACGAGCGTCGCGATCTGGGTCATCGCGGGCGCAGACATTTCGTCGTCTTGAACCGGCGAAGCGCGGTGACGGACCTCACGATTGCACTCCGCGTTTACCGCGCCGGGCGCGCCCGTTCCATCCGCGAGGTCCCTCGCGGTCTGCGGGCTCGGGATGATGGCGAATGCGGCTGGACGAAGGCCTCGGGTTTTGACTCGACCGCCTTCGCTTTTTCTTTTTGCCGATGAATTTCTCCACGAAGGGGAAGAGCACGGGAATAAGAAAAACGGCGATGAAAGTGGCGGCGAGTATTCCGCCGATCACGAGGATGGGGCGGAAGCGCAGTTTCGCGCCTTCGAGCGCGGCTTCCACCAGCCCCATCCATTCTTCGTATTTCGTCTTGGCGAATTCGACGATGAGGATGGCATTCTTCGCTGCAAGGCCGCCAAGCGTGACCAAGCCGATCTGCGCGTGGATCTTTTATTTGCCATTCCGCGCAACCAGAGCGTCAGGAATGCGCCGAAAGACCGCGCCCGATGTGCGTAACAAGACGCTGAAGGGCCGCGACCAGCTTTGGCAAACTGGAAGTCACGGTC
>JBBSUP010000121.1:0-8746 GCA_038234295.1 Chthoniobacterales bacterium
CCCTCGACTGCGCCTCCGGCTCCGCTCGGGATGACACCACTCCCGACGGCGCCCGGCGCTTCCAATCAGCCCTTGCGCTCGCGCTCTTCGCGCTCGCGTTCTTCTTCGCTCTTCGGCTCTGCCTTTGCGTCATCCCAGCCGATTTTGCGACCTTTGTTCTGTTCTTCGAGCCAGCTCATGAGCGGCTGGAAATAATCGACCATCGCGCGGGTCGAGAGGTCTTCGCCGGTCGCTTCTTTTAACACTTTGCGCCAATCCTCAGTGCCGCCTTTCTCCAGAATCTTTTGCAGCCACGCGCCGATCTCCTTGTTGCCCGTGTAGTTACACGACTGCGGCGGCTGATGCAGAATCTTGCGCGCAATGTAGTCGTGGAGCTGGAATTTCAGCACGGTCGCGAAAGCGTAGTTGTAGTAGTAGGCCGGCGTGTCGTTGATGTGCGTCTTGGTCGCGTAATCGGCCCATTCCTCGCCGCGTTTCGTCGGCGGCACGACGCCCTGGAATTTGCTCACGTATTCCCACCAGCGCGCGTTCCATTCGTCGTTCTCGAGCTTGTGCGCGTAGACGTCGCTTTCCCAATGCGTCATCGTTCCGGAGGCGAAAAAGACGAACGGGATCGAGCGCGCGAGCGCGTCGTCGAGGAGGAACGCGGTCTTGTCGGCCTTGAAGTCGTTCGGCAAAATCCCTTTCGCCTGGAGATAGGGCACCTGGCTGGAAGCGAGCGAAATCAGCTCCCCGATCCCTTCATGGAAACCGGGAGCCGCGCCGGTGCGGAGCAGCGGCGGCACTTCCGGCCGCGAATAGGCGAGGAAATAGTGACCGTGCCCGAGCTCGTGGTGCGCGGTGAAAAACCATTACGCGTTCGGCTCGATGCTCTGGAGCGAGCGGATGTCGTGATCGAGATCGATGTGCCAGCAGGAAGCGTGGGTGTTCTTCTTCCGCGGATCGCCCGACGGCACCGGGTAAAGGTCGGATTTCACCCAGAAGCTCGGGGGAAGTGTTTCGAAGCCGAGGCCGACGTAGAATTCCTCCGCGGTCTTCGCGATCCACTCCGCGGTCTTACCTTTAAAATACGGATCGAGATTCGCGGCCTCGACCATGCCGGTCCAGTTCTGCGCCCAGCGATTGTTCAGCCAGTGCGCGGGAATTTTGTCGGGCACCGGCTGCTGGAATTTCTTCGCCAGCTGGTATTTCGCCCAGGTGTGGAGCTGCAAATAAAGCGGCCGCAGGTCGCGCATGAACTCTTCGTTCATCTGCACCATCTCGGCGGCGGTCATGCCGTAGGCGGCGGTCTCGAGATCGAAGTAGCTCGGATAATTTACCTCGCCGGCGACGCCGTTCCGCATCGCCTGGAGACGGATGAGGTTGTTCTTCAGGGCGGGGCCGGATTCCTTGGAGGCTTCCCAGACGGCTTTGCGTTCCGCGAGGTCGTTGCTGGTGTTTAGGAGGTCGTCGATCTGGTTCGCGGTGATCGGTTTCCCGTGGAGCTTGAACTGGAAGCTGTTCAGGATCGATGCCTGTTTCGTTTCGGCCGCGATACGGTTGTTCGTCAGCGTGGGATTTGTCATCGGCCCTTCCCCGGCGTTCAGCAGCACCTGCTTCAACTCGCGGACGGAGAGGGGATCGAGCTCGGTTTTGTGCTGAAGAAGTTCCTGCGCCTCGTGGATGACCGCGGGGTTGCCGTTGAAGGCGGCGTAGGCTTTCCCGGTCGCTTCCGCCGCTGCGTCGTGCTCCGGCGAGACATCGGTGACGGCCTTCCATTGCGCCTCGCTGTTCACCCGATAGAGCGCCTGGTAGCTGGCGTTCGTTAGGGAGAGAAACTGGTCGGCGCGTTGTTGGATTTCGGATTTGGCCGCCGGGGAAGGGGAAGGCGCCGCGCCCAGCGCGAGCGGGAGAGTCGTCAGGCAAAAAATTACAGCGGTGGAGAGGCGAAGACTAAGCATGCGCGGAGGATATCGAGCGCCCGAGCTTTGGAAAGAGGGTTCGCTGGAGGGACGACCGTCGTGTCGTCCCCGTTTCTGATTCATTATTCGAGGACGGGACGGCGCCCGTCCCTCCACTACCAGCGCAGGACGTTTAACTCGCCTTGATACGGCCATGTATTCGCCTGCTCGGAGAAGCCTGCGCGAATTGGATTCTGCACGACGTAATCCCATTTCTGGTCGTAGCTCTCGCCGCGGCGCAATTGTTTATCCCAAAAATGGCGCTGCCAGATTGGCCGTTCGTTAGGCCGCGGCCAATGTTGCGCCGAACGGGATTTCCAGAAGCTCATCCATTGCAGGAGCGGCGTCGGATGAAGACCGGAAGGCGCACAGAAGAGGTGAAGATGATCCGGCATGATCACGTATCGGCCAACCATCCACGAGCGCGCCTCTTGCCAGGCGTCGATGAGATGTTCGTGGATGTCCGCGTGGGCAAGGATCTCCTGCCGGTCCTTGGTACAGACGGTTACGAAAACAATGATCGGCTCGTTAGGCCGTTCGTGCACCGGATGGTGCACGGGATGTTTTCGGCCAGTTTCGGGCACGTGCTGGAGGGACGACCGCCGTGTCCTCCCCGTTTCTGGACTATTCGGGGACGGGACAGCGCCCGTCCCTCCACATTCAGCGTCATCGCCCGAGCTCACATGTGCTCAATCACATTATCGCCAAAGGCCGAGCACTTGATCTCCGTCGCGCCATCCATCTGCCGCGCGAAATCGTAGGTCACGCGCTTGCTCGCGATCGCGCCGTTCAAGCCTTTCACGATGAGATCGGCCGCTTCGGTCCAACCCATATAGCGGAACATCATTTCCCCCGACAAGATGACCGAGCCGGGATTCACTTTATCCTGATCGGCATACTTCGGCGCGGTGCCGTGCGTCGCCTCGAAAATGGCGTGGCCGCTGATGTAATTGATGTTCCCGCCCGGCGCGATGCCGATGCCGCCGACCTGCGCCGCCAGCGCATCGCTCAGGTAATCGCCGTTCAAATTCAACGTCGCGATGACATCGAAATCCTCCGGTCGCGTGAGCACCTGCTGCAGAGTGATATCGGCGATCGCGTCCTTGATCACGATCCCGGCGCCCGGTTTGCCTTCCGGGATTTTGCACCACGGTCCGCCGTCGATCTCCTCGGCGCCGAAGAAGTTCCTCGCGGTCTCGTAGCCCCAATCGCGAAACGCCCCCTCGGTGAACTTCATGATGTTCCCTTTGTGCACGAGGGTCACGCTCTTGCGCTTGTTTTCGATCGCGTAGCTGATCGCGCTGTGGATCAGGCGCACGCTGCCGGAATAACTCACCGGCTTGATCCCGACGCCCACCTTCACCTCGGTGGGGAAATCCTGCGCGCCGACTTCGCCCCAGAATTCCTTCGCCCGGGCCTCCGTGCCGAACCGGATCTTCCCGAACTGCTTCGGGAATTCATCCTCCAGAAATCGCAGCACCTTGTTCGCCTCCGGCGTCCCGCCGGCCCACTCGATGCCCGCGTAGATGTCCTCGGTGTTCTCGCGGAAGATGATCATGTCGACCTTCTCCGGCCGCTTCACGGGCGAGGGAACGCCCTTGAAATATTGGACCGGGCGCAGGCAGACGAAGAGATCGAGCATCTGCCGGAGCGCCACATTGAGGGAGCTAATCCCGCCGCCGACCGGGGTCGTGAGCGGGCCTTTGATTCCGACGAGATATTCGCGGAACGCCGCGACCGTGTCGTCGGGGAGCCAGTTATCGAATTTATCCTTCGCCGCCTGACCCGCGAAGACCTCGAACCAGGAGATCTTCTTCTTGCCGTCGTAAGCTTTCTCCGCCGCCGCATCCATCACCCGCACGCTTGCCGCCCAGATGTCGGGACCGGTGCCATCGCCGCGAATGAACGGAATCACGGGATTATCCGGGACCGAGAGTTTGTCAGTGCGGGTAATTTTCTCGCCGGCGGGAGGGGTCAGGTCTTGGTAAGGCATGGCCGAATCTAAGGAGAAAGTGCAAAGGGGAAAGGGGAAGGTGAATCAGCCGCCGACGCGGCCGTAGCACAGGCATCCTGCCATGTGGGGCCACCGGCCATTCCGTCCGGTGCATCCGAGCCCACCGCGAGCACGCAAGGAACGACCGGGCAAGATGCCCAGTCTCCCCACAGGCAGATGCCTGTGCTACGGCTGCTCCGCCGGGTCGTTCGCAACCAGGCTCAACGCCGGAGTGGACCGGTTATCCCGGTGCTCGGCCCGCGCTCGGAGCTGCGGAGAAGTCCAGACCACGATCACGATCACCGCGACGGCGAAGAGGACGAGGAGGAGATCAATCGCGCGAGTTGTTCTGTTAGCGTAGGGGTCGCTTTTGGGGGGCATGGGGGGGGGGGTTGGGAGGTGGATTTGTTAAATCAGAGTTCAGCGACTTTCACGCGATCGGTCAAACAAAAAATCGCGGACGGAAAAGATTGTGATAATCGAGCGCGGTCACGCGTCTTCGCGCGCCCGCGTTTATCCGTGAAGAGATTGAACCGCGGATTACGCAGATTCCACGGATGTGAAAGAAGTCGCGAGACCTGTAGCGTCCGCTGTCTCAGCGGAGAGCCAGGCGCAGAGAAACTGCTGTCGGCTGCCCCGGCGTCTTCGCGCAATCCTTCCGTCTGTGAAGAGATTGAACCGCGGATTACGCAGATTCCACGGATGAGAAAGAAGTCGCGAGACCTGTAGCGTCCGCTGTCTCAGCGGAAACCCAGGCGCAGAGAAACAGCGTGCGCTCTGCTGTTGCTGCGGCTCTATGAGCCGCTTCCAACCCGAAAAACGCAGCTCACAGAGCCGCGCCTCAACGCATCCAAACTCCCGCCAAGGCAACGCCCGTCCCCGAATAACCAGGAACAAATAACCAATAACGAGGGCGCGAAAGCGCCCTACGCCAGCCGATAGACGATGCGCGCCTTGTCCACATCGTAGGGCGACATCTGCAACCGCACCCGGTCGCCGGTGGTGAGACGGATAAAACGCTTGCGCATTTTCCCCGAGATATGCGCGAGCACCACATGCTCATTCGCCAGCTGCACGCGGAACATCGTCCCCGCCAGCACAGCCAATACCTTGCCTTCGATCTCGATCGCTTTCTTTGGGTCAACTGCCATGAAGTTCGTAAATTTGAGACACTAAAATCGTAAACCGGGGGGACCAGGGAGAAGCAAGACCGGCGCTTCTGCTGAAGCGCCGGCCCGCAAATTAGCTGCTTCGGTTACCGACGATCGCCGCCGGCAAACTGACGGGGGCGTTCTTCACGCGCCCGCGCTTCGTTCACGGTCAGGGCGCGTCCGGAGACTTCCTTGCCGTTGAGGGCGGAGATGGCGGCGTTGGCGCCTGCCGCATCCGAGTAAGTCACGAAGCCGAAACCGCGTGAGCGGCCGGTTTCGCGATCGTTGAGGATGGCGACGTCGGTGACGGTGCCATGTTGCGCGAAGAGATCGCGAAGGTCATTTTCAGTGGTCTCAAAAGAGAGATTTCCTACGTATAGTTTCATTCTTTTTGTGATTTTGGAGCAAGGAGCTGCGAGCTACAGAGCCGTTCCCGGGAATCGGGTTTCAGAATCACCAATGAGGAACTCACCTGACGATCTACCGCACTACGAACAGAACAGAACTTATCCAAGAAGCGCATAAGGTCGCAGGCTTTGGGGAATAAGCAACCCGCCTTCGCCGGGCTCCGGCGTGGCAGGCCATCGAAGCGACCGCGGATTGCGCGGATGACACGGAGGGAAGAGCGCCCGGGAGCTTTGCGTAGCAGCGCTCGATCAGGCGCGGCTATTTCGGGCGTCTCACGTCGGCGATATCGACGAAAGAAGCGACGAGGCCGGTCTCCTCGCACCGGGCGCACTTGGCCGTCTCTACGGACCGCCGCGGTTGGAACGCATAGAATACCATTCCCATTCCCTGACAATCCGGGCAGATTTTCTTGTCCGGCGGAATCTCCAGGGTTCGATGACCGACACCCTTGCATACCGGGCAGATGTGTCTCTTTCTGTGCAGCAGATCTTCGCCGGTAACGATGTACTTCTCTCCGCGACAAAGAGTACAAACGACGGTCTTTGTCACGCTCCCGATTGGCTCCAGAAAAGATTTATTCGCCGCTGCAGCTACGCCGGTCGCGTATGAAGCGACTCTACTATTGAGCCGGCCGATTTTCCGTTGCTGCTTTAACGCGAACCCACCCAGCGCCAGAATACCGAGACAAAGAAGGAAAACCGTGATCGGCCAGACCACATGCGACCGGTAAACTAGCTGAACGGGAGGAGAGGGCTCCTCCGCCTGCATGTGGCTCAACACCAGACGCAGATATGGCGGAGGCTGGGGCAAGAAATTGGTGCGCATTGAACTCACGATGAACCGCGCGTAGCAGCGATCAGGGGGTGGCTTAGAACTTCATCGACATGGGCAAAAAGGGGGCGGGGCATCGACAAAGGCAGTTAGTGTGTTCTGGGGCGTCGGCTTATCTGATTGGGCCTTCCGCATTTAGCCGTCATTATCGGACGCGTGGCAAGGAAAAAATTCTTACCTCTGCCGCCGACGAATTGCCTCATATTAAATGACACCGAAGGAAGGGAAGCAAAGAAGGGTTGAGGAATCGTTCCCTCCTATTCGATGACACCGAAAGGAGACTCGGAGTTGGTGAATATGAGCAGCAAAAAAGAATATCTGGCGGAGATGCGCTGGCGTTATGACCGGGAGCCGGGCGAGGGGGTCGGCGTGCCCATCTCCAGTAATTGCCCAATGCGTTCGAGAGTCAGAGACGTTCGGCGCGCAGGCGCTGAGAAATTTTGATTTCTCCGGCCTCGCCTTTCGGCCTTTGCGCAAGTTCGTTCTCGTTCGATCCGATGCGTTGCAGTTCTTCGCGGATAATCCGGCGACCGATCCTTCTTCCGTTTCCTCGTAGACCTCCTGACCGTGTCTGCTCGACGTCGCCGCAATCAAGTCTGGGTCACCGATGCCACGGGTGTCCTCACCGGCCAAGGCTGGTTGTATCTGGTCGCCGTGCTCGACCTTTGCAGCCGGCGGGTGGTTGGCTGGGCCATGAGTCCTATCCTTGATGCTCCCCTCACGATTGCCGCTCTGCGCATGGCCCTGCGCCAGCGTCAGCCCGGAAGAACCCTCATCGTCCACTCCGATTGGGGCAGTCAGTTCGCCGGCGTCCGCGCCTTTCCAACGGCTGATCGCGCCCTCGATGGAGTGCGCTGTCCCAGCGCAGGGCTTTCGTTCAAGGCCGCGATAGTAGCAGGGATGCGGGCGATTGTTAATGGGAACCGTGCGCCGCACAGCCGGGCGCGGTTATGCGTTATTGGTTCCAAGAGTAGCCGCGTCTCTGGTGAGACGCTGACTCGCCGGCTGTAGTCGCGTCTCTGTGAGACGCAAGACGTCTGGAAAAGCGCTCACCGAACGGTGGCTACACGGGAGCACCCGGCCGCGGCGTTGCGCTGATTGGCTCATGGTTATTTGATCTCCGCCTGCCAAGATTAGAAGGACGCCCGACCTGAGCCTGCCCGCCCCGGCGGGCGGCGTCCTCAGTTGATTTCTTTAACCCGCATCGGCAAGCTGCGCCCATGCGCGCGGAAAGCGACCGAGCCAGAATCGAGGAGTTTATGCGCATTCTGGGGAGCCGCGTGCGGGGCCGGGGGGCGCCACCGCTGTGCTCCACGGCTGGCGAAGCATGACCATTGGCGTCGATCTCAAGCCCGATCCCGAGCCTGACGGCCTCTTCGAAGCAATCGCAGCGCTGAAAGACGAGTTGGACATCAATATCGAGCTGGCTAGTCCGGACGACTTCATTCCAGCCATTCCCGGATGGCGCGAACGAAGTCTCCACATCGCCCGTCATGGGCCGCTCGATTTTTTTCACTATGACCCTTATGGCCAGGCCCTTGCTAAGCCCCTGCGCGGCTTTGATCGCGACCTCCGCGACGCGGAGGCGCTTCGGGCAAGAGGGTTGATCGACTCGGCGAAGCTCCGCCAGATGTTCGCGCTCATCGAGTCGAACCTGATCCGCTACCCGGCGATCGACTCATCTGTCTTCCGCGAGAGCGTCAACGATTTCGGCGATGCCGGGCGCTAACTCCCTGCTGCGGCTTCCCGGCGGTGAGATCGTCATGGAGGGGCTGCGCGATGTTGCCGCGGGGCGCGGAGACCATCGCCGCCGCGCTCGTGCAGCTGGCGCGCGCCCGGTTTGTCCGTGCCGGCCTCTGGCCCGACATCGCCCTGGACACTTTGCCCGACCCGGAGCTGCGGCTCTACTGTCTCTTGCGCGCCTCCGGCGGCGACGCCTACTCCAATTACAACTCCTTGCAACGCGAATTGGTCAGTTTCCTCCAAGCTTGGGACGTCCAGGCGACAAGAAAACGAATAACGAGCAGCCGATAGCCGAGCGCAGAGCGCTTCCCGTTTTACTTCATACTTCATCCTTCGTAATTCATACTTCTCCGCCATGGAAGCCCGCAGCGTCGAAGCCATCGTCCACGCCTTGAACGATGCCAAGGTTCAATACCTCATCGTCGGGGGTCTGGCCGTTAATGCGCACGGTTACGAACGCTTTACCAAAGACATCGATCTCGTCATCGGACTCGAAGCCGAAAATATCACGCGCGGATTGCAGACCCTTCTCAGAATTGGCTAGAGGCTGTCCGAAAAGTCTTTTCTGTAACTATAAAGATGCTTATCGTTAGGCATGTTTATATCTGATGAACAGTGGAAACTCTTCGGCCCCAGCTTGGAGGTAGAAAAGCGCAGTTCGTTCGGTCGGCCGCGGGCGG
>JBBSUP010000122.1:0-8667 GCA_038234295.1 Chthoniobacterales bacterium
ACTTGTAGACGCTTCGCTCTGCGAAGCGCGAGAGTGGCGTCGATATGTGTGGAGCGCCGATCCCGCGTTTCGCAGAGCGAAACGTCTACAGCGCTACGGCAGCGAGAAGTAATCCGCGGCCTGGTAGTTGCCGTCGACCGTCTTCACGATCTGCATGAGCACCTCGTTCACCAGCGTGCTTGCGCCGAAACGAAAAAGATCGGGCGTGAGCCAATCGTCACCGAGCGTTTCCTTCACCATCACGAGATAGGCGAGCGCCTGCTTGGCGTTGCGGATGCCGCCGGCCGGTTTCATGCCGATGCGGACGCCGGTTTCAAAGAAGTAATCGCGGATCGCTTCGAGCGTCACCAGCGTCACCGGAATGGTCGCGGCGGGCGCGATTTTGCCGGTCGAGGTTTTGATGAAATCGCCGCCCGCGCGCATCCCGATTTCGCTCGCGAGCCGGACGTTGTCGTAGGTCTGGAGTTCGCCGGTTTCGAGGATGACTTTCAGATGCGCGGCGCCGCACGCTTCTTTCACCGACGCGATTTCATCGAAGACTCGGTTGTAATCGCCAATCAAAAAAACGCCGCGATCAATCACCATGTCGATCTCATCGGCGCCGTCACCGGAAGCGCGGCGCACTTCCTCGAGTTTCAAATCGAGCGGCATCAAGCCGGTCGGAAACGCGGTCGCGACCGACGCGACTTTTACCCCGGAAGTACCGAGAAATTTTTTCGCGACGCGCACGAGATTCGGGTAAACGCAGACCGCGGCGCACGAAGGGACGTCGTAGCGCGGATCGATCGGCGCCATCGCTTTGCGGCAGAGGAACGCGACTTTCCCGGGCGTGTCTTTTCCCTCGAGGGTGGTCAGGTCCATCATCGACACGGCGAGCTTGAGCCCGGCGAGTTTCGCGGAGGTTTTGATGCTCCGTTTGGTGAACGCGGCCGCGCGCTCTTCGATCATGACCTGATCGATGCTCGGGATTTCCCAGCGATCGCGGAGAGCGTGATGGCGGTTGTTGGTGGCCGGGAGCGTTTTCAAGCGTGGGCAGAATAACGAAGCGGCGGGTCGCTGTCGATGGAAGTCAGGCATCCTTGCCTGGCTTGGACAGCGGGCTTCCAGCCTGCTGCGTGGTGAGCCGACCGGCTGGAAGCCCGTCGGCCGAGTCAGGCTAGAAGCCTAACTTCCGAGTACGCTGACCGCGATCTCGCGGCGGTGTGAGGCGCGCCGATGTTCGAAAAGAAAGATGCCCTGCCAGGTGCCGAATTCCATTCGGCCGCGTGCGATCGGGATCACTTCGCTGGTGCGGGTGAGGACGCCGCGAATGTGCGAGGTGCTGTCGTCGCCACCCTCCGCGGTGTGTTCGAAATAGGGCGTGTCTTCCGGCACCAGCCGCTCGAAAAATTCCTCGAGATCGCGCCGCGCGCTCCGGTCGGCGTTCTCCATGATGATGAGGCTGCAACTCGTGTGCCTAACGAACACCGTGACCGTGCCGGTGGCGATCTTGCTCCGCGCAACTTCGGCCGCGACCGCGTCGGTCAGCTCGTAGGTGCCCTTGCCCTTCGTGGTGACAGAGAAGCGGGCGTGGTGCGCGGTCATGGCGGAAAAGTTGTCACGCGCGAGGGCGTTGTCGATGGTGGCGGATGGTTCGTCTGTTCAGCGCGATTTTGTTTCTCAGCGCGCTGCTGCCGCTGCGAGCGGCGAACGATGAGGCGGTCGTCGCACGGCTCTACGCGCGAGGACTGGCGGGCGATGCACTGGCAGTAGTCGAGTGTATCGCGGCGCTCGAAAACGTTTTGGCGACGCAGCCGGGCAATCAGCTAGCGCGGGTCTACCTCGGTAGCGCGAAGACGCTGCGGAGCCGGGATCTACCTTTCGGGATGGCGAAATGGTCCACGCTGCGGCGGGGGATTGCGCTGATGGATGAGGCCGCCGCGGCCGCGCCTAACGACGCCAAAGTGCTCCTCCTGCGCGCGGTTACGAACGCAGCCTTTCCTGCAATCCTCGGCCGCCGCCAATTGGCGCGACAGGCCCTCGACGAGTTGGTCGAGCTCGTGGAAAAGGATCCCGCAAAGCTGTCGCCAGCTGACCGGCAACTGCTCTATCTCAACGCCGGCCAAGCCGCGAAAGACGCCGGCGACAGCATCCGCGCGAGAGAGCTGTGGAAGCGGGGCGCTGCGCTGAATGGCGATCGCAAGCTCACCGCGGAAAACCGAACCGCGCTGGAGGAGCTCGAGCGGCCCCATTAAATGTGCAAACCGCCCGGAATTGTGGCCCATTGATCGATGTTGGCGGACCTCGAGCGCGTGCTTTTCGACGAAGCGACGATCATCCGCCGGCTCGACGAAATCGCGGCGCAGATCTCGGCGGACTACTGGGAGCGCGACCTTACCGTGATCGCGGTGCTCAATGGCAGCCTCATCTTCATGGCCGATCTCCTCCGGCGGATTCCGCTGCCGCTGAAGCTCGATTGCATCAGCGCAGCGAGTTATCACGGTGGGACGCAGACGACCGGCGAAGTGGTTTTCAAACAGCTTGCGCTGCCCGACGTCGCAGGCCGCCACATTCTCATCCTCGACGACATTCTCGACAGCGGCGTGACGCTCGCGGCGATCGCGGAAAAGCTGCGGACCGCGCAGCCGTTGAGCGTGAAAATCTGCGTGCTCCTGCGGAAAGCGAAGAAGCGGCTCCGGCAGGTGGAAGCGGATTACGTCGGGTTCGAGATCGAGGACGAGTTCGTGGTCGGCTACGGCCTCGACTACATGGAGCGCTACCGCAATTTACCTTGCGTGGGCGTGCTCCGGAAAGAATTGATCTAACGAATGCGCGTGGAGGTGCAGTTTTTCTCGCAGTTGAAGGAGATCGCGGACGGGGAGAAGCAGATGGTGGAGTTGCCTAACGAGTCGACGGTCGGGCAGTTGCTCGCGCGGCTTTACGAAATGCATCCGGGTTTGGCGAAATGGGATCGTACCATCCTGGTCGGCGTCGGCCTGGAATTTGTCGAGCGCGATCACGTCATCCAGCCGGGCGATCAGGTTGCGATCATGCCCCCGTTGCAAGGCGGCTGAGTCATCCTGAGCGAAGTGCAGCGGAGTCGAAGGATCCCGCCGGGCGGCCGGGAAGCTCCGCGCCAGACCCTCTTCTACCCGAACGAGAGCTTCCCAGCAGCTCCACGCCAGACCCTCTTCTACCCGAACGAGAGCTTCCCAGCAGCTCCACGGGATCCCTCGACTGCGCCCCGCCTTCGCGGGGCTTCGCTCGGGATGACCGCTATTCGTTAGGCACTTTGTCGCGGACGATTTTAAACTGTCCGCCGTTGCGCCCCGCAAGGTGTTGGAGCATCGCGCGCTCCTCATCCTTTTCCTTCGCGTTCAGGTAGTAGATGGTGTGAAGGCGCGCTTTTTTCGGGAGCGTCTTCTGGCCTTCCTCGGTGATTTTGAAGAGCGCTTCTGGCGGGATGTTTTTCAGGCCGCGGGAGCCGGGCTGGTAGGCGGTGGCGTTGCCGTCGGTGAGCATATATAGCGTTTCCGCTTGGAGCGAAAAGGCGAGCTTGAGCGCGTAATCGTGGCGCGTCCCGCCTGGTTTGCCGGGCTCCGGTTTCGCGGTGTCGAAATCGATCGCCTCCTGGATGTGGGCGATCGCGGCGGCTTTATTTGCTTCGGTCGCCGGGACCAGCGCAGGCTGCCAGGCGCGCGCGCTCCCGGCCCAGTGGATAAGGTCGAAACGCGTCTGCGGCGTGAGGCTTTGCACGAGCTTGATCGCCTCATCGCGGACCGCCTGGAAAGCCTGCGCCTTTCCTTGCCTAATGAGTTTGCGCCCAATCGCGTCGCCGGTGCGCGTGAACATGGAATTCGAGACATCGATCATGATCACCACGCTGTTGCTGAGGTCCTTAATCCCAAAAAAATTGATCGGCACCCCGTTGCCATTGGCGAGGCCGCCGCTCATGGCCGCGGCTGCGCCGGCGCCAAAAGCGGGGGCGCGCCCGCCTGCGGTCATGGCCATGGGCGCGGTCGGCGCGGCGGGGTTCATCTCCGGCATTGGCGGGAGCGTGATCTTCGCCGCACCGGTAGTGAGGACTCGCTGGGGCACGGCCGGCGGCGCGCTCAGGGTGTTCATTTTTTCCTGCAAATGCACGCGGTGCTCCAGCGCGCGCTCGCTCGGGTTGGGCGACTTCGGGCCGGCTTGGAAGGTCAGCTTACGCGCTGCGGAATATTTCGAGACCACCCAGATGGTGGCGAGGCCGCCGGCGAGGAGGTGAAAGAGGATGACTGCGATGAGGACCGGCGGGGAATAGCGCCGGAGCGATCGGCGCACCGGGGGGGTCGGGGGAGGCGGAGATTCGGTCAGCGTTTCCATGCCGCAGGGCGTGACTCTACGCGGCGCGATCGGAAGCTGGCGAGCAACGATTCGGTGGCTGGCTGAAGCAGTTGTAGTGGCGGCGGCCATGTCGGCCGCAAGCGCGGAGGCCATTTTTCTCCTTTTAGCTTGGAAGGATCGCGCTGCCGAACCATCGCGCTGCAATCCCGCGGGGCGGTTGCAAACCGCCGCTCGTTCGGTCCACGCCGATCGCGGAATGGCGCCCGGAGACGCTTGGGAGGTGCCTCGTCGCGCTTCGCCGCCTCGGGATGACAACGCGTGGTGCTAGCGATAACGCCCTAACGAATAACGCGCGAAACGGCCCGGGGAAGTAACGGATGCTAAACTTTCTTTCGCGAGGCCAGCAGGACGTCACGCCCGACGAGGTAAAGCAGGACGCAAAGCACGACGAAGGGAATGAGCGCGAGCAGGTCGGCGTGGGGGCCGGCGAAGAACGGATTGTGCGCGTTCGCCCAATTAGCCAGGCGCTCGTTCACCGGGCCCAGGCTCGGCCAACCCGCCATGATGGCGATGACGATGCCGGCCAGCGCTCCGCCCGCGATATAACCGGAAGCGAGGAGGACGCCGGAGCTCTTGTCGCCTTCCGCGACCAGCTCATCGTGACTCAATTCGTGATGACGGAACTTCTGCTTGCGCAACCAGCGATCGACCAGCCAGCGAATCATGCCGCCGATAAAAATCGGACTCGAAGAAGCGAGCGGGAGGTAAACGCCGACCGCGAACGCGAGCGAAGGAATGCCGCTCATCTCGAGGACCACCGCGATCATCACGCCTAACAACACCAGAGCCCACGGTAATTTGTGGCCCAGGATTCCCTTGATGATGTAGGACATGAGCGTCGCTTTCGGCGCGTCGAACTTCGTCACCGCCGAACCATCGGGGCGGGTTTTGTGCGTGCCGTTGATGCCCGGGTCGACGAGGTAAATCGCCTCGCCATTCTTATCGACGAGAAAACGCTGGGCCGCTCCGCCGTTCGGATCGCTCCGCTGCCAGGACCGGTAACTTTGCGGGTCCAGGTTGGCCTGCGCCCCTTTGATTCTTTCCGGCGCCCCCAGCTCGGCGCCGTTCGGCGCGCGCAGATTGGCGGGGAAGTTGTGCTCCATTTTGTAAACCACTTCGCCCGCCTGGTTGACCAGGTAATCGCCCGGCCCGAGCCCGGGAACGATCGAGTTGACGCCGCCCTTTTCGTTATGCAAGACGCGGTAATTTCCGGTCGTGTCGGGTTTTATCTTCTCCTGGAAAGCGGGAAGATTGGCCGCCTGCACCCGCGGTGGCGTCGCCCCCGCCACGACTTTCTGGAAGGTCGTCGCCGGCACATAGACGGTGTAGGCGTCATTCAGAACGAGCAGGATCGGCCCGAGCGCGATGGCCGAGGCAAGCGCGCCGGCGAGGATCGCGATCTGCTGAAATTTTGGGGTCGAGCCGACGAGGTAACCGGTCTTCAAATCCTGCGAAGTGGTGCCGCCGTTCGAGGAGGCGATACAGACGATGCCGCCAATGGAGAGTGCGGTGACGAAGTAATGCGGCCCAGTCCAGCCGACGAGAAGAAAGACCAGACAGGTGAGGAGGAGCGTCGCCACGGTCATGCCCGAAATCGGGTTCGAGGACGACCCGATCTCACCCGTGAGGCGCGACGACACGGTCACGAAAAGAAAACCGAAGGCCACGATGAGGAGCGCGCCGAGCAGGTTCCATTGCAGGTTGAGCTGGGGTGCGATCATGATGACGACGAGGAGCGCGATGCAGCCGCCGACGACGACTTTCATGGAAAGGTCCTGATCGGTGCGCGGCACTTCGCCGCGCTGCTCCTTGCGCCCTTTCAAATCGGCGAGCCCGCCCTTCAACCCGTGCCAGATGGTGGGCAGAGAACGAAAGAGGCTGATGATCCCCCCAGCCGCGACCGCGCCGGCGCCGATGTACAAGACGTAAGCGCCCCGGATATCGTCGGGGCCCATCTGGCTGATGGGCATGGTGCCCGGGGGGATGACGGCGGTCGCGCTTTCGCCAAAAAACTTGATCGCGGGAATGAGCACGAGGTAGGCGAGGACGCCTCCCGCGCACATGATCGAGGCGATCCGCGGCCCGATGATGTAACCCACGCCTAACAATGCCGGCTCGATCGTCGCGGAAATGGAGCCGGCCTTGAAGGGAGCGCCAAAAATCTTCTCCGGAGTATTCTTCCAGGCATTGAAGGCGTTCATCGCCGCCTGGTAGATGAAGCCGATCCCGAAACCGCCAAAGATGATCTTGCCGCCTCCGCTCGCTTCGTCTTCGATCCCGGCGCTTTCCTCCATCCCTTCGCGCGATGCCGCCGCTTTCAAGACCTCGGCGCAAGCAGTCCCTTCGGGATACTTGAGCAGTCCATGTTGTTCGACAATGAGCGCGCGGCGCAGCGGGATCATCATGAGAATACCGAGCAATCCTCCGAGAATCGCCACGAGCATGACCCGGGTGATCTCGAGATCGAATCCAAGGATCATGATCGCCGGCATGGTCACGCCGAGACCGAAAGCGATCGATTCACCGGCCGAGCCGGCGGTCTGCACGATGTTGTTTTCGAGAATGGTGGCGTCGCGCAGCCCCATTTTCGAGAAGAGCCGGAAAAGGGTGATGGAAATAACCGCGACCGGGATGGAGGCACTCACGGTGAGGCCGACCTTGAGCACGAGGTAAAGTGAGGAGGCGCCGAAGATGATGCCGAGAATCGTCCCGACGATGAGCGGGAGGACGGTGAGCTCGCGCATCTGCACGCTCGCCGGGATGTAGGGCTTGAAGTTGGCGGCGAGCGGATTGACCGGCTTCGCGCCGACGATGTCGGGCATTTCGTTAGGCGGATTTCTTGGATCGATTGGCGACATCAGCGATTCTCAGGTTGGATTCGGAAAAGAGAACGGGAACGGGCGGGAAAGTAAACTGCAAAAGACGCGGTGGTCGCCGTGATCGTCGTTGTAGCCGGGGGCGCTGACCCCGGCGGGGATCGGCGCGCTTATTTCAACTGGCCGGGGTCAGCGCCCCCGGGCTACAACGGGAGCGTGCACCGGCATCTGCGCAGACTTGAACGCGTTTGGCTCGAGGCCCCGGTTTATTTCATCACGACTTGTACGTTTGAGAGGAGATCGATCCTTGCCGCGCCGGAGATCGCGGCGCTGCTTATTGCAGAATGGCAGAGCGCGCGGAGCCGGCACGGGTGGGCCATCGGCCGCTATGTGCTCATGCCGGATCACGTGCACTTCTTCTGTGCGCCGGAGCTGGATGCGAAGCCGCTCTCGGTCTTCATCGGCTTCTGGAAAGAATGGACGAGCAAGAACGTCAAACGCGCCCTCGGCCTGGCGGGTCCGGTCTGGCAGGAGGAGTTTTTCGATCACGTCCTGCGCTCCGGCGAGAGCTACGAGCAGAAGTGGGATTATGTGCGCAAAAACCCCGTTCGCGCCGGCGTCGTCGCAAGGGCGGATGACTGGCTCTGGCAAGGTGAAATAGAAGAATTGCGGTTGTAGCCGGGGGCGTTGACCCCGGCCGCGGCTTAGCCCGCCGCGTTTTCTATTTTAGCCGGGACCAGGGACCGGCCGGGGTCACCGCCCCCGGCTACAGCGGCGGCGTCTCCAGGATGTAGCCCATCCCGCGCACGGTCCGGATCAGTTTGGTCGGGAAGTTTCTCTCGACCTTCTTTCGGACGCGGCAGACGAGCACATCGACGACGTTGGTTTTCGGATCGAAACTGTAATCCCAGACGTGCCCAAGGATCATCGCCTTGCTCACGACGCGGCCGCGATTGCGGAGGAGATATTCGAGGAGGGAAAACTCCCGCGCGTGCAATTTCAGCTCCCGCCCCGCGCGGGTGACTCGGCGGCTCAGGAGATCGAGAGTGAGATCGCCCGCGCTCAGGGAGGCCGGCTCTGCCACCCGCGACGAGCGGCGGACGAGCGCCTGCACCCGGGCCATGAGCTCGGCGATGGCGAAGGGCTTGGTCAGGTAATCGTCGGCGCCCATTTGCAGGCCTTTCACGCAATCGGCCACCGTTGTTTTCGCGCTCAACATCACGATCGGCACCCGATTCTTTTGCGCGCGCAGCTCGCGCACAACGGAGAGTCCATCCACCCGCGGGAGCGTGAGTGCGACCAGCGCGACCGCGTAGGAATTGGCGCCGGCCATGACGAGGCCGTCTTCGCCATCATCGCAATGATCCACCGCGAAACCGGCCTCTTCACAACCCTTGACGATGAAAGAGGCCAGCTTGCGATCGACTTCCACAACGAGCAGGCGCATGAGGTTTCGGAAACTCCCTTACTTCTTCGCCACTGGCGA
>JBBSUP010000123.1:0-8367 GCA_038234295.1 Chthoniobacterales bacterium
AACTGCGTGGAGTCCGTCCAGAGTTCTTCTTTCTTCATCTCAAAGAATCAGAATGGCGCTGGAACCATCGACGGGATAATCTGGCCTCAATCCTACTCAAAAACCTCCGCCGAAAACCGCTCTAATCTGGGCAAGACCCAATGATATTGCCGCCGCTCCCTTTCTCAAGGGCATGAGCCAGCGCCACGTTGAGATTCTTGCTTCCTGCGCGCGCCGAACTCATTTTGACGAAGGCCAGATCATCTTTCGGCAGGGCGAAACAGCAAATCGCTTCTACCTCATCGAGGAAGGCGCGGTGGATCTCGTCGCCGCGACCAAATCTGGCGAGCGAAAGATTGTGGCCGGGACGATTCGACCTGGCGGAGTGCTCGGCTGGTCGTGGCTGTTTCCACCGTATGAATGGCAATTCACCGCCCGCGCTTCCTGGGAAACAAGCGCGATCTTTTTTTACGCGACGATCTTGCGCGAGCATTGCGAGACGGATACGTCGCTCGGCTTTGAGTTGTTCAAGCGGATGGCCGCGGAAATGGTGAAGCGGCTTCAATCCGCGCGCAGACGCTTGCTGGAATCTGCTTCCGGTTTTTCCCCGATCGGCGCTGAGCATCCCACAGGAAGCGAAACGTAGTTTAGAGAAAGAAGGATTAATTATGTTACACAGTATCCAGGAACGTTATGGCGAAAAACTCCGCGCGATCGACGGCGAAATCGGGCACATGAGAGACTTCTATCTTGATGATAAGAATGACTGGTCGGTGCGTTACGTGGTTGCTGACACCGGTGGATGGTTACCGGGACGCCTTGTTCTCATTTCTCCGCACGCGCTGGGCCACCTTTATCCCAAAGGCGAGGTGCTTCTGGTAAACCTGGCCCGCGAACAAATCGAAAAGAGTCCTTCGATTGATGAGCACAAACCGTTGTCCCGCCAATACGAAGAAGAATATCACCGTCACTACGGGTATTCTTACTACGCAGAAGCATGGCCCTTGTGGGGTTTAGCCGAATACCCGGTGATGGCGCCTCCGCCACCCATAGCTCACGATGCCAAGCATAAGGGAGCGGATTCCCACCTCCGGAGTTCCCGTTTCATAAAAGGCTACAAAGTCCAGGCCACGGATGGACTCATCGGCCACCTCGCGGATTTCATGATCGACGGCAGAACGTGGAAGATCCCCGCAATCGTCGTCGAAACCGGGCACTGGTTTGCGGGAAAGGCAATCCACATACCAACGGACAAAGTTTCAAAAGTCAGCTTCGACGAATCCACGGTTTACGTGAACTCCACAAAAGATGCGATCATGTACGCCAGGAAAATTACGCGGGATACAGCGGCGCTTCATCGGGTCGAATCGAAGCGCTGAAGCTCGCGCTCCCACTACCCATGATTGAAGATCGTATCGAGGTTATCGAGTCGACGCTTGTGCAAGCGCGGAATATTCCAGGCGATCGAAAGGCGGAGCTGTTGAAACTGGTCGCGGAGGTAAGGTCGGAAGTTCGGAAGCTCGCCGAAACGCATCAAGACGAGGCATCCAGTATTACCTCTTTCGCACAGGTGTCGGCGCACGAGGTGTCCCGCTCAACAAAGAATGCCCAACTCGCAGAGACCGCGTTACACGGGTTGCATCTTTCCGTCCAAGGCTTGGAAGAATCACATCCTGTCATTGTGGGAATCGTGAACCGCTTCGCCACGGCTTTATCGAACATGGGACTCTGACCTTCAGGGGAAATCCTTACCGTCGTTGGCCACGATGTCGATATGATCTTTGCATCCTTCAGGCATCGGCGTCGCCAGTGCCTGCGCGCCCGGCCATTTCCCGCAACATGGAAATCCCTCAAGGCGCGGACGCTCGTAATTCTGAACCGTGGGGCTGGTCGTCACGGAGAGGACACCGAAGCTCAAATCGCCGAATTGTTTCATTCGCAGAGCATCTCTACACGATTACTTGTTGCCCGGAACGGTGGTGAGATCGCTTCGTTAGCCCAGGAAGCTGTGCGGAGCGACGCCGAAATAATCGTCGCAGCGGGCGGCGACGGAACAATCGATGCCATTGCTGCGGCGTTGACTGGCACGGGCAAGATTCTGGGGGTGCTTCCTCTGGGTACCTTCAACTTGTTTGCGAAGCGACTTAACATTCCGCTCGAACTTGGAGCGGCGGTTCAAACTGTTGTGAACGGGCGGACAGCGGAAATTAACGTCGGCGAAGTAAACGGCTGCACTTTTCTGAGCAGATCCAGCGTGGGCTTTTATCCGCTCGCCCAACGACACCGCGAGAAAATGTTTCGCCGTTTCGGACGAAGCCGGTTTATCGCGCTCATCAGCGGGGCGACCGCGCTCATGCGCTGGGGCAACATCATGACGATCCGCCTAACGACTAATGACGGAGAGCAGGTATTTCGCAGCCGATTCGTCTTTGTCTGCAACAATCCGGAAGAACTCGATTACTTCCATCTTCGCGGCCGGGAGTGTATCGACGCGCACAACCTCGCAATCTATTTGCCCAAGCCGCTAAGCCCGACCGGCATTTTGCGTTTCGGCTTCAGGATGCTTCGCAGAAAGGCGGAAGAGACACACGATTTCGAAATGGTTTGTGCTCGCGAAGCACGCCTGGAAATCGAGCCCCCATTTGTTCCGGTATCGCTCGATGGCGAAGTCGAAATGATGCCGGCGCCGTTACAGTACCGGCTTCGCGTCGGCGCCTTGCGCGTGCGCGTTCCGGAAATACAGCACGCATATCTGCCAGCCGCCGACGTAGCAAGGAAGGGCTAGCTGGATTCCAGCCTTAGATTGCCCGCTGGCGATGAGAGTGCCTTACGCGCTTGCGAACATCGTCGGGCGCATTCGTCCAAACGGCGGACCACCTCAATCATCTCCTGATCAGTCGTCCGTGGATTGATGGTGCAAAGCCGCAGGCAGACGGCCTGCTTGATTTTCGTCGAAGTAAGAAACGCATAACCTTCACGCAGCATCTCCTCCACGATGCGTCCCGGGAGTTCGTCGTCTTGGCCGAATTGGAAACAAACGATTCCCATTTGTGCGGGCGAGAGGATTTCCCAGCCCGCTTTGGCGCGCAACTCACGCTCCGCCAGTTCGGCCAGCTCGAAACCACGTGCGACCGCTTCGCGAAAGGCCGCCAGGCCAAATGTTTTGATGGAGAGCCAGAGCTTGAGCGCGCGAAAACTGCGAGTCAGTTGAATCCCGTAATCGGCCAGATTCACCTCCGCCGATTCACGATGCACATCGCGGAGGTAATCAGCCGTAACGCGAAACGCGGAGCGAAGAAGCTGCCGATTGCGGACAAGAACGCATCCGCATTCAAAAGGCTGAAAGAGCCACTTATGCGGATCGAGTGAGAGCGAATCGACCCGCTCAAGGCCGCGCAGTTCTTGCCGTCCGCGTGGGCAAATGACAGCCGCCGCGCCGTAGGCGCCATCGGCGTGCAACCAAAGCTTTTCAGCCTGACAAAAATCCGCCAAGTCCTCCAGTGGATCGACGGCTCCTGTGCTTGTGGTTCCGGCATTCGCAATCACGCAGAGCGGCCGACGGTCCGCGGCTCGATCCGCAGTCACAGCGTCTCGCAAAGATTCCATCGGCAAACGTCCTTGCAGATCGGATTCAATCTTCCGGCATTGCTCCGGCGAAAAACCGATGACGAGCAGCGCGCGCTCGACCGATGAGTGAGTCTGATCGGAATAATAAACCGTCGCTCGCGAAAGCTCTGCCCGCGAGATGCTCTCCCGGGCAGCAACGAGCGCGATCAGATTCGCCGCCGAGCCACCGCTCGTGAGCAGACCGCCGGCCGTCTCCGGCATTCCGCAAAAACGCCGCATCCACTCGACCACGAGCAACTCCATGGAGGCTGCGGCCGAGCCGCCCAGCCAGGTCCCGTTAAAGACGTTGAATCCGGAAGCGAGCGCGTCCGCCATCGTGCTGACAAAATTCCCGGGCCCCGGCACGAAGCCGAAAAACCGCGGATGATCGACGTGCAGATTATTGGGAAAAACTTCGCGTTTCAGGAACGAAAGAAGTTCAGCAGGATCGCATCCATTTTCGGGAGGCGCCTCTTCGAGGAAATGAAAATCCCGTTCCAGTTTCGCGCCGACAGGTTGATCGCCGATCTCGTCAAAATGATCGACCAGCAGATCGATCACGCGGTAGCCGAAACTCCGCATTTGTTCGCGGGAAAGAGCCAAAGGCCGCTCTGCATCGGAATCTCGTTCGTCCATTCCCCTTGATCATAGCCCTGCGCGAGCACCAACCAAGCGCGAGAATTCATGGAGCGCGCGATGAGCCGAAAGGAACATTGACCGCTCCCGTCTGGGAGCAGAATCCCACGCCGGGCGTTCCACCATTGCGTCCGCCGTGTATGCTCAAGCGCAATAGAAAAGTCGTCCCCCGCGACGACCAACTTAGCCTTTTTGATTTCGCACCATCCCATGAACGACGAACGTCATCTCACGGTTTACCGGTTAATGGCAGAGCGCCACTGGCGGGAGTTTCGACCGGGAATGGTGCGGGAGTTGGAGAGAAAGGGCACCTTAATGGAACAACTCTTCGAGGCCCAGGAGAGAACGCTGCACGATAAGTAATCCCCTTCGATAACCTGCAATGTCGGCCGGCCGGGGAGAGCACCCGTTTAAGGGCGGAAGGCATTTTCTCGTAGAGCGACTGGATACACGAGCATTGTCCCGCCAGTCCCCGGAAATGAGGCGCGCCTTTTTTCTGGGGCCTTTTTTTTGATTGCTGCAATGAAGAAGCGAACGCGGGAGCTGTGACTGAAGCCTTACCGAGAAGGCGCACATCTTTTTCTGGCAACTGTCAGAAATGAATGGAGGTATCGATTCCGACGGTCCTGAAAACCTATAGAGTCGTTTCTCGTAAAGGCTGCGCGGAAGGAGAGCGCCGACGAACAAAGCGTGTGGACATAGATTCCCTAAGGGAATCGAGCCGCCGGCGTCACGGACGCGCCGCTGAATGGGTTTGGCGGTCGGAAATTTCCGGATGTCGAGCGGTTTTCTCCCGCCTCCCGAAGCAACTACGCCGCGGCCGGGCACCACGAAGTCGCTTGTGCCGGACGCCGGATGGGTTAAAAATTCTGCATGTCAGGAAAAGGATCCACCGGCAATGTCATCGCGGCGCTTTGCAGTTTTTTCATCCCCGGTCTCGGGCAGCTCCTGCAGGGGCGGCTTTTCATGGCGATCCTGCAGTTTTGTCTTGCCGGCGTGCTCTGGATTTTCCTCCTCGGGTGGCTCATCCACCTTTGGTCGATCATCGACGCCGCCGTTTGGAAAAGCCGGGTGTAGCGGCGCCGTGTCGGCCGCTGAGCTGCGCGTCATGCCGCGATTTGCAGGCGACGCTTTTGCGGGCGACACGCCCGCCGCTACAGCGGGGCGACAGGCCTCCGCTACACCTTTAAGTTCCCAGCTTTTTCAGCAGGGACTTCCAGCGCTGCCACGCCTCGTCCCGCGCCTCGCGATTGGCCGGGTTCGCATCGGGCGCGTCCCCGGCGCGCATGAAGCCGTGACCGGCGCCCTTGTAGGTGACCGGCTCGTAGGTTTTGCCTAACGACTTCATGATCTCCTCGGTTTTTGGAATGGTCGCGCCGATGCGCGCATCTTCCTCGCCGTAGAAGCCGTAAACCGAGCAGGCGATCTTCTCCGCTTCCGCCTTTTCACTCGGGCCGGTCCCGTAAAATACGAAAGCCGCCTTCAGCTTCGGGTTGTGATTGGCATAGCGAAAGGACCAGCCGCCGCCCCAGCAAAATCCCGTCACCGCGAGCGTGCCATCGCAGGCCGGCAACTTCCGCACGTATTCCGCCGCGGCGTCGAGGTCGGGCAGAACCTGCCCAGCTTTCAGCGCCGAGACCGCCTTAATTGCGGCCTCTTTGTCGGGGTAACTCTGGGTGTCTTTCCCGTCCGGCGCCGAGAGCAGATCAGGCACGATCGCGAGATAACCGGCGGCGGCGATTTCATCCGCCAGCTCCTTCGCCCAATCGGTCAGGCCGAAGATTTCGTGAATCACCAGGACTGCGGGTGCCTTCGCTTTCACCTCCGGGTAAACGACGTAGGCCTTGAGGGTGCGCCCGCCGCTTTGCAGCTCGACCCATTCATGATGCCGGGTCGATTTCTCGAGCGCGGCCTTCGCCCAATCCTGCGCCGGGGCGACCTTTGTGCCTAACGAAAGCAGGAGTACGCAGACGAGAACGGCCGG
Source organism: Chthoniobacterales bacterium (assembly GCA_038234295.1). Lineage (GTDB taxonomy): Bacteria > Verrucomicrobiota > Verrucomicrobiia > Chthoniobacterales > UBA10450 > Palsa-1392. Next base: position 6,206 of record JBBSUP010000123.1, read on the forward strand.
GAGCTTCATTTCGCAGCAAACGCCGCTACGGCGGCCGGCGCAACCTCGGCGCTACTCTTCTGCCGCGAAGAGAATCTTGCCCGCGCGCTTGCCTTCACCGGCACGCGCGATTGCGGCGGCGAAGTTGCCTAACGAATAGGTGCGCTCGATCTTGGTCTGGAGGAGTCCGCGCCGCGCGAGGTCGAAAAGCCGCGTGAAAGTCTCGTCGCGTTCGGCGGCGCTCGCTTGCTCATACCACTTGTTCACCCAGAAGCCGGTGAAACGGAGGTTTTTAAAAATGAGCAGACCGTTCGGGATCGTTAGTGGCTTCAAGCTCATCGCGCCGTAGGTCACGATCGTCGCCTCCGGCGCGACGATCTTCGCCATCCGCAACGCGCTTTCGCCGCCGACCGCATTCAGACCGAGCCGGATGGGTGCGTCTTCCGTCGCCGCCGCGACCGCATCGCGGAGATCGTTGTCGTCGAGGAGCACGACGTCGCCGCCTTCGGCCTGCAATTCCTCGATCAACTCCGGGCGCCTAACGACGTTGACCGTGCGGTAGCCAAGCTCGTGCGCGATTTGAATCGCGGCCCGGCCCGCCGCGGAGTTGGCCGCGTTTTGGATCACCCAATCGCCGCGTTCCAGCTTCACGAAATCGTGCAGCATGCGCCACGCGGTGATCGGATTGATTTTCAGCATCGCCGCCTGTGCCGGCGCGATTTCGCCAGGCACGACGACCAGTTTCTCCGCGCGCACGACGGCGGCTTCGCGCCAGGTTCCGAGGTCATGCGGCAGGATCACCTGTTGCCCGACCGCCACATCGCGCACCGACGAACCGATTTCCTCGACGACGCCCGCGCCTTCGAAACCGGGTGTGGCCGGCAGTTCGAAGCGCACCGGATATTTGCCTTCGATCGCGTTCAGGTCGGCCGGATTAATCGGCGCCGCTTTGAGCCTAACGACAACTTCCTCAGCGCCCGGCGCGGACAGTTCCTGCTCCGCGAGGCGCAAAACCTCCTCGGGTTTTCCGTGCGCCTCGTAGACAATCGCTTTTATAGTCCGGCTCATTCCGATGCTCTCTCCGCCGCAGCCTACCGCGAACACCCCCGCGGGCAATCTCCAGACCGGCGCGCGGATCGCCCTCCTCGGGGCCGGCGCGAATTGCGTCCTCGCCTGCGTTAAGATCTCCGCGGGTCTGCTCGGCAATTCCTACGTCCTCATCGCCGATGGGATTGAGTCGGCGCTCGACATCGCGGGTTCGGCGATCATCTGGGGCGGGCTGAAATTTGCCGCGCGTCCGCCGGATGAAACGCATCCCTACGGCCACGGCAAAGCGGAGCCGGTCGCGGCGATTGTGGTGTCGTTCGGCGTGATCGCAGCCGCGATCGTGATCGCAGTCCGCAGCGCCTACGAAATCTCGCAGCCGCATCTGCCCCCGAAGCCTTTCACGCTCGTGGTCCTCGTGGTGGTGGTGATCGTGAAGGAGTTGCTCTTCCGCATTGTGCATCGCTACGGCAAGACGCTCGAGAGTACCGCTGTGCAAACCGACGCGTGGCATCACCGGACCGACGCGTTCACTTCGATCGCTGCCTTCATCGGCATCTCGATCGCTTTGTTAGGCGGCCCGGGCTGGGAGGACGCCGATGCCTGGGCGGCGCTCGTCGCCTGCGCGCTGATCGCCGCGAATGGCTGGCGGCTCCTCGGTCCCGCGTTGCACGAGATCATGGACACCGCGCCGCAGGGCGAAATCGTGGAAGCCGTCTGTGCCGCGGCGGCGAACGCGCCGGGTGTGCTCGGGGTCGAGAAATGTTTCGTCCGCAAAATGGGGCTGGCGTTCTACGTCGATCTTCATGTGCGCGTGGACGAGACGATCACGGTGCGCGCGGGCCACACGATTGCGCATGACGTGAAGGACGCGATTCGCGGCGCCGATCCGCGGATTGCCGACGTGCTCGTGCACGTGGAGCCGGCGGGATAGTCGGCAGCGGAAGACAGACATCTTGTCTGTCTCGGCCGACCGCCTTCCGGCAGGCTGGAAGCTTGCCGGCCGAGTCAGGCAAGATGCCTGACTTCCGTGTGCGCGCACTCCGGCTACAGCTCCCGCGTGAGGATGGCGAGCGCGCTCGTGAGGCTGTTGCGCGCCACGCCGATCTGCCGCGCGAAACGCATCAGCCTAACGACTC
>JBBSUP010000124.1:0-8328 GCA_038234295.1 Chthoniobacterales bacterium
CACGTTCGTGACATAGATCTCCCGGCCATCCGGGGTGACGGCGACGCCTCGGGGATTCACTCCCACCGGAATGCTCTTGATCAGGGTTTGGCTGGCCGTGTCGATGACGGAGAGCGACTCGCCAAGATAGTCGCTGGCGTAAATCCGAGAGCCATCGGGGCTGATGGCGAGGCGGCGAGGTCCGGCATCGGTGGCGATGTTCTTGACCGCATAGGTGGCGCGGTCGATCACGCTCACCTCGCTCGAGGAGAAATTCGCCACGTATACGAAGCGATTGTCCGGAGTCGCAAGGACATCGCGGCATTCATTGCCATCTACCGGCACGGTACGGGCCAGCGTATCGGTCGCGGTATCGATTACGGAGACATATCCCGAGCGTTGATGCACGACGAAGGCATAGGCGCCATCCGGGGTGACGGTGATCTCCTGTGGACCGGCATGGCCGGTCAGAATCGTCGCTGTGACCAGCCGATTGACTGTATCGATGACGGAAACAGTGGTGTCTCCAGTGTTAGAAACATAGGCCTTTCGGCCGTCCGGAGTCATGGCCAAGCGAATGGGAGATGTCCCGAGGGGAATCCTGGCCGTGATTTCGTTCGTCGCGCTATCGATCACGGTCGCGGAATTCGAAGAGGCCGCCAGCACGAAAAGCTGCGGGCTCAACGCCGGGTCGCTCGTCTCTGCGGGGCCCGGGGCCGGAAACGCCAGCGAGATAAGCGCGACTGAGAGGAGACGCAAACCACCCCTCCAAGCCGTCCGTGGTGGCACTGGGCGCACTGCTTCAGTGGGGCACAAAAGCCGGCCGCGGAATCCGATCAGAAGTTTTTTCATCTTCAGATCTACGGGTGCCGCTCTGGAGAGCGCGCGCGTGATTCAAGCGGAAGGAGGTCGGGGGGCGACATGTTGGGGTGGGGTGCAGTAGAGATTAGACGGGCAGAGGGCCAAAGGGTCAAGCTTTTTGCGAAAAAACAATTCGCACTTGCACTGGGACTGCGCGGCACCGACCGCGGCGATCAGTCACATCGCGATCCAGGAACGCTCGACGGAGCGGCCGTCCACCGGATGGACATCGCTGATCCCCTGCAAAACCCGACGCTGGATTTGCGTAGCAGCGATGGAGTCATCATCGCTTCAAACGATCACCGGATGAGTTCTTCCAATAACGAGGCGATCAAGGTGACTCAACTTGCCCCCACGAACCCGAATGAGTCTGCCCTCCTCATGACAGTTTCGTCTAGGGGTTACCCAGCCGTTTGTCCTTAGAGTGGCGGGGACCAAGGGCGTGGCTTTGATGGAAGTTTATCGGCTTCCGTAATCGATAAGGAGCGGTTCGCGGGGCGCTGACAAAGCGACCTGCACACGTCGCTTTGGCGGCAAACGCGAGGCTCGCTCGCTACATGTGCGACAGAGTCGCTTAACCTTCCTTCTTTTGAAGTCGTGTCTCTGAGTCCGCCAGTGAACCAGTTTCGGGCGGAGAGGTCAATGTTTTCCCGCGAAGAGCGAATTTCGCCCCACCCTCCGGGAAATCTCTTGGTTCCACGCTAAATTTCGTCAGTTTCTTGCGAAATTCTGCCGGTATGGCGCGAAGAACGCTTTTCTCAGGTGTATGTCGCTGTCTTCGTCCATCCGTAAATCCGTCTCCCAGCGCCCGGGCGGGTCACCCTTTTTTGCCGCCTCCGTTGCGATCCTCCTCGCGTCGTCGGCGGGTGCCGAGATCCCCCATGGCGTCTTTTGTCTCCTCCCGGCTGGCCGCGCCTGCCCAGCGTCGGCGCTCAACAATTCCGATGTGATGGGACTCGGCATTCGCCAGACCTGGGCCGACCTCGAACCGACAGAAGGTCATTACGACTGGACGTTTCTCGACACCGAAGTGGGCCGCGCCGCGGCGGCGGGCAAGGTCGTGCTCCTGCGCATCCTCACCCAGATTGGCAAGCCCGCCTGGGTCACCACCGCCGTCACAGACGCGGGCGGGAGCTTTTTCCACTTCGAGAAAGAGGGCGTCCCGACCACGATCCCGGTCTTCTGGGACCCGACATTTCTCGCGAAGAAGAAGGCGATGATCGCCGCGCTCGGCGCGCATTTCGGGAACAACCCGACGGTTAAAGTGGTCGCCGTAAACTTTGCGAACGCGAACAGCGAAGACTGGAGCGTGCCGCACACGCAGCCCGACATCGAGCAGTGGGGGACTCTGGGATATAGCTCCCAAAAATTAATCGATGCCGGCAAGGCGATCCTCGATGCCGCCATGACCGCTTTCCCGACGCAATACATCACCCTCGCCGTCGCGGGAAATGGCGGGCTCGATCCGGACGTGAGCTACGTCGCGCGAAACGCGATCGCGAGCGCCCGGGCGAGTTGGCCGGGCCGTTTGATCGTGCAGAAAAATTCCCTCGCGGCCAAGACCCCACCGGCTCCCGGAACGGGGACGGTCTACGGCGTTATCTGGGAAAGTCAGCCAGACGTCGCCGGGCAAATGCTCGCGGCCGCGGCCGACGACCCGACCTTTCGCGACAACGACGGCGTTCCCGATAGCGCCGCAAATATTCTCCATCGCACGACCGACATCGCCGTCGGCTACGGGATGAAATACATGGAGATTTACCAGAAAGACGTCACCGGTCTGCCCGCTGAGATCACCTACGCGCGGGCCGCGTTGCTCGGCGCGAGCAGCAGCGCGCCTCCGCCGGGCGCGACGCCGCCAGCGCCTACCGGCCTCCGCCGCGCGCCCTGAGAGGACCTCCAAACCGGGTCATTCGGAGCGGAGCGCAGCGTCGTCGAGGAATCCCGTGGAGTGAGCTTTAAGGTAACGCCACGGGATCCCTCGACTCCGCCCCGCCTCCGCGGGGCTCCGCTCGGGATGACACGACTTTTCGACGCCCTCGAAAGCGGAATCCGGCCTTGGAGCGAGCGCGTTCTCAGCGCAGCGGCGGCGGGCGTGGACGGCGCTCTCCCATTCCGCTGAGACAGCGGACGCTACCACTCTGCGCTCGCTCGACACCACGGCCCCGCGCACCTACGATTCTCCTCCCCGATGATCCGCGGCGCCTTCCCCCTTCTCTTTGCCCTCACCGCCAGCGCCCTGGCCCAATCCCCGCCTAACGATTGGCCGTTCCCGAGCCGTCCGTCACCGACGACTGCCTCAACCCTCGGCACGCCGACGCCAACTCCGACGCCGGGCTCCACGCCGCCACCTTACGACGTGCCGTTACGGCAGGAGAAATGGGAAGAGCTTCCAAACCACGAAATCAGCCACGACGGCCAGACCGCGCTCGCGCTGCGGCCCGCGCAGTGGCATCGCGGCGAGACCGAGAATTTCATCATCCACTACCGCGGCCTGGGCGATGCGCTCCAGATCGCGCGCGAGATCGAGTTCGATCTTTGGTACGTCGCGCAATCGTTAGGCGCGGCCAAGGCGGATTACACTGCGAAGTCGCAGGTCTACGTCTTCGCGGATGAAAAAGAATGGCAGAAATTTCTCGCCTCGACCCACGCCGTGCCCTGGTCGCACAGCTTCGCGAAGGGCGATGAACTTTACCTGAACGTCCGCGCCGGCGGTGGCGGCTTCGATTCCCAAACGCTCGCGCACGAAACCACCCACGCGGTCGTGGCGCGAATTTATCATCGGCGCTGGCCGATTTGGCTGAACGAAGGTTTTGGTGAATACATGGCCGACGCGAGCATCGCCGCGCGCCACTCGCGCTTGCCGCAATCGACCCAACGGAAACTGCGCTACGCGAAACTGACCGTCGCCGAATTGCTCGCGACGCAGCGTTATCCGGTCGAGCTCGACGCGGTGTGGCGGCTCTACGGGACGAGCGCGAAGTTTGTGCGCTACCTCTTCAACAAATATCCGAAGGAGTTGTTTCCGGAATTTGTCGATCGACTGCTCGCGGGCAGGCCGACGGCGACCGCGCTCGTGGAGATCTACGGCGACGACTTTCGCGACCCGAACGAATTCGAAAAGCGCTTCAGCCGTTTCACCCGTTGATGAAGGCAAAGCCGAAATCTGCGGCAAAAAAAACCGCGTCGATCTACGCCGTCGTCGGGTCCGACGAGAGCACGGTGAAAGCCGTCGCGAAGGAGCTCGCGGCGGAACTGGCGCCGGCGGACGCGGGCGATTTCGGAGTCGAGATCATCGACGGCGCGGCCGACAACGCCGAGCAGGCGGCGAGCCGCATTCGCTCCGCGATCGAGGCGTTGCAGACCCTGCCGTTCTTCGGCGGCAAACTCGTCTGGCTGAAAAACGCCAACTTCCTCGCGGACACCGTGCTCGGCCGGTCTGCTGCAGTGCAACCTGCGCTGGAGGAATTGGCGGAGGTGATGCAGTCCGATTTCGGCTCGGATGAAGTGAAGTTTCTCCTCAGCGCGCCGGAGGTCGACAAACGCCGCAGCTTTTACAAAACGCTCGCGAAACGCGCCGAGCTCCAGGTGTTCGACAAGCTCGATTCCAAACGCGGCGGCTGGGAGGAAGAAGCCACCGATCTGGTCTTGTCGTTAGGCCGGGCCAGCGGTTTGCAATTCGAGCCGGAGGCGCTCGATCTCTTCGTGCTCCTGACCGGCGGCGATCGGCGCGTCATCCTGAGCGAGCTCGAGAAAATCGATCTCTACCTCGGCCCGGAGAATCGCCGGATCGCGCTCGAAGAAGTGCGCATGCTGGTGCCGTTATCGCGTGCCGGTGTCATCTTCGAGCTCGGCAACGCGCTCGCCGCGCGGCAGCTCGAGCAGGCCCTTCGGCTTGTGCGGAGTCTGCTCGACCAAGGCGAATCGGCGATCGGCATTCTCCTCGTCGCGCTCATCCCCACGGTTCGCAATCTCCTGCTCGCGAAAGACCTGATGGAGCGCCAGCGCATGCCACGGCCAAGCAAGCCGGGCGATTTTATTTACCAGCTAAATCGTCTCCCCGCGGAAGCGGTCGACCACATCCCGCGGAAGAAAGATGGCTCGCTCAGCAGTTACCCGCTCGGCATTGCCGCAGTCCACGCCGGGCGTTTCCAGACGGAAAAACTCATCGCCGGCCTCGAAGCCTGTCTGACGGCAAACGTGCAGATCGTCACGACGCAGCTCGATCACGAGCTGATCCTGAGCCAGATCGTCGTGAAGCTGCTCGCGTAGCGAGCTCTCGGCCCGCGCCGCGAGCCTGTAGACGCTTCGCTCTGCGAAGCGCGAGAGTGGCGCGGAACCGAATTTCCAGCCCGCGCCAACGCCCGCGTCGCCCAGAGGGCAACGGCTACAGAAGTGCGCTCGTCGCGCGAGCGGTGCGCAAAGCGATTGTTAGACGACCGCCGGGTGAGAACCGATCATACGATCGGGTTATCCACCTGCCGGCGCGCGATCGGGCCGACCCACGGGATGTCCCAGCGCACGCCCGCGAAGGCTTTCACGATCGCGATGATGAGCACGAGGAGCGCGGCCAGACTCGCCAGCGCCCAGGCCAGCCAGAGGATAATCGCGAAGATCGCGCCGAGCACGGGAATGTGCGCGAGGATCGCGAAAAAGATGCTCCAGACGAGCCAGAAGAGCAGCCACATCGCGCCGAAGATGATCGATTGCATCGCGTAGAAACGGACGAAGCTGTCGCGCTTCTCGAGGATGAAAAAGATGACGCCGCCGATGAGTGGGAAACAGGCGAGCGCGGCCGCGACATTCGAGGGCAGCCCGGTCGAAGTCGGGTGCGGCGGGGTGCCGCCGGTGGTTCCCGGGGTGGAATTTGGAGCGACAGGATCGGTCGGATCGACGGAATCGGGCATGCGCCTATAGAATCAGAACCGCGCGTTGAGGCAAGCCCTGGTTCCGGCGGCGATTTCCCTACCGCGCCCGCGGCGAGGGATGCTAACGTGCCGCCCCATGCACCTGCTGCGTCGCCGCCCATCTGGTTTTACCCTGATCGAGCTGCTCGTGGTGATAACGATCATCGCGATCCTCGCCGCGATCGCGTTCCCGGTTTTCAACAGCGTGCAGGAACGTGCGCGGGTGACTCAGGATTTGAACAACCTTCGCCAGCTCGGGATCGCGACGCAGGTTTATTTGAACGATCAGGACGGAATTTATTTCCTGCCGACGACCGATTGGATGACCACGTTGCAACCGAAGTACGTGAGCGGCTGGAAGGTGTTTCTCTCCCCTTTCGATCGTCGCACTGAGACCGGAAACGACACGACGTCGCCGATCAGTTATGGCTTCAACGGCAACGCGAGAACCGCCACGGGCTCGCTCGCGATCGACCAGGTCGCGAAGCCGAGCGAGTTCATTCTCTTCGCGCCGATGGAAACTTTTGACCAGACTGCCCGATCCACCAGTTGCACCATCGCTCCGGATGCGGCGACGAATGCGGGCAGGCATCAAGGCGGGACCCATATCGACGCTTGTTTCGCCGATATGCACGTCGAGAACATGCTTTGGTCGGTCTTCAACAGCGACGCGGCGGCGCCGGGCGGCACCGACAGCGGCTCGGCACGCTGGCACCCGAATCCCGCGAATATAGGTCTGTGAGGATTCCGATCCGCACCGGCGGCGGCAGCTACGAGGTTCTCGTCGGGCGGGATTTGCTCGGGGAAGCTGGCACACTCGTGAGGGCGCTTGGCTTCCGCGGCCGCGGCGCGGTGATCTCGGACGAAACAGTTGCACCGCTCTTCGCCGCGCCGGTTTTGGAAAGCCTGCGCCGGGCCGGGTTCGGGGCGGAATTGATCACGGTCGCGGCCGGGGAAACCGCGAAGTCCATCGCGCGAGTTGGAGAACTTTGCGAACGTCTGAGTTCGTTAGGCTTGGATCGGCGTTCGTTTGTGGTGTCGTTAGGCGGCGGGGTCATCGGCGATCTCGCCGGGTTTGTCGCGGCGATTTATCTGCGCGGGATTCCGTATGTTTCCGTGCCGACCACGCTGCTCGCGCAGGTCGATAGCTGCATCGGTGGCAAGACCGGCGTGAACTCCGCGGCTGGGAAAAATCTCATCGGCAGCTTCCATCCGCCCGCGCTCGTCCTGGCCGATTCCGACACCTTGCAGACGCTGCCCGAGCGGATCTGGAACGAAGGGTTCGCGGAAGCGATCAAGCACGGAATCATTCGCGATCCAGAGCTCTTCGCGGACTGCGCGACGGTGGAGCGCGAGGATGCGGCCGAGTTCGTGCGGCGGAATATCGCGATCAAAGCCGCGATCGTCGCGGCCGATGAACGCGAGCAGGACGACGTCCGCGCCTTGCTAAATTTTGGTCATACCGTCGGGCACGCGATCGAGCACGCAGCCGGCTACGGGAACATGCTCCATGGCGAGGCGCTCAGCCTCGGGATGGTGGCGGCAGCGCGGATTTCGGCGCGGCGCGCGGGGTTGTCCTCTGGCGAGGTGGAGCGGATCGTGGCGGCGCTGGCCGCGCGGGAGTTGCCGACGACGTTGCCGCCGGATTTTCCGCGCGAGAAAATCCTGCCGGCGCTCAAGCACGACAAGAAATTCGTCGACGGTGAGATTCGCTTCGTCGTCGCGCACGCGATCGGCCAAGCGAGCGTCTCGCGCGAGGTCACGATGGAAGATTTGCGCGAGGCCGTAGAGGCATTGTCATCCCGAGCGGAGCGTTAGCGGAGTCGAGGGATCCCGCGGGGTTTCTGGGAAGCGTGACCGCAGGGAAGTCTGGTGCGGCTGAGCTTCACAGAAACACGACGGGATCCCTCGACTCCGCTCCGCTCCGCTCGGGATGACCTCGATTACGGGCGCGCTTTTTTCACGTAGTCCACGACACCCTCGACGACGCCGTCGACGTATTCGCGAAAGATGCTCGGACGCTTTTTCCCGGCGACCCGTTTCATGCCTTCGTAGTCACCCGCCTGTACGCGCTCGAACACTTCGTCGCTGTTCATCACGTAGGGCTCGAGATAAACGGTCGGGCACCGATAGAGACGCGTCGCCATGAGATTGCGCGCGAAGACGTAGCCGCTCGTGCCCACGGGCGTGACGTTCTCGGTCTTGTATTGATAAGGCGGCAGCCCGGTCGCCTTCGACATCGAACGCGCGAGCGCTTCGGCGAGATCGAGTTCTTCCGGATAAGCGCGACTGAGGAGCTTGTGCAGCATCTCGTAACGCTCGTCATCGAGCTCCAGCTCGGCGGGAAGATAGGAGCCGTTCACGAGCAGATGGAGGTGGTTGCTTGCCACCAAGGTCGGCGCCGCCGGATCGCCCCACGGCTCGGCGTTGAAGTGCAACGCGAGCACCAGATCGGGCTGGAGACGGTAATTAACGAGACTGGCACGGCGCCGGATTTCGCAGTTCCGATAAAAGAGAAGTTCCTCCTGCCAGCGCACGGTTTGTTCCTTGCCCGGGTCGGACGGGCCGTCCGGTTCTTGGC